>JAFSYO010000180.1 GCA_017449925.1 Stomatobaculum sp.
CGCCGCAGTTGGCGAGTAATGATAAGAAGGAGGACCCGAAATGTACGCGATTATTGCTACCGGCGGTAAGCAGTACAAGGTATCTGAGGGCGATATCATTAAGGTTGAGAAACTCGGAGTTGATGCAGGACAGACCGTGACCTTTGACCAGGTTCTGGCTTTGAACAACGGCGAACTCTCCATCGGCGCACCCACAGTGCCGGGCGCTGCAGTGACCGCAACTGTCCTGAGAGAGGCAAAGGCGAAAAAGGTCATCGTCTACAAGTACAAGCCGAAGGAAGGCTATCACAAGAAGAATGGCCACAGGCAGCTGTATACCCAGGTCAGGATCGAAAAGATCAACGCCTGAAGATCATGATCACCGTCAGGATCATCAGGAATGCGTCTGAAGAGACGATCGGGTTCCGGTCAGAAGGCCATGCAGAGTTTGATGACCCCGGAAGGGACATTATCTGTGCAGCGGTCTCGGCGCTGGAACTGAACCTGGCGAATTCCGTCAGCGAACTCACGGACGCGAAGTTTTCCTGTGAGATCGGCGAGGAGGAAGGGAGCTTCTCCTTCATCCTGTCGTCGCGGGAGAACAGGAATGCCGTACTTCTGCTGGATTCCTGCCTTCTGGGCCTTAAAACGATCAGCAGAGAATACGGAAGCAACTATTTAACGATTAGCGATCAGGAGGTGTAATTATGCTCTTCACAATGAACCTTCAGCTGCACGCGCATAAGAAAGGCGTCGGTTCCACAAAGAACGGCCGTGACTCCGAGTCCAAGCGCCTTGGCGCAAAGAGAGCGGACGGTCAGTTTGTTCTTGCCGGCAACATCCTCTACAGACAGCGCGGCACTCATATTCATCCGGGAACCAATGTGGGCATCGGCGGAGATGACACTCTGTTTGCAAAGGTAGACGGCGTTGTCAGATTCGAAAGATGGGGAAAGTACCGCACCAAGGTTTCTGTCTATCCGAGAGCGGAAGCAGCAGCGGCTGAATAAGAAAGGGTTCGGCAGATCTTCGGATCCGCCGGAAAACAGAAGTGACCGGGCTTCATACTTTTTAAAGTATGAAGCCCTTGCATTTTAAGAAAGCGAGTACCATGTTTACTGATAAAGCCAGGATCTATATTCAGTCCGGCAAGGGCGGAGACGGACATGTCAGTTTCCGCAGGGAGCTCTTTGTGCCGGCAGGCGGCCCCGACGGCGGCGACGGCGGAAAAGGCGGAGATATTATATTTGAAGTGAGCGACGGGCTTAACACCTTGGCGGATTTCCGCCATGTGCGTAAATATGTGGCAGAAAGCGGACAGCCGGGATCAAAGCGGCGCTGCCACGGGGCCGACGGAAAGGACCTGGTCATCCGGGTTCCGGAGGGCACCGTGATCCGGGATGATGAAAGCGGAAAGATCATTGCAGATATGTCCGGAGAGAATCGCAGAATGGTCGTGATCCGCGGCGGACGGGGCGGCATCGGAAACATGCATTTTGCCACATCCACCATGCAGGCGCCTAACTACGCGAAGCCGGGGCAGCCGGCCACCGGGCTTTATGTGCGGCTGGAACTGAAGGTCATCGCAGATGTGGGACTGGTGGGATTTCCGAATGTCGGGAAATCGACTCTTCTCAGCCGGGTCTCCAACGCAAGACCGGAGATCGGTAATTATCATTTCACGACTCTGACACCGCATCTCGGCGTCGTGGACCTGGAGGACGGCGAAGGTTTCGTCATGGCAGATCTTCCGGGCCTGATCGAGGGCGCATCAGAAGGCGTCGGCCTGGGGTATGATTTCCTGAAGCATGTGGAAAGAACCAAACTGCTGGTCCATGTGGTGGACGCGGCGTCAACGGAGGGCCGGGACCCTCTGGAGGATATCCGTACCATTCGGGAAGAACTGAAGAAGTACGACCCGAAGATTCTGGAAAAACCTCAGATCATTGCCGCAAACAAGATCGACAGCATTTTCACGGAAGAAGGAGAAGAGGATCCTGTAGAACGGATCAGGAAGGCCTTTGAGCCTGAGATTCCTGTCTACCCGATTTCCGGCGTGACGGGACAGGGGATCCGCGAGCTTGAATTCGGGATCCTGGAAAAGCTGAAGACCATGGATCGTACCATTACTGTGTTCGAACCGGAAATGGAGATCGAATACGCAGGAGATCAGGAATTGCCCTACACCATCGAAAGAGATGAAAAAGGCGTCTTCGTCGTGGAAGGCCCCAGGATCGAAAAGATGCTGGGATATACCAATCTGGAATCAGAAAAAGGCTTCGACTTCTTCCAGAAATTCCTGAAAGACAGCGGTATTCTGAAGGATCTGGAGGCGGCCGGGATCAAGGACGGAGATACAGTCCGCATGTACGGCCATGCCTTTGATTATTATAAATAATCGTATCTGTTCGGCAGAGAAAGGAAGCTATGACTAGCAGACAGCGTGCGTTTCTGAAAAGCATTGCAATGACCACGGATCCGATCTTCCAGATCGGGAAATCCGCTCTTACCCCTGAATTTACGGAAGCGGTGAATGAAGCACTGGAAAAGCGTGAGCTGATCAAGATCTCTGTGCTCCAGAACTGTGCGGACGATCCTCATGAAATGGCTGAGGCACTGGCAGGAAGGACCCACAGCGAAGTGGTCCAGGTGATCGGACAGAAGATCGTCCTGTATCGCCCCGCAAAAGAAGAAAAGGACCGGAAGATCATTCTTCCGCGCGCGCCCCGGAGGTAAACAGGTGAAAAAAATCGCGATTCTCGGCGGTACTTTTAATCCTGTTCATAACGGACACCTGAAACTGGCAGAGAACACATGGCGCCAGTTTTCACTGGACGAATTCTGGTTCCTTCCCGCACCGAACCCTCCCCACAAACAGGGACGGGTCATCACCGACTTCAGCCACCGCTACGAAATGACAAAACTTGCAATCCGGAAGTATCCTTCCTTTGTCTGTTCAGATTTTGAGACAAGGCGGACCGGTAAATCCTATACCAGCGATACGCTGACGGAATTGAAGCAGCTGAATCCGGATACGGAGTTTTACTTCGTCATGGGAGCGGATTCCTTCTATGAATTCGGCACCTGGCACGAGCCGGGGATCATTGCCCAAAATGCTGTCCTGGTGGTGGCGGAGCGAGACTATGAAAAGAACCATCTCTCCCTGAACCAGCAGGCGGAACTATTGAAGGATAAATACAACGCCCGGATCCAATTCATCCATGCCGGCGAAGTGGATATCTCCTCGGAGCAGATCAGGACATGGATCCAGAACGGGAAAAAGAATGTGGGGAAATATCTCCCCGACGGTGTCCTGGACTACATCCGGGCGCACCATCTTTATGAGAAAAATGGCTGATTACAACATAGAAAAGATTAGACAGAAACTGGAGAAGAACCTGAGCGCGTCGCGCTATCAGCACACCCTGGGCGTGGCATATACTTCCGCCTGTCTGGCCATGCGCTTCGGTGCCGATGCCAGGAAAGCCCTTATTGCGGGACTTCTGCATGACTGCGCCAAGGAGTACAAAGAAAAAGAACTTCTGAAAATGGCGCCGGAAGCCGGTATCATTTTTACAGAAGAAGAACTGAACGCGCCCCAGGTCCTGCACGCTGTTCTGGGACCCTATGTGGCCGGGAAAAAGTACAGTATAGAAGACCCGGAGATCCTATCCGCGATCCGCTGGCACACGACAGGAAAAGAAGATATGACTCTTCTGGAACAGATCGTTTTCACTGCGGACTACATTGAACCAAACCGGGACAAGGCCCCGGATCTTCCGGAAGTCCGGCCCCTGGCCTTCAGCGATTTAAAACTCTGCATGCTGAAGATCACGGAACACACGCTGGATTACCTTGACTCCAAAGGGGTCAAAGCGGACTCTAACACAAAAAACTGTTATGAATGGCTGAAAAAAGAGAAGGAGAGTGAACATGACCACAAATGAGATCGTGAAGCTTGCCGTAAAAGTGATGGAAGATAAAAAGGGGACGGAGATCAAAGTGATCGACATCTCCAAGGTGTCTGTCATCGCAGATTATTTCATTCTTGTCAGCGGTAACAGCCAGCGTCAGACTCAGGCGATCTGCGACGAGCTCGAATTTCAGCTTGGAAAACAGGGAGTTGAGCCGAAAAACAAAGAAGGATACCAGAACGGAAACTGGATCCTTCTGGATTACGTTGACGTCGTGATCCATATCTTCAACAGTGAAGACCGCAGATTCTACAATCTGGAAAGAATCTGGACGGACGGAACGATGATCGAGGATGTGGAGAATCTATAAGGATAATTAAAAGAAGGACGCGTACCCTCATGACAGCGTTCCCTCTGTCGGTTTCACTTCGCAGCGATCCGGACGGCGCTTTGTGCTCCATAAAAACGTGGGTCCCAGTCGCGCCGCCGCGCTGCTTGTGAAACGCTCCGACGGGAACGATTCGTCACTCGGGTACGCGTCCTTCTTTTGTAATCGCAATAATTAGTTTACATAATTTTTTTATGTAAACTATTCTATGATGTTTGTATTCTGAACCAAGGGATGTACTTCAAGGGAGGCGGCAGATCACGTTGAGATAGCAGCCGGGGTAGAGCTTATCGCCGTGCATGCCGTTCATTTTGCGGACTGTACTGATATATGTATCGTTGCTGTCATAGAGGTCTGTATTGTAGCGGTCGGCAAAACTTTCCAGTGTGTCCTGTTCGGAGATCTTGACACTGGTGAAGCAGCAGCCTGCGGGAATACTGCGTTCGCCGGCCTGTGCCACAATAAGACGATTCTCCGCAAACAATACAAAAACGACCAGCAGCAGAGCTGTCAATACAAGACTGCGAAAAACCTTTTCTGCTCTATTCATGGGAGACCTCCGCGCAAATAATTCGAACAAAGTTTCCGAACATAAATTCGGAACATCTGTTCTTGTATCATAGTACTCAAACATATGTTTGTCAATACGTTCAGCCTGTTTTTCGAACAAAAGTTTGGATACGCTTGCAAATGTCGAACATTCGTGCTAATATAGGTTACATAAAACGACCTGCAGCGTTTTGTTCAGGCTTTGTATTGGAGGAGTCAACTATGGCAAGAGGCACGATTACCCAGAAACAGCAGGAGATTCTTGAATATATCAAAGAGTCTATTCTTACCCGTGGTTATCCGCCAGCAGTCCGCGAGATCTGTGAGGCAGTCCGTCTGCGGTCCACATCTTCTGTCCACGCGCATCTGGAGACCCTGGAAAAAAAAGGATATATCAGAAAAGATCCTGCGAAGCCCAGGACCATTGAGATCGTAGATGACACTTTCAACCTCACGAGAAGAGAAATATCCCATGTCCCCATGATCGGACGCGTCGCGGCAGGAGAGCCGATCCTGGCGGAGCAGAATATTTCGGACTATTTTCCGTCCCCTGCAGATCTTCTCCCAAACCAGGAGACTTTCATGCTGAAAGTCCGGGGGGATTCCATGATCAACGTCGGAATATTCGACGGCGACAATCTGCTTGTCGCAAAGCAGAACACTGCGTCCAACGGTGAAATCATCGTCGCGATGGTGGAAGACGGCGCTACTGTGAAACGTTTCTACAAGGAGAACGGCCACTACCGCCTTCAGCCTGAGAATGACACCATGGATCCGATCATAGTCGATTCTGTCGAGATCCTCGGCAAGGTCAAAGGTCTGGTGCGGCTGCTGTGATATAAACGTTTCCCTGCACATTAAAAAAAGAGCGGATGTCCGCTCTTTTTTTGTTGATAACATTTTTCTACTGCATTTCCTTCCTCATCTCGTTGTACTTTCTGGCGATATCCTGGAGAAGCTCCGGATGTTCGAAGTCTTTCGTATAGACCAGATTGATCTCTCTGATCATACTCAGGTTCTCGATCGATAGCGTATAGATCTTATTCTTTTTTAATTCGTCCATACAGGCGCTTTTCGCCAGAACGGATACGCCGAAATCTCTGCGGATCAAGTCCTTGATCGTCGCGATATTATCGATCTCCAGGATTACGTTGAAATCGTCGATACTGAGGTTCTGACTTTCCAGAGAAGTAGCGAACAGGTTCCTGGTGTTCGAATTCGGGAGGCGGAGGATCAGCTTTTCTTTTTTCAGGTCGCTGATAGTAATGGTGCTCTTGTTGGCAAGCTTGTGCTGCGGGGAGACGGCCAGGACCAGGCAGTCTGTGTCTAAAAGAATGTGATTGAATGATGCATCGTTGATCCGTCCTTCGACCAGGGCAAAATCCAGTTCATAATTCTTCAGCATGTGATAAAGATGGTCC
This sequence comes from Stomatobaculum sp., assembly GCA_017449925.1. Next base: position 6,252 of record JAFSYO010000180.1, read on the forward strand.
GTAGAATCCGTGACGATCTTTATATTCATACCGTCGTTCATGCTGACATAGGCCGCTAGTGCCTCGACGATCACATTGCTTTCTGCAGTATGGGTGATCCCGATGGTGAGGGAAGTGATCTTGTTCCTTTCATTCTTCAGGTCCCGTTCCAGATGGTCCTGAAGAGCAACCATCTTTCGGACATATTTGACGACGATTTTTCCTTCTTTTGTAAGTCTGGACTGATTTCGTGAGCGTTCAAAGATTCGGATGCCGAGTTCTGTCTCCAGGAGCCGGATATGCTGACTTACTGCCGGCTGGGAAAGGGAGAGCGCTTTTGCCGCTTTCGTATAGCTTCCCGTTTCCACTACCTTGAGGAGCGAATAATATTTTGTATCGATCAAAGCAGCACACCTCCTCATGAATTGTTTTCTTTTATTATTTATAATAATACTGCATTTTATTAATATAATACATTAAACAGCCGTAATACTGATAATTAATCACTTTCATATCCTTTCTTTTATCGTAACGACTCCTGAGATAATAAGCAAATTACAAAAGCAAACATGTATATTATAAATCCTTATATAGAGTCAGAAACCATCGGGAATTCCGCTGAAATGCAGAAAGTGAATGCAGCTTATCTATGTAATTACTTTTAGCATAATAATGAAATATAATAACGCCTGTAAAAGCTTCATGTCAGGCATAACAAAGAATAATGAAAAATAAAAGCCCTGCAGAAGAGTTCACAGGGCTTAAAAATTGAGAGATATTCATGGATTTTCCCGTAATTTGACGACGTTCCTGGCGCTGCGCCTCCGGTCTTCCTGGATCGCGGCATAATGCTTTTTAGTGGTGTTTACGTCATTATGACCCAGAACGTCGGCTACAAGATATATATCGCCGGTTTCCCTGTACAGGTTCGTGCCGTAGGTGCTGCGCAGTTTATGAGGTGTGATCTTTTTTAAGGGAGTGATGATCCTGGCATACTTTTTGACCAGGTTTTCAATGCTGCGCACATTGATCCGCCGGTTCTGCAGGGAAAGGAAAAGAGCGTCTTCCGAACCCGGAGCCGGCGTGATCAGATCCCGTTCCTCCAGATAGTTCAAAAGGGCTTCCTCAACCTCGTCCCCGAAATAAACGACCTGTTCCTTGCCGCCTTTTCTATGGACCCGGATCCCGCCGTTTTTAAAATCCACGTCGTTCAGGTTCAGTCCGGCGCATTCGGAAACTCGAACGCCTGTTCCAAGCAGGAGAGTTACCAGAGCCAGATCCCGGAGCTTTGTTTTATCATGGTATTTTTTCTGGCGTTCCGTCAGCTGTTCACCGGATTCCACCAGATCCAGCATAGAAGCTACTTCATCGATGTCAAGGCGGATGATCTCATGTTCGTGAAGCTTCGGCATGATGACCCTGGCTGCCGGATTGTTCTCGATCATTTCTTTCTGATACAGGTATTTATAGAAGCTTCTCAAGGAACAGATTTTTCTGCGGATCCCGGTTTCACGGTTCAGGACGCCGGAGCCTTCCTGGTCCTGGCGGTACTTCAGAAATTCCATGTATTCCTCTAAATCGGTGGCAGTAAGGGATTCCAGCACGTCTAACGAAATATTTTTGATCTCAGGGCATTTTTTTCGAACCTCAGGATTCTCGATCATCAGATATTGAAAGAAAACCCGCAGGTCATATGCATAGGCGATCCTGGTCCTGGACTGGGTGCGCGGTTCGATGCCGCGGAAATAAGTCTTGCAGTACGGCGGAAGTTCTGCAAGAAGTTCTCTTAAGTGTTTCACATTGTCGCGGTCCACCTGGTCGCTGTAAGACAGATTATTCGAAGCCATATAAATGGTCCTTTCAGGATTTGTTGCGGGATCCGGCATTTTTGCCCTAAATTATTCGTTAAACAGGAATTTCGCGAATAGTTTTATTCCTCTCCTTATTGTAGCACTTACTGGGAAAATATCAATCTAAACTTTTATCTGTTTTCCTGCACAAAACAGATCACATTTCCGAAAAAGCAGAATTCTTTGTGCCATTTCTATGACACTTCATCTGTTAATATAAAGCCATAAGAAAGACATCAAGACATTGCCGGAAGTAACGAAGAAACATGGGGGTCTGCTGCTGCCGCTGGCGGCATGGGTTCTTATGAGGCGGTACGGAAAGCGATGCAGGGGAAGACATTCAATTGACAAAATCGAATAGGGGAATCGAGATAAATATACATAAAACCGGCTCGGGGACGATGAACATCCCGGAGCCGGTTTTCATTTTTTGCCTATGTGTTTAATGATATAGTTGCTGACTTCCTGTACGGATTTGCTTGGTTTGTAATCCTTGTCGTCAAAAAGGAACTCATGGAGCTGGATCACATTGCTTTCCAGCGTAATGGGAACCACACAGTCCTTTTTCTCGATCCAGGTGGTCTCCCTTTCAAAGGGGAATCCGTCTGTTTTTCCGATATAGAATTTGCTCACATCTTTGGCCAGAGGAAGCAGGTCGTCTATAAAGATGCTGGTTCTTGTTTCCGGAAGGACGCTGGTCACCACTTCGATCCTCTTTTTCGTGTCCGCCTTCTTCAGTTTATCCATCAGAAGGGACACCACTTTCCTCTGACGTTCCGTCCGGTTGAAATCCGTGTCCATCAGGCGGAGTCTTGCATAGGCCACTGCCTGGACGCCGTCCAGATGGTTCATGCCGGCGCTTTTCAGGTGGACTGAGCCGATTCCCGTGGCTTCCACTGTCTCAGTGATAAAAGCGTTGATATAAGCGAATTCCGGTTCTGTGATCTCGATATCTACCCCGCCCATAATGTTGATGGCATCAATGACTGCTTTCCAGTTGAAAGTGATGTAATCATCGGGGACGATGTCCAGATTATACTTCATGGTCCACAGGGCCTGTTTGGAACCGCCTTTAAAATACGCCTCATTGAATTTGTGGTGTTTTCCGTCTTCATTGATCTGAACAAAGGTGTCGCGGAAAACAGAACAGATACGGATCTCTCCGGTCTCCCAGTTCAGCACGGCGATCATGTTCACATCGGAAAGCGCCCGGTCAATGTTGCCGTCCCGGGAATCCACACCGAAAACAGCGACGGTGTAAAAACCTTTTTTCGGCCGCTCTTCTGCCGGCAGCGGATTCAGGAGATCGGCGGAACGGCCGAACATGATGTTCCGCACTCCGTAGACGGTGAGGAACAGCAGCAGAACGATGATAATATTTCTGATCATTCCTCCGGAACGTTTCCTGCGCCGCCGCTTTTTCACAGGAGGCTCCGGTGCAGTGGAGGCAGTGGAGGCATAGCGCTCCGGATTTTTCTTCCGGGATGCCTCCCTGATCCTCTTCAGGCGCTCCATATCACTCAGATATTTCCGGCGCTTTTCCTTGTCAAGGTAGTTCTTCTGCACCTCTTCAGAGGAAAGATCGATGTTGACAAAATCTCTTTCGTCAGATCCCATAAATAATAGATTTTCCTTATTGATTACTAGTCCACGAGATTTCTGCAGGATGCGCCCACATCCTCGTTCAGCTTGAAGCTGACATTGTTCACCATGCCCCCTGTCTCGTGAATGCAGAGAGCCTTACCGCTTTCATCCCAGCGGAGGAACATCAGGACGTGGCCCATGGTCTCATCGTTTCCGGCGCGGATAATGATATCTCCCGTGCGGAGATCCTTTCTCCGGATCCCTCGTCCCAGATGGATCTGGGTGCCGGTGCTGATGCCGCCGAGCGGCGTCCCCGTCGTGTTCCAGTAGACCCACGCAAGCCATCCCGAACAGTCCAGTCCGCGGAACACACGTCCCTTGTAATCTGGAAGGATCACGGTGTAGAAATTATTTTTGTCATAGTCAGGAGAGACGGGTTTTCCTCCGTAATAGTAAGGAATACGGCCGATGCTTCCAAGGGCTGTTCTTGCCAGTGACCTGCGCAGATCTGAAAGACCAGGCGGAAGCAGGGCCAGCTGCTCCTCTATTTCTGCTTCTGTCAGAGTAGCGGTGGTGGAAAACAGGCTGACGGAAAGACCGTAATCATTGTACCAGTCCGCTTCTGCCAGTGCTTTTGCTTCCTGGATCCGCTCTTCGGTCCATCCCTGCCAGTTTTCGTTAAAGTTCTTACTGTTGTTTCCCTGTTTGTCGAGAGTGAACAGATTCTTATCGCCATTCATGTTCCAGACGACAGCTCTGATGGTCAGATCCAAATGTCCGGGACACACTTCAAACACGGATTCTTCTTCTAATGTGACCACTTCCGGAAGTCCTTCTTCCGCAAGGCTCTCTCCAGGAATGCTTTCTTCCACCGGGCTTTCTGCTATCGGACTCTCTGCAGCGGCGGTCTCCGGGGCCGCAGTTTCCGCTGCGGGGTTTTCCGGCGCCGCACTCTCAGGTGCCGCGCTCTCTTCTGCCTGGCTTCCTTCTGCGGCAGTTTCCACCGCTTCTTCAGCAGCGGGTGCTGCTTCAGCACCAGGACCAGCTGCAGTCTCCGGAGCCGCTTCAGTTTCCGGGGCCGCTTCAGTTTCCGGGGCCGCTTCAGTTTCCGGGGCTGCTTCAGTTTCCGGGGCCGCTTCAGTTTCCGGGGCTGCTTCAGTCTCCTGAACCGCTTCAGCTTCCTGGGTCATTCCAATTCCGGGGCCTATTTCGATCCCGGGACCTATTTCAGCAGCGGTTTCGGTCTCAGATCCGGATTCGCCTTCCTCTGTGCCTGTGTTCTCTGCAACTTCAGCAGATCCTTCTGCAGCATCTGATGGGGACGCTTCATTCTTTTCTTCCGCGGCAGGCTTTGTAGGAGCAGGCCATACTCTTCCTTTTGATACAGCTTTCTGCACCGATTCTTTGGATAGGCAGTCCTTGTCGTAATAGACATCACTGACGGACATCGAATAACTGTGGGATGCACTCCACAGTGCGCGCGCATAATTCTCAAAGGCTTCGTGATCCTCCGGATCATGATAGTAAGTATAGACGCTAGCCATAGCCAGGATCTCTTTCACGTTGGAGGACTGCGGCGTTATTTTTTTGTTTCCGTCCCGTATATCCAGGCTGATCTTCTTCCATTTTCCTACGACCCAGGTGGAAGGATCATTCGGATCATGATTGTTGTCAGTAATGTTGTACTTACCCATCAGAGAAGAACGCGGAACGCCAAGACGACCTGCAACTGTGAGATGTGTCTGGCTTGAAGCTCCAAACACATTTTCATTCCAGCTGTTATCCCTCTCGTACAGATTCCGGAATGCTTTTCCGCCGTAACTCTGCATCGGGTCTGTCTGATCCGCTCCCTCCGGAAAACTGAACGCGAGATTGAAGCGGTCGGCCCGCGGGCCCTCGGGCTCCTGTGGTTCCGGCTCGCTTATTGTGGCAAGGGCAAGAGACTCTTTGAGGACTTGTACTGCCTCAAAGGGGTTTTTTGCTTCGGATGCAGTCGCCGTTTCAGGCTGTTCAGCGGCAGTTTCCGCTTCTGCGGGAGTTGCCTGGACCTGGGACTGATCCGGGTTGGATTTTCCGCCTACAAGAAATAAGCCTCCGTATGATATAGCCATACCGAGGACACACATGACCAATACGCCGGCGGCCCTTTTCGCTGCGCCGGATTTCTTCAGTACAGACAGAATAAGCTTCACACTTTCTATATTTTTACAGCATAACGATACGGGCACCAGCCGCGGCAGCACGCTCCCGCTGACCGGCCCCGTATCATGTGCAAATGCGGGATCAGATCGTAGTTATTTTGATGCCCGGTACTTCTTTACGCGGTTCGCGAAATCAATGATCATTTCCGCCGCGCCTTCAATGCCGACAGCGCTGGAATTGATGCAGAGATCATAGCTCTTGGAATCGCCCCAGCGTTTGTTGGAATAATAGTTGTAATAACTGGAACGGCGCTTGTCCGTCTTCAGCATTACTTCACGCGCTTTGTCCTTGGAGATCTGATGTGTCTCCATCAGGGAATTCAGCTTGTCCTCTTCTTCAGCCGTAATGAATACGCTGACCATATTGGGATCGCCTGCCAGAGCATAGTCCGCGCAGCGTCCTACGATCACACAGGACTCCTGCAGCGCAAGCTTGCGGATGGAATCGAACTGCGCAAGGAATATCTTCTGGTTGATCGGCATGTCAACGTAAGGCGAGGAAGAATAGCCGAGGGAATAGGTGTCCATCACAAGGGAATACAGAAAACTGTTCGTGGGCTTTTCGTCATTCGACTCGAACAGCTCTTTGCAGAGACCGCTTTCCTTCGCCGCATGTTCCAGCAGCTCTTTGTCGTAGCACTTCACTCCAAGCTTCTCGGCGAGCAGTTTCCCGATCTTTTTACCGCCGCTTCCAGTCTGTCTGCCAATGGTGATAACCAGTCGTTCTTCCATAAAAGCCACCTCCCTTTCAAACGATTCTTGGTATTATTTTACAATGAATGTCAGATAATATCAATGCTGCGCCCGCAGGGTCTTCAGGAGATTCTCGAAATACTCCGGCAGAGGAGCGGTGAATTCCATATACTCTCCTGTCGACGGATGTTTAAAGCCGAAGGTCATGGCGTGGAGGGCCTGCCCTTCCAGGTGGTATGGGTTCTTCTCCGGGCCGTAGACCTGATCGCCCAGCAGGGGGTGGCCGATGGAGGCCATATGCACGCGGATCTGATGTGTCCTTCCGGTCTCCAGTACGCATTCCACATAGGTCGCCCTGGAAAACCGCTCCAATACGCGGTAGTGTGTCACGGCTCTTTTTCCGTTGGGAACATTGCACTTCATTTTTTTCCGGTGGACAGGGTCTCGGCCGATAGGGGCATCTACCACGCCTTCGTCTTCCTTCAGGACACCTGAGACCAGGGCGCGGTAGCGGCGGGTGGAGGAATGCTCTTTCAGCTGTTCCGCGATGGAATTGTGGGCCAGGTCGTTCTTGCAGGCGATCATGACGCCTGTGGTATCCCGGTCGATCCTGTGGACGATGCCCGGACGCAGAACGCCGTTGATTCCGGAGAGTCCGTCTTTGCAGTGATGCATCAGGGCGTTGACCAAGGTCCCCTCTTCATGCCCTGCCGCCGGGTGGACCACAAGCCCTTTGGGTTTATTGATCAGAATTACGTCATCGTCCTCGTAAAGGATATCCAGGGGGATCTCTTCCGGGAGGATCTCCGCATCCCTGGGCTCAGGGATCTCTGCGGAGACGCACTCTCCGCTCTTAAGCCTCCGGTTGCCCTTGGCGGGAACTCCGTCCACCGTGACCATGCCGTCCCGGATCAGCTTCTGTATATGCGAACGTGTCAGAGGGGAAAGCTGTTCTGCCAGATACACATCGAGCCGCTGTCCGGAATCGGAATCAGCGGCTGTAAAGGATCGGTTCATTTTTGACGGCTCCTCTTCAGAAAATCGAAGTCTTCATCCTGGTAGTAGAACAGGACGAGAAGCATCATCACTGCCGTGGCAGTGGTCACATAGATATCCGCCACATTGAAGACCGGAAAATCGATGGGCTTGAAGTAGATGAAATCCACAACAGATTTTCGGAAAGTGCGGTCGATCAGATTTCCGACGGCGCCTGCGGCAATAAAAGAGAGCGTAATGAGAAGCGGGAAATACTTTTTTTCACAGGGCAGCTTCAGAAGGACGTACAGGATCACGACGCCGACCACCGCTGAGATGATATAAAAGAAAGACATCTGCCCCTGAAGAATACCGAAAGCGGCGCCTCGGTTCTCGATCCTTAAGAATTCCAGGACGCCTTCGATCAGCGGCACCGGCTCGTGGTCTCCGAGATTTGCCAGAGCCCATTTTTTTGTGAACTGGTCGAACCAGGCTGCTGCCGCAGTGATCGCCAGGAAAAGAAGCAGCTGGAACTGCTTAGTGGTTTTGTTCATAGAAAGACCTCGATTTTAGAGTACATCCGGCCCTTTTTCGTCGGGTGCGGATCCGGGAGCAGACGGAACCTGCCCTTTCCCCGGACGGTAAGGATGTCTCCCGGCTTCATGAGCACAGCGCCATTTTCCTGTACCGCAGAATTCAGAAACACCCGGCCGCCCCGCAGCAGTTCAGCGGCTGTGCTTCTGGACACATGATACACTGCTGCGATCATGGCGTCGATGCGGAAAGATGCGGTGTTGACGGAGCGTTCTTCTGTGCGGACAGACAGCTTCAGGTCTTCCGGACGTTCTTCCGACACAAGGACTGAAGTGTGACGCACAGAAGTAAGGTTTTCCAGGATCGTTCCGGCGACCGGCCGAAGCACTACCACATGGGCGGTATTGTCTGCGATGGAGATATCTCCGACCATTTCCCGCCGGATCCCAAGGCTCATAAGAGCTCCGAGAAAATCCCTGTGGGAAAGATCATCCGCAAATTTGGCAGAAACGGGGGCGATCCGGAGATAAGCAAAAATGTTCTCCGGGACCTCATCAATATAATCGGGCAAAAAGCAGACGATCCTGCGTTCCGCATCATCAAAACCGCCGGCAGAGACTACTTTGCCTGTGCCGGCGGAAAGATGCATGGTCCTCAGTACCGTCTGCTCCTCTGCATTCAGAAACAGCGAATGTGTTTCAATATTTTTCTGATAGCAGGACTGTTCCAGATCCAGAATGCGTTTCCGGAAGAAAGCTTCCTCTTTGTCTGTCATGACCTGTTCAGACGCGCATGTTCAGGCCGGAAATATCAAGCGTTCCGGCGTTCAGGAGATCCTGAAACTCTCCGGAAAGGCTCACGCTCTCAGGAGTGATGATGAAAATATAATTGGAAATCTTCTGAAGCTTGCCGTTCATGCTGTAGGTAGCGCCGGAAGTGAAATCAATGATGCGCTGGGCAACTTCCGTGTTGATTCCCTCCATGTTCAGCACGACTGCTTTTCCCTGAAGAAGGTCGTCGACGATGGTCTTGGCATCTTCGAATACCGAAGGCTTCACCAGAGCCACTTCGAGACTTCCGCTCTTCTTCACAGGGGCGACCTTGCGGGAGAAAAGCCGGGGCTTTTGATCCTCTTCCTCTTCTTCCTCATCGTCACGCTTGCGGATCAGGCCGGGAAAACGCTTCTGGGGCTTCTCGGTATACTCCTCTTCCTCTTCGAAGTACTCGTCGTCTTCTTCGTCAGAATTGACCCTCATGCTGTCCATTAATCTTCCAAATAAGCTCATCTTCTTATTCTCCAATCTCTCTTTTGCCGAATATTCCGGTGCCGACGCGGATCATTGTAGCCCCCTCTTCAATTGCCACAGAATAATCCCCTGTCATACCCATGGAAAGGACACCCATAGAGACATTATCAATGTTTTTCGATTTTATGTCAATGGATAATTTACATAATCTTCTGAATACGTCGCGGTTCTCTTCCGGATCCTCCACGAAGGGAGCCACGGTCATCAGGCCGCGGATCTTGAGATTCCGGTACTGCTTCAGGCGGTCCAGCAGCGGGAACAGTTCCTCCGGAAGAAATCCGAACTTGCTTTCTTCTTCCGCTACATTGACTTCCAGAAGGCCTTCGGCAACGATACCCTTTTTCCGTGCTTCGAAATCGATGGTGTCGGAAAGCTTAATGGAATCGATGGAGTGGATCAGCACTGTGTGCTCCAGGACACTTTTTACTTTGTTCGTCTGAAGATGACCGATGAGATGCCAGCGGATATCTTCGGGAAGCTGGGGCTCTTTGCCCAGCATTTCCTTGACCTTGTTCTCGCCGAAGTCCCGGATCCCGAGGTCATAGGCCTCTTTGATCCTCTGTACTGGATTCGTTTTGCTGACTGCGATCAGTGTCACATCTTCCCTGCTGCGCCCTGCTTTTCTGCAGGCTTCCAGGATCTGCGCCTCCACCGAGGCAAGATTTTCTTTGATCATAATAGCTCCCTTACTGATAGATGGGCTGTCCTTCTTCGCCTTCCTCTCCGTTCAGGAGAATATGGTCGTAGACATTGAGCCCGTAGCTGGTGCCGCGGCGCACTGTGACATACTCGTCATTTTCTTCAATGATGTCGATCTGTTTGAATACCGCGTAGCCTTTGTTGATATTATAGACGCCTTCCAGAGTATCTGTGGCCCCGATCTGGAAGCGCTCTTCGGAATCCGGTTTTAAAAGATAATCTCCTGTACTGAACTCTCCATTTCCGGAAGCGTCCAGATAGCAGAAAGATTCGTTTTCGAAGAAGATCTCAGCAGGAACGAACTCTGCCGTTACGGCGCCGTCCTGATACACCTCTTTCATAAAACCGGAGCTGACGGAATTTCCGCCGGTGATCTTGTAATCTGCCGGAACAGTGAAAAACGCCTTCTTGGTGATGGAAGACCTGGGGATCTTCAACCCGTCTTCATTTCCGGAAGCCACCTGGAAATTGACATACCGGTCGCTGACGAAACGCACCATGAACTGGTGGAAAGTCAGCACCCCGTAGAGGGCGCCGTCCGCCCCGGTGACTTCGGCATAATCGCCGGGAATCGTCAGATCGTCGTTCTTAAAGAATACACGGAGACTGTTTTTCCCTTCGTACTCCTTGTGCTGCTCTTCCGAGAGCGGGAACACAATGCGCCAGTCCTCGGAGGGAATGATCTTGTATACAGGTTTTCCTGCCTCTGCAAGGTTGCCTGGCACGATATACGAAGGCTTGTAGGACTCCGGATCGAAAACAGACGCAGTCATCTGTTCCGGCGTCATTTCTTCATAAGAATCCACATTGAAGGAGATCACACCCGCCATGGGCGCAGTGACCTGCTGGAAGCTGATCCCGTTCTGTTCCAGGGAACCGTTCAGGCTGTCCAGCATATTCAGGCTCGTGTATTCGCTCAGGACAGCCTGGATGGAATCCATGCTGTCGTAGGCCTTGACGAAATCGACGGAATGATAGGATCCTGCAAAAGAACTCAGGCGGTTCTTCAGTTCTTTCAGATTCTGCTCGCTCAGATTGCCTGAGCTGTCGGCATTCTCGTCGAGGAATTTTTTCAGCGTTCCCGTCTCGTCGAGGGAATAGATCCGCGTCCCCACGCCGGCTCTCTTGCCATCCCGGATATAGTAGTTCACATATCCCGTGGAAGGGGCATTCTGAACAGCCTCCGTCCGGAGGATCATTCCGGTGTGCCCGGTGTCATTCACCATCTGCCCGGACTCCACCTCAAAATACCGCACTTTTTTTCTGCCCATATAGGAATAGGCCGTGAGGCAGAGGTAGATGAAGAGGATCGCGAATATGATGAGACCGATATTTATTTTTGGCGGCCGCCGGTACTGGACGACCTTTCTGTTCTTGGAAGCCACAAAAACGTCCTCCGGAAAAAGGATCACATTAGAAGCGGACAGCCCGAAAGAGCTGTCCGCGCCGTCTTAACATTCTTGAATTACAGGGAGATCAGAACATCCTTCTTCGCGTTTTCGGGAAGATTATCCACATCCATCGAGATGCTGAGAACGAAGCGGACATTGTACTTTTCGCTGATCTTTTCCAGCGCGTCGATGACAGGGGTCATATCCTCGCCTTCCGTGCAGGAAAGCTTCAGGAAGCTGTCCAGGAACATGATCTCCAGGTCGTGGTCCTGGGAGATGATGCCGGAAACGAATCCGATAAAGCCGTCGCTGGTCATAATATTAAACTCGCCCACATTGATCAGGCGGATCTTATTGCTGAGTTCGTACATATGCTTGGAACTTTTATCCAGGTAAACAACGGAACCTCTTGCATCCTTGACGGTCGTATTTGCCATATCGAGAAGGCGCTTGGTCTTACCCTTTCCCTTGATACCTGCAATAATCTGAACCATAGTCATATACCTCCTTGACTGTTTACTATATATATTGCGGCGGAGCATACTCCGCGGTAGTTAGATACATTATACGGTAGGACTTGGAAAAGTTCAATGCTGAGGGGGTATTTTTTCCAGTACGGCATTGACATCGGGATAAAGCTTTCCGTGGTTGGCAGATTTCAGCACGATAGAGTAATACAGGTTTCCGTCGCCGTCCAGAGCCGCCAGGGCAAGACACGCGCCTGCCGCCAGGGTGGTCCCGGTCTTTCCTCCCGCCACACTGTAGCCCTCCAGGATAGGCCACTTTCCGTTCAGGAAATAGTTGGTGTTCTTCCAGGTTTTTGCGACTGGATTGCCGGCGGCGTCCAGGTACTCCGCTTTGTACTGGGGACAGCCGGCGATGGCGCGGAAGGCCTCGTTCTTCATTGCTTCCCGCAGGATCAGGTAAAGATCGTAGGCGCTGGAATAGTGATCCGGGTCCGTCAGTCCGTGAGTATTCGTAAAATGGGTGTCCGTCGCCCCGATCTCTGCCGCGCGCCGGTTCATCATCTCGATGAAAGCCTCGTCGCTGCCGCCGATATGGAGCGCGATCATATTCGCGCTGTCCGCGCCGGAGGGAAGCATCAGCCCGTAAAGAACCTGGAGCATCGTCGCCCTGTCACCTTCTTTGAACCCTGCCAGGCTGGCATCCGATTCGGCCGGATAGATCTCCGGTCCGGCTGTCCAGACCTCATTAAGATCCCCGTTCTCCAGGGCTACAAGACAGGTCATGATCTTCGTGGTGCTTGCCGGGTTCATGTGTTCAAAGGCATGCTTCGCGAAGAAAGCGTCCGGGACGCCCTCGCCGCAGAGGAACACGCCGTAAGCACCGACGGTGGTGTCTTCGTCGTCGGCAGTCCTGACTACCGCCAGATTCTCCCCGAAAGGATCCAGTTCCGCCGGCGGCGCTTCCTTCAAAAGGAGGGCCGCAGGCCTTGTCTTCATGTCATAGCGGTCCCGGAACAGATCTCCGTATTTTTTCCAGCCCGTGTAAAGCAGCAGGCCGGCGATCAGCAGAAAGACCGCCAGGGCCACAAGGAAACCGCCGGGCAGGCTTTTTTTTCGTCTGCTCCGACGGCCGTTCTTTTCAGGCAGCCTGTAACTGCCGTCCCTGAAATTAATGTCTGTAATAATTTCTGAACTCAAAGTCTCCGCGCTCCATAGATTTGATCAGCAGTTCTGCAGTTGCCAGGTTCGTAGCGATCGGAATGTTGTGAATATCACAGGATCTGATCACGTTGATAACATCCGGCTCATGAGGCTTCGGCTGCAGCGGGTCGCGGAGAAAGATCACAAGATCGATGTCATTGGCTTCGATCTGCGCGCCCATCTGCTGCTCTCCGCCCAGATGTCCGGCAAGATATTTATGGATGTTCAGGTTGGTGACCTCTTCCACCAGGCGGCCGGTCGTACCGGTCGCGTAAAGATTGTGTCTTGAAAGGATCCCCCTGTAAGCGATGCAGAAGTTCTGCATCAGCTTTTTCTTGGTATCATGCGCGATCAGCCCGATATTCATTGCAAATTACCCTCATTCTTTCCAACGCCATATGGTCAATACCAAAGCCTCTTCAAAAATTCCGCACTTCTCTCCCGGTCCGCTGCAGGCCAACGTTCAGCACCAGACCGATACCGCAGTAGAAACTTAGCAGGGAACTGACCCCGTAACTGATAAAGGGCAGCGTCAGGCCGGTGTTGGGGAATATCCCCGTTGCCACTGCGATATTTGCGAATCCCTGGAACGCGATCAGCACGCCCATTCCGGTGCAGATCACTTTTCCTTCCAGATCAGCCGCTTTCCCGGCCAGATATAAGCATTCATAGACTACGACGGCGTAAAGCAGAAGTACTGCGATACAGCCGATGAACCCAAGCTCTTCCCCGATGACGGCAAAAATAAAGTCCGTCTGTTCCTCAGAAAGGAAGTTGCCGTTTTTCACAGAAGCAAGGGTATTGTTGTTCAGTCCCTTTCCGAAAAGCTGTCCGGAGCCGATCGCCATAATGGAATTATCCTGCTGGAGATTCGCGTCCGCGTACTTCGAAGGCTCGATCCAGGCGAGAATGCGCCGCGCCTGGTAGTCCTTCAGGAAGGGGATCATTCCATGCTGTAAAAGCACAACAAACGCCGCCGCAAAGGGCAGGATGACTGCCAGCGACGCCGCGATCCACTTGTAGCTAATCTCTGCAACAAACAGCATGGCCAGAATACAGACCGTCACGACGATGGTCGTGGAAAGGTCCGGCTCAGAAGCGATCAGAAGCACCGGGATCAAAGCAAACCCGACGTACAGGGCAAGGACCTGGGGCTTGTTTACAGAATCCTGATTCTTACCCAGAAACCAGGCAAAGAACAGGATGATGCCTGTCTTCGCGAACTCCGAAGGCTGCACCTGGCCGATCGCCGGGAGGACGATCCATCTTCTGGCGCCGCCGACGAACCTGCCGTAGATATTCACCATCACCAGAAGGACGCAGCAGACGATGAAGATCGGCACCGCGTAATTCAGGATCTTCTGGTATGGGATCATGCAGATCACCAGCATAAGCACGGCGCCGATGGCCGCGCCCGTCATCTGTCTTCCGACGACTGCCATGTCATGGTAGGTCGCGCTGTTGATCACCAGGATCCCCAGGATGTTCAGCAGAGCTACCGAGACAAACAGCCGGAGGGAAAAGGATTTGTAATGATATGGAAGTACCATTCTAATCTCCTGTCCACATACTTGATTCTACATTATATCCGTACAAAATTCCAGTATTTCGCACAAAACCTAAGAAAATTTCATGCAAAATTTACAAATTTGTTCCACACGAAAGCATCCGGAAATCAGTCCGCGATCTTGACCTCACTGGCGCTCTTCGCTCCGGTGTTGAGGACATAATCCAGGCTTGTATAACCGAAGCACAGACGGTAGACATCCTTGGAGACGGAAGCCGCATTGGTGGAGGTGTATCCGTAGGGGATATTGATCGTCACCGCGATCTGCGGGTTCTCATAGGGCCCGAAGGAAATAAAGAAAGCGTGGTTCGCACGGGTCCTGGACTCCTGGGCCGTACCGGTCTTGCCGGCGATATTGACTTCGAGGTCCGTAAAAAGACGGCGCGCGGAGCCGTACTGCACCACCTCGCGCATTCCCTGCTGGACTGCGTTCCAGGTGCTGCTGCTGATATTGATCCTGTCGGAGATGTTCGGCTCGATGGTGCGGAGCGGCTGTCCCTGCCAGTCAGTGACCCTGTCCAGAATGGAAAGCTGGAACACGGTTCCCCGGTTGGCGATGGTCGTCACGTACCTTGAAAGCTGAATATTGGCGTAGGAGTTGGTGCCCTGGCCGATGGCGGACTGCTCCGGGCTGATGGTGGACATCATCGGTTCATTTTCGACGATCTCCACGCCGGATTTTCTGTCCAGGCCGAACATGGCTGCGTATTTCCGGATCCTCTGAAGACCAAGCTCTGTGTCGTACACCCCTTCCTTCGAGGTGGCAAGCCGGTGTCCGAGTTCAGCAAAGAAGAAGTTGCAGGAATTCCGGATTCCTTCCACGACATTCTCAGGCCCATGGAATCCGGGATAGATCCAGCATCTCATGGGCGGCGTGATCAGATCGTAGACGCCGGTACAGCTAATCTGGTCATACAGGTCCACGACCTGTTCTTCCAGCGAGGCGACGGCGATGATCGGCTTGAAGGTGGAGCCAGGCGCCTTTTTGGCCTGAGTCGCATTGTTGTAGAAGGGCAGGGACTGGTCCGCCGCCATCCGGTTGTAATACTCCACGTCCATAGTATTGGTGAGCCGGTTGTTGTCGTAACCCGGGTAGGAAACCAGGGCCTTGACTTTACCAGTGTGGATATCCGTCACGACGCAGCCTGCAGTGCAGGGATCCAGGGCCAGCTGCGCCGGAGTGATCTTGATCTCAGAGACCTGGCGGACCAGGAAACTGTATGCGTAGTCGCTGCCGTTGCTCCGAAGCATCTGAACTTCATTCTCATTCCACTCCAGGACTCCCTGGTCATAGAGGGCAATACAAAGCTCTTTCCCCAGGACGATGTTCCTGCGGATCATATACCGGCAAAGAAGTTTTTCAAATTCTTTGTCGGAAGCCAGCCGTTCCATGGCGTCTTCGATCAGGCAGCTGTAAATATCGTCCGCGTTGGAATACTTGCTCTTTGTGGTCAGGACAGTGGTGTCGATCCAGCTGTCGGCTATTCCGTCGTACAGGAACTCCCGTAGACTGATGGAATCCGCTTTCCAGCGGGTGTAGTACTCCTTGGAGATGTCGATATCAGCCGCGCGGATCACTCCCACACTGTCCGAGGAAAGCAGTGTGAAGAGGTAGTACATGAAAGCCTGCTGGTCGTCCTCCAGTTCGGAAATGGTCCTGGCATACGGATCCATCAGCTCTCTTCTCATTTCATCGATGGAGAGGTCCCTGTAGGAATCGATCTTCCGGGCGATCTCCTGTTCCGTCTCGCTGGCCTCTGCCGACCGCATGTGGGGCACGGAGAGCACGTTGTTGCCAATCAGCTGATAATAGGCGTCTTTGATGGGGATCAGGCGGTCCGTGGAGTCCGTTCCCTCTGTGTTCGGTTCGTCCTCGTTCACAAGCTTCGCAGCCAGCACACCTGCCAGATGCTGTTCCAGCAGCGTATAGATACCCACCTGGAGATCCCGGTCGATGGAAAGATACACGTCGTTTCCTGCCACCGGCGCCGTTTCGCTCTTTACCTCCATGATATGTCCCACGTTGTCCACATAGATGCTGCGGGAGCCCTTTTTCCCGTGGAGGTCCGATTCCATGTATTCTTCGATGCCGGTGCGGCCCACGATGTCATTCAGGGAATAATCACTGGACAACTCCTGGAGCCTGGCAAGCTGATCCTCCTGCACCCGGCCCACATATCCGATGATATGGGAGAAGGGTACGCTGTCGTTGTAGACTCGTTCTGTGGTCTGTTCACAGCTCACGCCAAGAAGCTCCGCCTGGTTCTCCAGGATCTCGGAGCGGGTAAGTTCCTGCACGTTGTTGACCACCGTGGTGCTTTCATACCGCTGGAAGGACGTAAGGCCCATGGTGTAGCGGATGTTGACGAGCTCCACTTTTTCCAGGGGAGTCAGCACCAGCGGACTTCCGTCTTCGTTTTTCAGCCTGTCCAGTCCGTAGTATTTGATGCGGCGGCTGATCAGTTCCTCCGCCGTGATGTCGGCAGGATAGTTGCCGGTGGGTCCGGTGAGGTCCTCTACTCTTCTCAGGCCGTAGAGGTCGCGGAGAAAACGCTTCCTCGCTTCTTCGCTCACACTGGTGAAACAGTATCTGCCGCTCTCATCCAGCCCGATCTCCAGACGGCCCACGACAGTCTCCCCGGGGGTGTTCAGGATCTTTACCAGGCGGTAGAGCATGGCATTCCTCTCGTTGACGTTCTTGTAGTCACCGGTGTCCTGCACCGTGACATTGTAGGAAAGACGATTGTAGGCCAGCAGTTTCCCGTTGCAGTCAAAGATGTTTCCCCTGGTGGCGGGGGAAGTCACGGTCTTTTCCGTCTTTTGGATGTAGTCGTTCAGGTAGGTCTCGCCGTCCAGGATCTGAAGGTGATACAGGCGTAACACCAGTGTGATGAGCAGCAGCGCGTATCCTGTTCCCAGCAGAAAAAGCCGGGAGGCTCTCAGCCTGCCGCCCAGCTCTTTTGACAGTTCCTTCAGGTTGTTCAGAAAATCTTTCAGCAATCCGTTGACCCTCAGTTCACTGCGTGTTTTTCGTCCAGGATCTCCAGTTTCCGGTTGTACCACAGGAAGAAGCGGTAGATGAGAAGTGTAAACAGCAGTGTGATAATGATCTCAGGGATGACGATATCTCCCAGATAGAAAAGAAGATGCGTCTTTCCCCGGATCAGGAAACGAAATACGTAGATATAGAGATTGTAGAGAAGTTCATTCAGCGCGCACAGAAAAAGAGGCAGCGTGATGTAATTCTCGTAGTAGTATCTGGAAAGCCTGCCGTTCATGAATCCGATCCACATGAAGAACAGGGAAAAGAAGCCGAAGGCGCCCGAATAGAACAGATCCATCAAAAGACCTGCCATAAAGCCGTAGATCAGCCCGGCCCTGGAGCCATAGATGAAACCGTAGGAAAAGGTCAGGATCAGAACAAGGTTCGGAGCAGCGGAAAGGAAGGGAATGAAAGGAAAAACACAGCTCTGAAGCGCAAAGAAGATCATAAGAAAAGCTACGTTGGCAATCGTTCTTCTCATGTTCCGCGCTCCACGATCACAACAGATTCGGTTTCTTCCGTTTCCGCATTATCCTGTCCGGAATCATTTCCTTCTTCGCTTCGGGAGACTTCTCTTTCCTCTTCTGTCTCCGCTTCTGTATTCTCTTCCGCTTCTGTTTCCGGTGCCGCGGTCTCGCCCGGGGCCGGAACAGTTTCGACCACACCTTCTGCCGGAGGCACCGGTTCCGGATGTTCCGTCATTTCCGACTTCAGCTCCATTGCCACCAGGACTTCCTGCAGTGTTCCGAAATCAGCGGCGGGGATCAGGGTCCCGCTCCGGGTGAGTCTCGCTGGATCCGTCTTCAGTTCCTTGACGTACCCGATCAGGATACCGGGAAGATATTTGGAGCTGACCGTGCTCGTCACGATCTTGTCTCCTTCGCTGATGGTGGAAGTGTCCGTGATGTCGGAGATCCTGAGTTTTCCTTCTGTGTAAAGCTGCAGGTCCCCGGAGACGATGCAGGTGTCGCCGGAACTGATCTCCATGGCGCTGACCCGGCTCACGTCGTCGATGATGGACCGGACCGTGGCATAGTTCGCGCCTACGTCCGTCACGATCCCCACCAGTCCGCCGCCGGCCAGGACGTTCATATCAACCCGGATGCCGTCTGCGGCGCCTTTGTCGATGCGGAAGATGTGGAACCATCCGCCGGTGTCCTTGGCGATGACCCGGGCCCCGGTCATTCTGTACTGACCGTATTCCTGATTCAGCTCATACAGACGGCGCAGCCGGGCCAGTTCGAACCGGTCCGCCTGCAGTCTGGTGTTCTCCATGACGAGCTGGTCGATCTGCTCCTGAAGTTCACGTTTGTCCTCCAGGGCGCTCTTCAGCTCTTCATGGTCCTTGATGCTGTTGTACAATGATTTCCCCACCCGGTTTACGCCGGACTGTACCGGCATCAGCAGGTATCCCACTGCTGTCCTGAGGGGAGAAAGCCATTCATCACGCAATGTCGTGACGCCGATCATCACGATGCAAAGGATGCTCAGGATGATCAGGATCAGTCTGTTGTTAGATACTTTCACAGTATGCCCCACTCCTTGAAACTGTAGTAAGTGGTGTCGCCGATAATGATGTGGTCCGCCAAATGGATTCCGGTCAATTCGCCGGCCTGCCGCATCTGCTCCGTCACCGCGCTGTCCTCCGCACTGGGCATGGGATCTCCGCTCGGATGGTTGTGGATCAGGATCATATGTACAGCTCCGGCGCGGAGCGCCGCGATCAGCACGTCCCGCACGGAAAATACTGAGCTGTCCACGGTCCCGCGGGAAATGACCCGCTCACCTATCCGTTTCATCCGGCTGTCAAGGAACACTGCCATCAGTTCTTCCTGCTCCAGATGCCGCATCTCCTCCATATAATACTCCGCGCAGACGGAGGAAACGGAAAAACTGATCGTATTTTCCGCCCGTTCCTTTTTCCAGATCCGTTTAGCGATCTCGCCCAGGGCGCTTAGCTGAATGGATTTTACTTCGCCGATGCCTTCGCAGGAAGCAAATTCCTCCCTGGTGTGATGCATCAGGCCGCAAAGTCCCTGGCTCGCGCCTCCGAGTTCCAGGATCCTGGAAGAAAGTGTCAGGACGTCGCAGTTCTTCGTACCGGTCCGCAGCACCACCGCCAGAAGCTCGGCGTCCGTCAGGGCGGACACGCCGGCAGCGGCTGCTTTTTCATAAGGACGCTCATGATCGGGAAGGTCTTTCAGTCTGTTCATATCTGTTCTCCTTTCGGGGCTCTCCAGGCACCATCCCGGGAAAACAGAAGCACCTCACTTGGGCCGCCCTGCGGCCTTTGTTTAGGTGAAATAGTATTATAACACTTTTTCTTCCAAATTGTAACAATTTCTTAACGGTACCTGATTGTGTCAGGCACCATTAAAATTCCATAAACTGAGAAGCGTCCATCATTTTCTGCAGCGCCATGAGGATACCTGCCTTTGCGTGGACATAGGTCAGTCCTCCCTGAAAAAATGCCGTGTAGGGCGGACGCATGGGACCGTCGGCGGAAAGCTCGATGGAGGCGCCGGATACAAAGGCGCCGGCGGCCATGATGACAGGGTCGCTGTAGCCCGGCATGTCCCAGGGTTCCGGAGTGACGAAGCTGTCCACCGGGGCGGCCGCCTGAATCCCATGGCAGAAGGCTTTCAGCGCCTCCGGTGTTTTCAGGTCCACAGCCTGGATGATGTCGTGCCTCACTTCCTCCGGGCCCGGATCCACATGGAATCCGAGGCCATGGAACAGCTGGGCCGCGAACACGGCGCCCTTTTCCGCAGAAGCCGTCACGGAGGGGGAAAGGAAAAGTCCCTGGTAAAGAAGCCGGGAAACGCCCAGAGATGCGCCGAGTTCTTTTCCCAGGCCTGGGGCTGTCAGGCGGAAAGCCGCATTTTCCACATATTCCGCTTTTCCGGCAATATATCCCCCGATGGGCGCAAGGCCGCCGCCGGGATTTTTTATCAGGGAACCGACCAGGAGATCTGCACCCACCTCCGTGGGCTCCGTGGTCTCGACAAACTCACCGTAGCAGTTGTCCACCATGCAGATCACGTCCGGACGGATGCTCTTGATAAAACGGATCAGTTCGCCTATTTCGGCGACAGAAAAGGTCTTTCTTGCCGCGTATCCCTTGGATCGCTGGATCTCCACCAGTCTCGTCTTTTCCGTCAGGGCGTTCCTTATGGCATCGAAATCAAAGCTTCCGTCTTCCCGGAGATCCGCCTGGCGGTAAGTGACGCCGTATTCTTTGAGTGATCCCTTTGCCGGCCGGATGCCGATGACCTCGTCCAGCGTGTCATAGGGTTTCCCCACCGGAGACATGATCTCATCCCCGGGGCGCAGGTTCCCGGAAAGCGCAATGGCCAGGGCGTGGGTCCCGCTGACCAGCTGGGACCGGACCAGGGCGTCCTCGGTGCGGAACACGGAAGCGTAGACCTGTTCCAGAGTGTCCCTTCCGATATCGTTGTAGCCGTAGCCGGTGCTCGGCATCAGATGCGCTTCGCTGACCCGGTTCTCCCGGAAGGCCTGAAGCACTTTCATCTGGTTCAGTTCCGCAATGCGGTCGATGTCGGCAAAACGGCCGCTGCACTTCTTTTCCGCCTCTTCGCCGAGACGTATGACCTTCTCCGAGATCCCGAGAGCTGCGTACTGTTGGTTCAGTTCTTCTCTAAAAGACATAAACATTCCTCTGTCATCATTTCCAGTATTTGTTTTCTGTCGCCGCCGTATTCGGAAACATTGATCCATCTGGCGTCCGGCTCCCTCCGGAACCAGGTGAGCTGCCGTTTCGCGAAGTGCCGGGTCTCTTTCTTGATCCGGTCCACCGCTTCCTCCAGAGTGGCGATCCCCTCGAGGTAATCGAAAATCTGCCGGTACCCGAGACCCTGCATGGAAACCATATCTGCAGTCGCTCCTTCGTCTCTCAGCCGTTTCACTTCCATAAGGAGACCCTGCTCCATCATCTGGTCCACCCGGAGGTCGATCCTCTGATACAGAGCGGCGCGGTCCATCGTCAGTACATAGAACAGAAAGTCGTAGGGAGATGTCCGCATCCGCTGCTCCCGGTTGTGATCGGAGATCTTTCTTCCGGTGGAGAGACAATACTCCAGCGCCCGGATCACCCGTTTCCGGTTATTCGGGTGAATGGCTTCCGCCGCTTCCGGATCCAGCTCTTTCAGTCGCTCGTGCATCCGGTCGGCACTCAGTTCCGCAGCTTCCCGCTCCAGGGTGAGACGAAGTTCTTCCGAGGAAGCATCCTCCTCGAACTGCACGTCATAGAGCACGGACTGAATGTAGAAGCCGGTCCCTCCCACCAGGACCGGCACATTTCCCCGGGAACGGATCCCGCGGATCGCCTCTTTTACCATACTGCGGAAAGTCATGACGTTGAAGGGATCCTTCGGATCCAGGACATCGATCAGATGATGGGGGATCCCGCAGGTCTCTTCCTCCGTCACTTTTGCAGTGCCGATATTCATTCCCCGGTACACCTGCATGGAATCCGCGCTGATGATCTCTCCGCCGATCCTCTTAGCCAGGGCCACGGAAAGGGCGGTCTTTCCCACCGCGGTGGGGCCGGCGATAATAATCAGTGGTTCTTTCATATTGTTCTCTTAAACCTTCGTTCCAGTTCAGCCTTGGTAAGACGGATCACCGTGGGCCGTCCGTGGGGGCAGTTGTAGGGGTCCTCCAGCCGGAACATCTCGTCCAGAAGCCGTTCGGCCTCTTCCGCGGAGATCCTCTGGTTTCCTTTGATCGATGCCTTGCAGGACATGGAAGCCGTCTTTTCGATGATCATCTCCGGTATCCCGGATCCTGTTTCCTCCGAAAGACTGCCGATCATGTCTTTTAAAAGCGCGTCCTTCATGACGGAAGGCAGGATGTCAGGCACAGCGCGGACGGCATATTCATGACCGCCAAAATGCTCGATCTCGTATCCGAGGGCGGAGAAGACCTCCTTTTCCTGCTCCACCAGAGCTTCTTCCCGGGCAGTCAGGGTGATGATCAGCGGAGGCATCAGACTCTGGGACACCACCTCCTGGTTCTTCCAGGCGGCCAGGAAGCGCTCGTAATTCACTTTTTCATGGGCGGCGTGCTGGTCGATGAGATACATGGTGTCATTCCATTCCGCGATCCAGTAGGTGTCGAAGACCTCTCCCACCAAACGTACGGACTGCCGGTTCTCCTGGGAGAAAAGGGCCAGCTGGCCGTCCTTTTCTATCACACTTTTCGGCTCCGCCACCCGGACGGTGGCGCTCTTCTGCTCACCCGCAGTAAAAGCAGCGCTCTTCATCTCCTGTCTGACCGGAGATGCTGCCAGAGATGCCGTCGAAGATGCGTCCGATGATGCATTCTCCCCGAACAGGGCCGCTGAGCGCCTCGTTTCAAAGGGCTCCGGGGGGCGCTTTTTTTCCTCCGCGGTGCGGACAGGCTTCTTTTCCTGGGTAAGCTTCATTTCCCGGATCAGCTCGGCCTGGTGAAGTGTGTCGTACACTGCCTCCTTCACAAAACGGAATACTGTTTCCGGTTCGGAGAACCGCACTTCCCGCTTCGTCGGATGTACATTCACGTCGACCTTTTCCGGGTCGGTGTTTAAAAGCAGGACGCAGACCGGGAAGGTCCGCTGCATCAGAAGATTTCCGTAGCCTTCTTCAATGGCTTTCGCAACGACGCTGCTTTTGATGTAGCGGCCATTGACGCAGTAGTGTTCCATGGCCCGGCTGCCCCGGGAGAGTTCCGGTTTACCGAGAAAACCTTTGATCTGGAAGGGTCCGTTTTCCGCATGGATCTCCAGCAGAGCCGCGGCAGTCTCTCTTCCATAGAGCTGGTAGATGATGTCCTTCAGGCTTCCGTTCCCGCTGGTGCTGAAACGGTTCTGTCCGTTCACGATGAATCGGATGGAGATCTCCGGATGGGAAAGAGCCAGCTGCTCCGCCAGTTCCGCGACGTGGGCCGCTTCTGTGGCCGGGGATTTCAGGAATTTTCTCCTGACCGGCGTGTGGAAAAAGATATCCCGGGCGATGACAGTGGTCCCCTCGGGGGCGCCGATCTCCTCGAAGGAAGTCTCCGTGCCTCCTTCGATCACGAAGCGGACGCCGGTGAGACTTGATCTTGTCTTTGTGATGATCTCCGTGCGGCACACGGCGGCGATGCTGGACAAAGCCTCGCCCCGGAAGCCGAGGCTCTGCACTCCTGTCAGATCCTCCGCTTTCCGGATCTTGGACGTCGCGTGCCGGACAAAGGCCTCCCGGACCTCTTCCGCAGGGATCCCGCAGCCGTTGTCCGTCACCCGGATCAGCGCCTGGCCTCCGTCCCGGATCTCAATGGTCACGGCGGAAGCGCCGGCGTCGATGGCATTCTCGGTCAGTTCCTTGACGATGGAGGCCGGCCGCTCGATCACTTCTCCCGCGGCGATCTTATTGATTGTTTCGTTGTCAAGAAGCTGTATATTCATCTCAGTTCTTTCTGACTGCTTCCTGCAGCCTGTACAGCATATTCAAAGCTTCAATGGGCGTCATCCGCGACAGGTCCGCTTCCAGTATCTCCTTTTCCACAGGCCCCGGGCCTTCCTTCGTTTTCTCCGCCGCAGGCTCGTCGAAAAGCGAAAGCTGGACACAGGTCTCCTCCGCTTTCCGTTTTCTGCCCTTTTTCGTGAGGTACTGCTGCTCCGCGGCGATCTGCCCCGCCCGGACGGCGATGTCCGCTCCGGACAATTCCTCCGCCAGCTCCTTCGCGCGGTCGATCACTGTCTGGGGCACGCCGGCAAGCCGGGCCACCTGGATTCCGTAGCTCCTGTCCGCGCCGCCCCGCACGATCTTCCGGAGAAAAACGATATCTTCTCCCTGCTCCTTCACGGCGATGCAGTAGTTGTTTACGCCGGAAATGGTACCTTCCAGTTCCGTGAGCTCATGGTAATGGGTGGCGAACAGAGTCTTCGCGCCGAGCACCCGGGGATTCGCCACATGTTCCACCACGGCCCAGGCAATGGAAAGGCCGTCGAAGGTGGAGGTCCCGCGCCCGATTTCGTCCAGGATCACCAGACTTTGCTTCGTCGCGTTCCTGAGGATATTTGCCACTTCGGTCATCTCCACCATAAAGGTGCTCTGGCCGCTGGCCAGATCGTCGGAGGCGCCGACCCTGGTGAAAATGCGGTCGCAGATGCCGATCTCCGCGCTGGAAGCCGGGACAAAGGAACCCATCTGGGCCATCAGGACGATCAGGGCCGTCTGGCGCATATAGGTGGATTTTCCCGCCATGTTGGGGCCGGTGATAATGGAGACCCGGTTCTCTTTTCCGTCCAGGACCGTGTCGTTGGCCACGAAACGGCCGCTGTCCATCATCCGCTCCACCACAGGATGACGTCCGTCGTGGATGCGGATTGTTCCGCTTTCATTGATCTCAGGCCGAACATAGGAGAAGCGGTCCGCGGTCTCCGCCAGAGAGACCAGGGCGTCAGCCTCTGCCACGGCCCGGGCGCTTTCCTGGATCCGACGGACCTGCTCCGCCACCTGCTCCCTGACATCGGTGAAAAGATCGTACTCCAGCGCCAGCAGCTTTTCCTCGGAACCGAGGATCGTCTCCTCCAGCTTCTGAAGTTCCGGGGTGATGAACCGCTCCGCGTTGGTCAGGGTCTGTTTCCGGATGAAATAGTCCGGAACGCTCTTCAGGAAAGAATTTGTGACTTCAAAATAGTAACCGAACACCTTGTTGAACTTGATCCGCAGGTTCTTGATGCCGGTATTCTCCCGCTCTTTTTCTTCCAGAGAGGCAAGCCATCCCTTCCCCTCTTTTCCTGCGGTGCGCAGCATGTCCACTTTTTCGTTGTAGCCGTCGCGGATCATGCCTCCCTCCCGCACAGTTAGCGGCGGATCTTCCTTGATGGCGCGTCCGATGAGGCCGCACACATCTTCCAGGGTGTCCAGTCGACGGACGACGTCCTTAAGGAGCGGCGATTCAAAACTCTGCAGCAGGCTCTTCACCGGAGGAAGCATTTCCAGTGACTGTTTCAGGGCGACCATGTCTCTCGGGTTCGCGCTGCCGGAACTGATGCGTCCCATCAGGCGCTCCATGTCGTAGACCGGGGACAGGTATTCCTTCAGTTCCTGGCGGTCGATGTATCTTCCCTTCAGTTCGTCCACGGCGTCAAGCCGGCTGTCGATCTCTTCCTTGCGGATCAGGGGCTGTTCCACCCAGCTGCGCAGCAGCCTCGCCCCCATGGCAGTCCGGGTCCGGTCCAGGACCCAGAGCAGACTCCCCCTCTTTTCCTTCTCCCGCATGGTCTCCACCAGTTCCAGGTTCCTCCGGGAGGAGGAATCGATGATCATGTATTCTCCGCTTCTGTATGTCTTCAGCTCCGTGATCAGGTCACAGGTATTCTTCTGGGTGTCATACAGGTACTGCATGGCAGCGCCGGCAGCCAGGGATCCCTCCGGGAAATCCTTCAGTCCCAGGGCCTCCAGAGAAGCTGCATGGAAGTGTTCCTTCAGGATCTTCGAAGTGTTTTCGTCGGAAAAATAAAAATCCTCCGGATAACTGACGGATACGGAGGGATTCCCCCCGGGAGTCTCCGAGGGAGCGCCGCTCATCTCGTAGGCCCGGTTCAGAAGGACCTCGGAAGGACAGTACCTGTTCAGTTCATCCGTGAGGCGTTTCACGCTGTCTGCCTCTGTCACCAGGAAGCTTCCGGTGGAAATATCTGCGGCGCAGATGCCGAAATTTCCCGCAGCATAGACCACGCAGACCAGATAATTGTTCCGGCCCTCCTCCAGGGCGCCGGCAGCCGTGATGGTGCCTGGCGTCACGACGCGGATCACTTCCCGCTTCACCAGTCCTTTGGCGAGACGGGGATCCTCCATCTGTTCTGCCACGGCGACCTTGTATCCCTTCTTCACCAGGCGGGCGATATAACCGTCCGCGGCATGAAAAGGAACCCCGCACATGGGGGCCCTCTCAGAAAGTCCGCAGTCTTTTCCCGTCAGCGTCAGTTCCAGTTCTCTGGACGCTGTCTTCGCGTCATCAAAGAACATCTCATAAAAATCACCCAGACGGTAGAAAAGCACACAGTCCGGGTAATTCTTTTTCGTTTCAAGATAATGCACCATCATCGGCGTCATCGCCATGGTTCAGTTTCCTCTTTCCGATATAATAGAATCCTTTGGATTCCGTGAGCTCCACATCCACGATCTCTCCTATCAGGGAAGCGTCGCCGGGGAAGTGGACCATCAGGTTCCCGGACAGCCGCCCGGAGACCATTCCCGGAGTCTGGGAATTGACTTCCTCCACCAGCACCGGCATCGTTTTTCCCGCGTCCCGGTCCGCTGCCTTTGAGGCAAATTCCTGTACCAGGCTGATGAGGCGCTTCATGCGGTCCGCCACTGCGGAGGGATCCACCTGGTCCTCCATGGAGGCCGCGGGCGTCCCGGTCCGCCTGGAATAGATAAAGGTGAAGGCGGCCTGGTAGCCTACTTTCCGGATCACATCCAAAGTATCCTGGAAATCTTCTTCCGTCTCCCCCGGGAAACCCACGATCACATCCGTCGTGAGACAGATGTCCGGGATCTCCCGTTTTATTTTTTCTGCCAGCTCAAGATAGGATTCCTTCGTATAGCGGCGGTTCATCTTCTGAAGGATCCTGGTGCTTCCCGACTGCAGCGGAAGATGCAGGTGGCGGCACACCTTTTCGTTCTCCTTCATCGCCAGGATCAGGTCGTCGGACAGATCCTTCGGATGAGAGGTCATGAACCGCACCCGCTCCAGGCCTTCGATCCTGCAGACTCTGCGGAGAAGGTCGGAGAAGCGCACCGGGATCTCCAGGGTCTTTCCGTAGGAGTTCACGTTCTGCCCTAAGAGCATCACTTCCTTGACCCCGTCCTTCACCAGGTCCTTGATCTCCTCCAGGATGTCCTCCGGCTCCCGGCTGATCTCCCGGCCCCGGACATAGGGGACGATGCAGTAGGTGCAGAAATTGTTGCAGCCATACATGATGTTCACGCCCGACTTGAAGCGGTACTTTCTCTTTACCGGCATGTGGTCCCGGCTGGGATCCGGCGTCTCCGCCACGTCGATGACCCTGCGCTTTTCTGTTATGCAGGAATACAGAAGTTCCGGAAACTTCCAGATGTTGTGGGTCCCGAAGACCAGGTCCACATAGCGGTACTTCTGCCGGATCTTCAGGACTTCGTCCTCCTCCTGCATCATACAGCCGCAGATGCCGATGAGCATGTCCGGATGGCTTTCCTTAAAATGCCTGATCTGGCCCAGGTGGCCGTACAGCTTCTCGTTGGCGTTCTCCCTGACAGTACAGGTATTGAAGAGAAGAATATCCGCGTTTTCTGTTTCTTCCGGGACAGCGCCGCACTCCGTCAGGACGCCCAGGAGCTTCTCGGAATCCCTGGCGTTCATCTGACATCCCATGGTAGTGATGTGGCAGGTGAGCTTCCGACCCAGAAGCTCTTCCTTTTCCCGGAAACTCTTTTTGAGAGCTTCCATCATCATCTGCTGTCTTTTTTCTTCTCCCATACCGGCTGCCTTTCAGAAACGGCGTCAGGCGCGGACCTGTCCGCCGCCGTAAATTTCGTATTTATAGGAGGTGAGCTCCTTCAGCGCCATCGGGCCTCTCGCATGCAGCTTCTGGGTGCTGATGCCGATCTCGGCGCCGAAGCCGAACTGTCCTCCGTCTGTAAATCTGGTAGATGCGTTCCAGTAGACGCAGGCGGAATCCACTTCCCGAAGGAAGCGCTCCGCGTTCTCTTTGTTTTCAGTGATGATCGCGTCGGAATGCTGGGTGTGATAGCGGTTGATGTGGCGGATGGCCTCATCAACGGAATCCACGGTCTTCAGGGACAGGATGTAATCCAGATACTCCATGCCCCAGTCCTCTTCCACGGCTTCTTTGAAGGAAGGATCAATATCCCTCGCCGCCTCGTCGGCCCGGATCTCCACAGAGAAAGGATCCAGTGCCGCCTTCATGGCGGGAAGAAGCTTCGCTTCGACATTCCTGTGCACCACCAGAGACTCGGCTGCGTTGCAGACGCCGATCCGCTGGGTCTTCGCGTTGACGATGATTCGCACCGCCATGTCGATATCGGCACTCTCATCCACAAAGATATGGCAGTTTCCTGCGCCGGTCTCGATCACCGGCACAGTGCTTTCCTGGACCACGGTCCGAATAAGTCCTGCGCTTCCCCGGGGGATCAGGCAGTCCACATAAGCGTTCAGGTGCATCAGAGCTTTTGCGCTCTCCCTGGAGGTATCCTCCACCAGCTGCACGGCATCCTCCGGAAGGCCTGCGTTCTTCAGGCCGCGGCGGAGCGCTTCCGTGACTGCTGTGTTGGAGCAGATGGCATCGCTGCCGCCCCGGAGGATCACAGCATTGCCGGACTTGAAGGCGATGCCGAAAGCGTCGCTGGTCACGTTGGGTCTGGCTTCGTAAATGATTCCGATCACACCGATGGCTACGCGCTTCTTCACGATGCGCAGTCCGTTCTCCAGAGTCGTGTCGGAAAGCACCTCTCCCACCGGATCCGGCAGGGAAGCCAGACTGCGAAGGCCCTCCGCCATCTCCAGGATCCGCTTTTCATCCAGACGGAGCCGGTCCTTCATACCCTGGGCCATTCCCTTCCGGTCTGCTTCTTCCATATCCTTTGCGTTGGCCTGGATGATATCTTCCATGCTTTCCACAAGGGCGTCGGCGGCTGCCATGAGCCCTCTGTTTTTATCTTCCGTATTCAGCCGCACCAGCTGAGAGACTGCTTCCTTCGCTTTTCTTCCAAGAATGTTCAGATCCATCATCATATTCTTTTCACTCCGCGCGCCGTTCCCCGGCACCTTCACGTTCGTTGAGAAGATAGTCGTCAAAATCAAAATCTGCGATGCGGCTCGCCTCGAACAGCGTTCCGATCTCATCTCCGTTGATGATCTTTCCGATCACGGCCATATCCGCCCCGCTGGCGATGATCATGTCCGCCCCGCTCTTGCAGGCGATCTGCGCCGCCTTCAGCTTGGTATGCATGCCGCCGCTTCCGATGTCGGAGGCGCTTTCCTTGCCGATATGGAGAAGAGAAGGCGTCACCTTTTCCACGACGGAAATGAACTTCGCGTCCGGATTCTTGTTCGGATCATCGGAGTACAACCCCTCTACATCTGAAAGAAGGATCAGGAGATCAGCGCCGATCAGGGAACTGACAAGAGCGGAAAGGCGGTCGTTGTCGCCGAACCGGATCTCGTAGGTGGATACCGTGTCGTTTTCATTCACCACCGGGACTGCGCCCATCTTCAGCAGTTCGTCAAAGGTATTGTGGGCATTCGTCCTGGCTTCTTCGTCCTGCATGGTGAAGCGGGTCAGAAGGATCTGGGCGGCTGTCATGCTGTACTCCGCAAACAGACGCTGGTACACCATCATCAGCTTCGCCTGCCCGACAGCGGCGTAGGCCTGCTTCTCCGCCAGAGAGGTGAGTTTTCCTTTTTTACCGAAGGTCTGTTTTCCGGCAGCGACTGCGCCGGAGGTCACCAGGACTACTTCTTTTCCCTGTCCCTTCAGGTCGCTGATCTGTCTTGCCAGCTGTTCGATCTTCCCCAGATTCACGGCCCCCGTTTCCGGATGGGTCAGGGAGGTGGATCCGATCTTGATCACGATTCTTTTTTTCTGAATGAGATTTTTTCTGCGGGAATTCTCCATGGCTGCCTCCTGAGTGTTCCGTATTTAAATCTTTATTCAGCCCCATGACCCGGGCCGCTGAATATTAACAGTGTATCTTATTTAACTGGGCACGTCAAACCGTCTGATCACCGCTTCCGCCACCTTCAGGCCGTCCATGGCAGCGCTGGTGATGCCTCCGGCGTAGCCGGCGCCCTCCCCGCAGGGATACAGTCCCTTCGTCGCCGATTCGAACAGTTCGTCTCTGGGGATGCGCACCGGAGAAGAAGTCCTGCTTTCCACCCCCGCCAGGATGGTATCGGCGCCGGAAAAGCCCTTCAGGACCTGGCCGAAACGCTCCATTCCATCAATGAAGGCCCTGCCCAGCACCGGTCCCAGCACCGGATTCAGGTCCGCAAAAGAAGTTCTTCCCCGGAAGCAGGGGATCACGTCCCCGTAGCCTGTACTTGTTTTTCCCTGCAGAAAGTCTCCGTAGAGCTGTACCGGGATCCTGCCGTTTCCGGCAAGAAAAGCCCTTTCCTCCAGTCTTTGCTGGAACCTGATGCCGGCCAGCGGTCCAGTGCCGCCGAAATCCTCCGGCGTGACAGCGACGATCACCGCGGAATTTGCGGTCTCCGATGCCCGGCCGTGATAACTCATGCCGTTGACGGCAGTCCTGCCCGGTTCGCTGGAAGCATCTACTACATACCCTCCCGGACACATGCAGAAGGTGTAGACCCCTCTCTGGTCCCTGCTTTTCGCCGTCAGCTTGTAGGCCGCGGGAGAAAGAAAGTCCGCTTCCTTTTCCCCGAACTGCGAGACATCGATCATCCTCTGGGAATGCTGGACCCGGAGCCCCACTGCGAAGGCCTTCGCCTCCATCAGAACGCCGTCCGAAAGAAATGCAGAAAAGGTGTCCCGGGCGGAATGTCCTGCGGCGGTGATCAGCACCTCACAGGGGATCGTCTCCCCGTCCGAAAGCCGGACTCCGGTGACTCTTCCTTCGCTGATCACCAGATGCTCTGCCTTGGCCCGGAACCGGACGTCCCCGCCGAGCCTCTTGAGTTCCTCCCGGATCCCGGAGACAATGCCGATCAGGCGGTCCGTCCCCACATGGGGCTTCTGCTCCCACAGGATCTCTCTGTCCGCGCCGAAACGCACAAAGGTCTCCAGGACTTTCCTGTTCCTTCCAAAACTGTCTTTGACCATGGTGTTCAGCTTTCCGTCGCTGAAAGTCCCGGCGCCGCCTTCCCCGAAGGACACATTGCTCTCAGGATCCAGCTCTCCGGTCTCCCAGAAATGTTCCACGCTGATCTTCCGCTCATCGGCAGGAAGCCCCCGCTCCAGGATCAGAGGGCAGTACCCTTGTTCCGCCAGAAGCAGGCCGGCGAAAAGTCCCGCCGGGCCGGCTCCGATGATCACCGGACGGTGCGGCAGCTTCTCTTTTCCCGAGACAGGCGGCGTGTACACAAAAGAAGGCGCGGCGGAGATCTTCGGATCGCGGTTCCTGTTCAGGATCTGCCGTTCCTTTGATGTCCTGACGTCAACTGTGTAGTGATACCGGATGTCCTCTTTTTTTCTGGCGTCCAGGGAACGTTTTACGATCTCATAGGAGTCCAGTTCCTGTTCCCGTATTCTAAGAAGGGAAAGGATCTTTTTCTTCAGTTCTTCCGGGCGGTGGCGCACAGGAAGAGAAAGTGTACTGATTCTGATGGCCATGCCGCTACGCCCTTCCCGCCAGCTTTCCGCTGGTCCAGCACCACTGCAGGTTGTATCCGCCGCAGATCCCGTCTACATCCAGGATCTCGCCGGCAAAAAACAGGCCTGGAACCAGACGGGACTCCATGGTCCCGGGATCCACTTCCCGTACATCCACGCCTCCGGTGCAGCACTGGGCCTGGTCGAAACCGGCGGTCCGGATGATCCGGAACCGGGAGGCTGTGACCGCAGCCGCCAGCGCCTCAATTTCTTTTCCGGAAAGATTCCGGGGATCTGTTCCCGGCTTCAGTCCAGTGTTTCTTATCAGTGCGTTCCACAGGCTTTTGTTCAGAAGACCGTTCCCCAGCGCCTCCAGGGACTTGTAATCCCGGGCGGCGATACGTTTTTTCAGATAATCCGCAGGTTCCGGAAACTCCGGCAGGAAGTTCACTTCGGCCTCGGTCCTTCTTCCGACATGGATAGCCCGGGAAGCCATGCGGCTCACCTGAAACACAGGGATGCCGGACAGTCCGTAGCCGGTCAGCTGGACCTCTCCTTCTTCCTTTTCCGCCTCCCTCTTTTCCAGAAGAAGACGGAGGGAAGCATTCACCCGGACACCTGCCGCACTGCGGAAGAATTCCTTCTCGGCGCAGTACAGGCCGCAGAGGGCCGGCAGTGGTTCAATGATCCGATGACCCAGCTTTTCCGCCAGCTGAAAACCGCTGCCGTCGGACCCTGTCCCCGGAGCCGCCTTCGAACCGCAGGCCAGGACCAGCCTGTCGGCAGTGAACATCTCCAGATCCGTGAGGACTCGGAAACCGCCGTCTTTTTTTCTCCGAATGTCCTTGACCTGGCAGGCTGTGACCACCCGGACGCCGGTGCGGCTGCATTCGGCCCGGAGCGCATTCAGGACACTGGCTGCCTGTCCCGAGTGAGGATAGACGTACCCGCCGGTCCGGACAACAGGTTCTACTCCAAGACTGCGGAACCACGCCACTGTATCCTCCGGCCCGAACTGTTTCAGTGCGGACATGGGAAAACTGTCCTCTCCCGCGTGATAGCAGGCAGAGGACAGGTCAAGATTCGTATAATTGCATTTTCCGTTTCCGGTCTGCAGAAGTTTTTTTCCCACCCGTTCTCCGTGTTCCAGGAGAACGGTCTGCATCCCGTTTTCTGCGGCGGTAATGGCCGCCGTCATTCCGGCGGGGCCTCCGCCGATCACACATACACGCAAAATAATTCGCCTCCTACCTGAGAATGCGGAATCTTCTGGCCGCCCGGATCAGGCTGGTGCCCTTCGGGAAACTCTTCAGCTCCTCTGCTGTGATCGTGCCGCTGCGGAGCAGAAGGAACGCGTATACCATGACTGCGGAAGGCACCGAGATCAGGATACTGAGGGAGCGGCTTCCCACAGAAGACATGACTGTCTGCTTTACTGCCCAGGTGATGATTCCCATGATCAAAGCACAGCCCAGAGGCATCAGGAAGGTACGCCGGTACTCCTGTCTGTGATGAAGAAGCTTCGAGAGGGAAATGCCGTTCAGGACACACATGCACAGCGCGAAGCACATATCCGCCATGACGACCCCGAAAATCCCGAGCTTTACGACCCGCAAAAGACATACCAGGATCACGGTGTGGATCATCACGGACATCAGGGCGTGCCTGACCGGGATCCGCATATGGCTGGTCCCCTGCAGGATCGCGTTCGTTACGGTGGAAAGGGAATAGAACACCACCGCCGCACAGCCTGCGTGCATCATCACCACCGCGCGGTCGCTTTTTCCGAACATCAGGGGGATCAGAGGATCCGCGACGACGGCGAGACCCACCGCAGAAGGAATGGCGACGATCATGGAGAAGCGGATGACTGAAGAAATGTTTTCGTGCACCTTCTTCTGGTCGCCGATGGAATTCGCCCTGGAAAGGGCGGGGATCAGGGATGTGGCCACGGAATTCGCCACCATGACAGGAACATTGATGAGGATCTTGTATTTCGTGGTGTAGATCCCGTAGTCCGCGGCCGTGTGATCCTGCAGCCCGAGGGCGAACATGCTGTGGCCGAAGAAGGCATTGTCCAGGATACTGCACACATTGTAAATAGCGGTGGAAAGGATCACCGGCACCACTGTCATGATCAGCGCCTTCGTGATCTCGCGGAAGGTCTCGATATGTTCCGATGTATCTTCCTTGTATCTTTCCTTCAGCTGTTTCCGCTTCATCATAAAAAGAATGATGAAGACCGCGAGGGCGGCAAGGGCGCCGCTCCCGGTGCCGATGGTCCCGCCCATGGCGCCGAAGGCCCGGGAGATCCGGTCTGTGTACTGCCTGTCCGTGGCAAAGCGGATCAGCATCCAGGCGGCACCGACGCTGACTAGGGCGTTAACGATCTGTTCTATGATCTGGGACAGGGCCGTGGGGACCATGGTGGAATGGCCCTGCCAGTAGCCTCTGCAGACCCCGAGATAGGAAACGATCCACACCGTGGGCGCCAGGGCCCGCATGGGGTATGCCGCCTCCGGAATATGGAGGAAGCTCTGGGCGAACCAGTCCGCCCCGAGGAAGATCACCGCGCAGCCTAAACCACCGGCCAGTGTGGCATATCCGAGAGATGCCTTCAGGATACGGTCCGCGTTTTTGTAGTTACCTGTCGCGACCCGGGCGGAGACCATCTTCGAGACTGCCAGCGGAAGGCTGTAGGAGGAAAGAAGCAGAATGATGGTATAGATGTTAAAAGCAGCAGAATAATATCCGTTTCCCTCGTCCCCGATGATCCGGGTCAGGGGGAGACGGTACATCAGTCCGATGATGCTGGAGATAATGCCGGAGGCAGCGTAGATGCTGCCCTGGATCAGAAAACCGTCCTGACGCTTTTTCTCCTGACGATTATTCATATCGTTTTCAGCCTCTCTGGCGTCTGTAGCCGACGCTGTCAAGAATTTCCCGCTGCCGCTGTTCCATGACTTCCCGTTCTTCCTCTTCCATATGGTCATAACCGAGCAGGTGCAGCATACTGTGGGCTGTCAGAAAAGCCAGCTCTCTTGTCTGAGTGTGTCCGTATTCAGCGGCCTGGGATTTGATCCTCTCCACGTTCAGCACGATGTCCCCGAGGACCAGTTCCCCGGTCTCCGGATTGAAGCATTCCTCTGTGCAGGCGCTGTCATAGTCCGCAGGGGCGGGGAAATCCACCAGGGGGAAGGAAAGCACGTCTGTCACGCTGTCGTTCTCCCGGTACTCCCGGTTCAGTTCCCGTATGGACGGACCGTCGGTGATGGTGACGGAGACCTCTGCTTCATAGGGACACTTCTCCGCGTCGAGGCAGCCAAGGACCACCGTCTCAATGATGCGGCGGTAAGGAATGTGAAGTTTCTCCTCCGCTTCGTAAGAAATATCAATCGTCATTTCTTTTTCTCCTGTGCAGATAACGCTGCCGCCGCTCTTCCTTGTAGTTCTCTTTCTTTTCGAATTTGTCGTAGGCTTCGACAATTTTCTGTACCAGGGGGTGACGCACCACATCCCGGCTGGTCAGGCGGCAGAAGCCGATCTCTTCGATGCCGGAGAGGACCCTGGCCGCAGTATCCAGACCGGAGGGCATGCCTCCGGGGAGATCCTTCTGAGTCAGGTCCCCGGTGATGATGGCCTTGGATCCAAAACCGATTCGGGTCAGGAACATTTTCATCTGGGCAGGAGTCGTGTTCTGGGCCTCATCCAGGATGATGTAGGCGTTGTCGAGGGTACGTCCGCGCATGTAGGCCAGCGGCGCCACCTCGATCAGGCCTTTCTCCGCGTTGTGGAGGTAGGTGTCCGGTCCCATGATCTGGTAAAGGGCGTCATAAAGCGGCCTGAGATAAGGATCGATCTTGGACTGAAGGTCGCCTGGCAGGAACCCCAGCTTCTCTCCCGCTTCCATGGCGGGGCGGGTGAGGATGATGCGCTCTGCGTCCCCGTCCCGGAAGGCCTGGATCGCCATCGCCATAGCGAGATAAGTCTTTCCCGTTCCGGCGGGGCCGATGCCGAAGGTGATCATTCTGCTGCGGATCAGGTCCACGTACTGTTTCTGTCCCAGGGTTTTCGGCTTTACAGGACGGCCTGCAGCCGTGCGGCAGATCAGATCCCGGTCGATCTCCAGGATATGGTGCTCGCCTTCCTCAAAAGACAGGGACAGCGCGTAGGCTACATTCTGCTCCGAGATCTGGTTCCCCCGTTTCGAGAGTTCCACCAGATTCTGGAAAACAGAAGCAGCTTTCTGCACGTTCTCTTCGTCTCCTATGATCTTCAGGCATCCGTCCCTCTCGATCATGGTGACATGAAGGGTACGTTCGATCCGGGACAGATTGGAATCCATCTGTCCGCAGACATTTTTTTCATGTTCCGCTGGGATATCGATCAGTATCTCGGCCATAGAATACCTCGTGTTCGTTAAGAACGGCTGTATGGAACGCAACAAACAAATACCCGGTCTGAACAGACAGACCGGGTACTGATCTTCATCAGTTGAACTTACGCTTTCTCGCAGCTTCGGATTTTTTCTTCCGTCTTACGCTGGGTTTCTCGTAATGCTCTCTCTTGCGAATTTCCTGCTGAATGCCTGCCTTCGCACAGTTTCTCTTAAAACGTCTCAGTGCGCTGTCAAGGCTCTCGTTTTCTTTCACAATCACGTTTGACATGAAACAGCCTAACCTCCCTCCCGGTTGTGAAATTGAAATCCATATAATTATATCATAAGATGAAAACCTGTCAATGAGTTTTTTTTCAGGCTTTCAGCTGTTCTGCCAGGACTTCTTCCGCTTTCTTCAGGGCCGCGTCGATGCCCGCGGGATTCTTGCCGCCGGCCTGGGCCATGTTCGGGCGGCCGCCGCCGCCTCCGCCGACCAGACCCGCAATGGCGCGGATCATGTTTCCTGCATGGGCGCCCTTCTTCTGGGCTGCGTCACCGGCCATGGCGATCAGGTTCACCTTGCCGTCCGCGGTGCTGGCGATCACGACGACGCCGTCGTCTGTTTTCGCCTTCATCTTGTCGCCGAGGGAACGGAGCTCGTTCATCTGCACGCCGTCCAGCTTCATGGTAAGAAGCTTCACGCCGGCGACCTCGATCACCTGGTCAGCCGCTCCGGAAGCCGCGCTCATGGCAGCCTGGTTCTTCAGCTTCTCGTTCTCGGCGCGCATCTCCTTCAGTTCTGCAAGAAGAGACTCCACCTTTCTGGAAAGATCCGCCGGAGCGCTCTTCAGTCTAGCGGCGATCTCATGCAGCTCAGACTCCACAGTCCTGTAGTAGCTCAGCAGACCTTCACCGGTCAGCGCCTCGATCCTGCGCACGCCGGCGGAAATGCCGTTCTCGGAAAGAATGCGGAACGCGCCGATCTGGTCCGTATTAGACACGTGGGTGCCGCCGCAGAGTTCCTTGGAGAAATCGCCGACAGACACGACGCGCACTTCATCTCCGTACTTCTCGCCGAACAGAGCCATGGCGCCGCTCTTTCTCGCTTCCTCGAGGCTCATGATCTCTGTCATGACAGAGATATGCTCGCGGATCTTCTCATTGACCAGGTCCTCGACCTTCTTCAGTTCCTCCGGAGTCATGGCCTGGAAATGAGTGAAGTCAAAGCGCAGTCTTCCGGAATCCACGAAGCTGCCCTTCTGCTCCACGTGATCGCCCAGCACTTCGCGGAGGGCCTTCTGAAGCAGGTGAGTACAGGTGTGGTTCTTGCAGGTGGAGGCACGCTTCACTTCGTCCACCTCCATAGTCACGGTTCCGCCCACGGTGAACATGCCGGAAAGGACCTTGCCGGTGTGTCCGATCTTGCCGCCCTTCAGATGGATCGTATCCTCTACTGCGAACTCGCCGTTCTCCGTGCGGATGACGCCGGTGTCGCCCTGCTGTCCGCCCATGGTCCCGTAGAAGGGAGTCTTGTCGGTGACGATGGTTCCTCTGTCGCCGTCCGCCAGAGCCTGGGTCAGCTCGGTGTCCATGATCGGTTCGCCGTTCTCGTCCACATCCCCGCTGTCCGTGAGCCTGACAATGGCTGTGATGGTGCCGTCCGCGGCAAGTCTCGTGTATCCTACGAACCTGGTGGTGAGAGAAGCGTCGATCTGCTGGTAAGCAGTCTGCTCTTCGCCCATGTAGTTGGTCTGCTTGCGGGCATTGCGGGCGCGGACTTTCTGCTCCTGCATGGCCTTGTCAAAACCTTCCTGGTCCACGCCGAAGCCCTTCTCTTCCAGGATCTCCTTGGTGAGGTCCAGGGGGAATCCGTATGTGTCGTAAAGACGGAAAGCTTCCGCTCCGTCCAGCTCCGTCTTTCCTTCGGCCTTCATCTTATCTTCCAGATCGGAGAGGATCTGCAGGCCCTGGTCGATGGTGCGGTTGAACTTTTCCTCCTCGCTGCTCAGGACAGTGAGGATCATTGCCTTTTTCTCCTCCAGTTCGGGATAACCGTCTTTGGAGGTCTCGATCACGGTCTCAGCCAGCTGTCCCAGGAACTTGCCCTGGATGCCCAGGAGCCTTCCGTGACGCGCGGCGCGGCGCAGAAGCCTTCTGAGCACGTAGCCGCGGCCTTCATTGCTGGGGGTGATGCCGTCAGAGATCATGAAGGTGCAGGAACGGATATGGTCCGTAATGACGCGGAGGGATACATCCTTCTTCTCGTCCTGTTTGTAGGGGATCTTCGCCAGTCTCGCGACATGATCCAGCAGCGCGCGGATGGTATCCACCTCGAAAATAGAGTTCACGTCCTGCACCACCACCGCAAGGCGCTCGAGGCCCATGCCAGTGTCGATGTTCTTGTTCTTCAGTTCGGTGTAGTTTCCGTTGCCGTCGTTGTCGAACTGGGTGAAGACATCATTCCATACTTCCATGTAGCGGTCGCAGTCGCAGCCCACAGTGCAGCCGGGCTTTCCGCAGCCGTACTGCTCGCCGCGGTCATAATACACCTCTGAACAGGGGCCGCAGGGGCCGGAACCGTGCTCCCAGAAGTTATCTTCCTTGCCGAAGCGGAAGATCCTGTCTTTTGCGATTCCGATCTCTTTGTTCCAGATGTCGAAGGCTTCGTCGTCATCCTGGTAGACAGAAGGATACAGGCGGTCCGGCTCAAGGCCTACCACCTCTGTCAGGAATTCCCAGGTCCAGCCGATGGCTTCGCGCTTAAAATAATCTCCGAAGGAGAAATTTCCGAGCATTTCAAAGAACGTGCCGTGGCGCGCTGTTTTTCCGACGTTATCGATATCGCCGGTGCGGATGCACTTCTGACATGTGCAGACACGTCTTCTGGGCGGGATCTCCTGTCCTGTGAAATAAGGCTTCAGGGGAGCCATTCCTGCGTTGATCAGCAGAAGACTGTTGTCGTTGTGCGGCACCAGGCTGAAACTCTTCATGGAGAGATGGCCTTTGCTTTCAAAGAAATCCAGAAACATCTTCCTGAGTTCGTTCACACCGTATTTTTTCTTGATCATAGCTGCTTTCCTCTTCTCATTTTCATAACGAAAATATCATATCCTGAACAATTAAAGCACTGTCGTCCACTATAGCACAGCCCGGACATTTTCTCAAGATTTCTCTTGATGATGTTCATAAGTCGTCTTTGTAGCGCATCAGCAGCTCATAGGCCCTTTCCCGGGTGGCTTTTGCCTGCAGGCGCGTGTACTCCGCGCTCTGCTCCTGATTGCCTGCCGATCCTTTTGCGGCGGCAGATGCCTTTTCATCTCTCTGCCTCCGCCATTCCTGCTGTTCTTTTGCGAGGGCTTCGGCCTCTTCCCGCGGCACAGCAGTCATAATGCAGGAATAAAGGGAATTCAGCTGTGTCTCCCAGTAGCGCAGTTCCGAGACGGCCTGGTTTTTCCGCGTCACGGATCTTTCGTCCCCGGGTCTCCTGGATTCCAGTCTTTCCAGCGTCGTCTCCGTCTCCAGGAACTTTTTGCGGAATTCTTCATACTTGCCGGAAGAATGTTTTTTAATATTCGCAGAAGGACCGGCCGCCGGCTCCACCTTCGTTTCCGCTGCCGTGTCGCTCTCTTCCAGGCTTTTTTCCGACGCGGTCCTCTGATCCCTTAAGGATCTTACGGTCTGTCCGGTCCAGAAAGTAACCAGCGCTCCGATGACCAGGAGCGCCAGAATGATCTGATTCAGTTTTCTGTTGATCATGGCAGATCTTCTTCCTGTATATCCTCCGACAGATCATCTCCGTCGGCTGCAGCTGTAGCCAGCCGGTCACAGCGTTCATTCTCCGGGTGGCCGGCGTGGCCTTTTACCCAGTGAAAATGAACTTCATGAGGTTCCATCACTTTCAGGAGACGTTTCCAGAGATCCTGATTCCTGACCTCCTCGTTCCTGCCCCGCTTCCACCCTTTGGCGACCCAGCTTTCGATCCAGTGCTGGTTGAAGGCATCCGTCAGATATTTGGAGTCGGAATAGACATCGACGATGCAGGGACGGTTCAGAGCTTCCAGGCCTGCGATGCAGCCCCGGAGCTCCATACGGTTGTTGGTCGTTTTCCGGTATCCCCGGGAAAGCTCCTTTTCGTGGAGCTCCCCGGCGCCATCCGTAAACTGCAGGACCGTTCCGTATCCGCCGGGCCCGTCGGGATTCCCTCTGGCCGATCCGTCTGAAAACAGCAGTACTTTGAACATTTATCTGCTCCACTTCTCGCAGAGAGCCCTGATCTGCTCCGCGAACTTCCTGAGGTCCTTGTTCGTGCCTCCGGCGTTCTCCTGTACCACCTTGCGGAGCATCTCCACGCTTTCCTCCAGATCCGCAAAGTATTTGTTCGCGATCTTCTGGGCTTCCGTCTCCTTGGAGATCGGGATCCCCTCGGTGATCCTCAGCCACTTACCTTCCGCCAGGTCGTAGATCGCCCCGGAGAAGGGAGCGTCCGCCTGGATCCCGTGGTTCTCCTTCAGCCAGGCGCAGAACTCGTCAGTGACCGAGTCCTCGCCGTGCACCACAAAGACC
The DNA here is from genome assembly GCA_017449925.1 of Stomatobaculum sp. The sequence goes on from JAFSYO010000180.1 coordinate 47,006, forward strand.
TGGACAGGCATCTGTTCCTGGAAGGACATGATCCACTTGTCCAGCCCGTCCCTGTCGGCGTGGCTTGACATATCGTGCATGTTCGCGATCTTTGCGTTGACTTCAATGCTCTCTCCGAACAGCTTTACAGAATCCGCGCCGTCCTGCAGCACCCGTCCCAGAGTGCCGTAGGCCTGATAACCGGCAAAGACCACCGTGGATTCCGGGCGCCAGAGATTGTGCTTCAGGTGATGCCTGATGCGTCCCGCGTCGCACATGCCTGCGGCGCTGATGATGACCTTCGGATTCTCCAGGGCGTTGATGGCTTTTGATTCATCCGCCGTCACCGCCTTCCTCAGGCCCTCAAAAGCGATGGGGTTCACTCCCTTCCGCACCAGTTCCTGGGTCTCGTCGTTAAAACAGTCGATCAGGTTGTTCTGGAAGATCTCCGTGGCTTCCAGAGCCAGGGGGCTGTCCACCCAGACTTCGTAGTCAGGGTGGCCTTTGATCATATCCTCCTCCCGGATCTGACGCAGGAAATACAGGAGCTCCTGAGTCCTGCCCACCGCAAAGGCAGGCATGACCACATTGCCGCCGCGGTCAAAGGTCTCCTGCATGATAGCAGCAAGTTCCCGGACATGATCCGTCTTCTCCTTGTCGTGCAGACGGTTTCCGTAGGTGCTTTCCATCACAACGTAGTCCGCGGAACTGGTGTACTCCGGATCCCGGATCAGGGGCTTGCCGGTATTGCCGATATCCCCGGAGAAGACGATCTTCTTCGAGATCCCGTTTTCTTCCAGCCATAATTCTACGGAAGCCGAGCCGAGCAGATGGCCGACATCCGTAAATCTCATGGTGATGCCCTCGTCGAGCTTCTTTTTCTCTTCGTAGTCCGCGCTCTCGATCAGATTCAGGCAGTTCACCGCATCGTCCATGGTATAGAGAGGCTCCACCAGCGGCGCGCCTGCGCGCTGGGCTTTCCTGTTCTTCCACTCAGCTTCCTGAAGCTGGATGTTGGCGGTATCCCGAAGCATGATCTGGCAGAGCTGGCGGGTGGCCGGCGTTGTCACCACACGGCCGCGGAACCCGTTCTTGTAAAGAAGGGGGAGCAGGCCTGTGTGGTCGATATGGGCATGGGTCAGGACAAGAAAGTCGATCTTTGATGGCGGGACCGGCAGATCCACGTTCTCGTAAATATTTCTCCCCTGCTCCATTCCGTAGTCCACAAGAAGATTCTTCCCGTTGACATTGATATAGTGGCAGCTTCCGGTGACTTCGTGATCGGCGCCTATGAATTCAATGATCATTGGATTCTCCTTTTATTCGCTTAAGTACGCTGCCTTTACTTTCGGATCGTTCATCAGATCAGCCGCGCTTCCGGACAGGCTGATGGTTCCTGTTTCCAGGACATAGGCCCGGTCCGCGATGGAAAGGGCCTTCTTCGCGTTCTGTTCCACCAGGAGAACGGTGGTGCCGCTTTTGTGGATCGACTGGATGATATCGAAGATCTCATTCACATAGATGGGAGAAAGGCCCATGGAGGGTTCATCCATGACGATCATGGAGGGACGGCACATCAGCGCCCGCCCCATGGCCAGCATCTGCTGCTCTCCGCCGGAAAGGGTTCCTGCAGGCTGGTTTTTGCGCTCTGCAAGACGCGGGAAGCGTGAGTACACCTGTTCCAGCGTCTCCTGGATCTCTTCTTTGGAGGAACGGGTGTAGGCTCCCAGCATCAGGTTCTGCAGCACGGTAAGACTTGCGAAGACCCGCCGGCCCTCCGGAACGTGCGCCAGTCCCTCTTTCACCAGGGCGTGGCCCGGCAGGCGGGTGATATTTTTGCCGTTGTAGAAGACTTCTCCGCCCTGGGGCGTGATCAGTCCTGTAATCGTATGGAGCGTCGTCGTTTTGCCCGCGCCGTTGGCGCCGATCAGCGTGACGATCTCTCCTTTCTCCACGGTAAAGGAGATCCCTTTAATCGCGTGGATCATGCCGTAATATACATGAAGGTCTTTAACTTCAAGCAATGCCATTGGTCCGTCGCCTCCTTAGTCTCCGAGATATGCTTTGATGACTTCCGGATCGTGCAGGACCTCCCCGGTCTCACCCTGGGTCAGGATCCGCCCGAAGTTCAGGACGGTCAGCTTCTCACAGATGCCGGCCACCAGCTTCATGTCATGCTCGATGAGAAGAATGGTCATGTCAAAACGGTCCCGGACCAGACGGATGGTCTCCATCAGCTCCGCGGTCTCATTGGGGTTCATTCCCGCTGCAGGCTCGTCCAGCAGAAGAAGCTTGGGATCCGTGGCCATGGCCCGGGCGATCTCCAGTTTCCGCTGCATGCCGTAGGGGAGATTGGAAGCAGTGACGTTGGCGTGGTTCACCAGGCCGAAGACGTCCAGGAGCTCCATCGCCTTTTTGTCCATCTCTTTCTCCATGGAGCGGAAACGGGGAAGGCGGAGGATCCCCTCCAGCGTAGAGTATACGTGGTGGTTGTGCAGTCCTGCCTTCACGTTGTCCAGAACGGAAAGCTGGCTGAACAGGCGGATGTTCTGGAAGGTCCGGGCGATGCCGTCCTTGTTGATCTCGACACAGCTTTTTCCGGTGATGTTCTTTCCGTCCAGCTTGATATAGCCGTTGTCCGGTTTGTACACGCCGGTCAGCAGGTTGAACACGGTAGTCTTGCCGGCACCGTTGGGGCCGATCAGACCGTAGAGATCATTCTTTTCAATGGTGACGCTGAAATCATCCACCGCTTTCAGGCCTCCGAAGGAGATCCCGAGATTTTTCACTTCAAGTATAGACATATTTCACCGCCTCACTTTCCCGCTGCTTCATCAAGGTCGGAACGCTTTCCGAGTTTACCGAACAGCTTCTCCCGGAACTGGATAAAGGACGGCGCCGACGTGAACAGCATCATCAGGATCAGGACCACCGCGTAGATCAGCATGCGGTAATCGCTCATGCTGCGGAGAAGCTCCGGCAGCAGAGTCAGCACCACTGCCGCGATCACAGAACCGCGGATGTTCCCGATACCGCCCATAACAACAAAGACCAGAATGGTAATGGACATGTTGTATCCGAAGTTTTTGGGAAGTGCCTGAAGCGTACTCAGGTTGTGGGCGTAAAGCACGCCGGCCGCTCCCGCTATGGCAGCGGAGATCGTGAAGGCCAGCAGCTTGTAGCTCGTCACGTTCAGGCCGATGGATTCCGCGGCGATGCGGTTGTCGCGGATCGCCATGATCGCGCGGCCTGTCCTGGAACGGATCAGATTCTGGACGATGAAAAGAGCCAGCAGAAGCAGGATGACACCTGCGGTAAAGGTGGACATTTTCGGCGTGCCGGTGATGCCCTGGGCGCCCTTGATAATGGTGACGCCGCCCTTCTCCAGTCCAAGAGCAAGGTTGTCCTTCATGGAGAAATGAAATCCTCTGGAGTCCACGCCAAGATACAGCGCGTTCACGATATTCTTGATGATCTCTCCGAAGGCCAGGGTGACTATAGCCAGATAGTCTCCCCTCAGGCGCAGCACCGGGATGCCGATCAGGAAGCCGGCAAGGGCGGCGCAGGCGGCGCCCACAAGGATCGCAAGAATAAAAGAAGGCATGGGGGGGATCTTTCCGTTCATGAGATTGGTCCAGAGCGCGGAAGTAAAAGCTCCGACGCACATGAAACCTGCATGTCCGAGGGAAAGCTCGCCGGAGATGCCGACCACCAGATTCAGGCTCACAGCAAGGATCGAGTAGGTGCAGAGCGGGACCAGAAGCCCCTTCATAAGGGAGCTCACCTGACCTGCTTTCAGAAGCATTTCGACGATGACATAGGCCGCGATCACCATGAGATAGGTGATCATATCATTGATAAAAGGATTTTTCAGTTTGCTCTTCATGACGTCCTCACACTTTCTCCATGATCTTCTTCCCGAGAATTCCTGTCGGCTTCACCAGAAGCACGATGATCAGCACGGAAAACACGATCGCGTCGGAAAGCTTGGAAGAAATATAGGCTTTGGAAAGATTCTCCAGAACGCCAAGCATCAGCCCGCCCAGAAGCGCGCCGGGAATAGAGCCGATGCCGCCGAGGACCGCGGCCACGAAGGCCTTGATGCCGGGCATGGCGCCGGTGGTGGGCGTCAGGGTGGGATAGGCGGAACAGAGGAGCACGCCGGCAATGGCTGCCAGAGCGGAGCCGATGGCAAAGGTCAAAGCGATGGTTGCGTTGACGTTGATACCCATCAGTGTGGCCGCTCCTTTGTCCTCCGAGACCGCCAGCATGGCCTGCCCGGCCTTTGTCTTATTGATAAAGGAAGTCAGGGCAGTCATGATCACGATACATGCGAGGATCGCGGTGATGGTCTCCCCGGAGATCAGAAGTTTGCCCTCCGCGAGAGATACCGCCTTGAAAGGCACGACAGAGTTGAAGCTCTTCGGGTTCGCCCCGAAGATGAGAAGCGCCAGGTTCTGCAGAAGGTAGGAAACACCGATGGCCGTGATCAGCACAGCAAGCGAGTTCGCGCCTCTCAGAGGCTTATATGCCACCCGCTCGATGGTGATGCCGAGAGTCGTGCATACCAGCATGGAAAGAAGCACCGCAGCCGCAGGCGGAAGCCCCGCCGCCGTCATTGCGGTGAAGGTCACATAGCCGCCGACCATGATGACGTCGCCGTGGGCGAAGTTCAGCATTTTCGCGATGCCGTATACCATGGTGTAGCCCAGCGCTATGATCGCATAGATCGATCCAAGACTGATACCGCTCAGTAAATAGGAAATAAAGGTCATAGTATCTGCTCCTCCCCCTGCGGCGAACGCCGCGGGTCTCTTTTTAAAGAGAGGGATGCTTGACTATTAAGCATCCCTCTGCAAAAAACATCTTATTCAGCGGACTTGTATGCGCCGTTCTCGATCACGACAGCCTTCGGGGCCTTCGTCGGAGAACCGGAAGCATCCCAGGAGATGCCTTCGCCGGTCAGACCATCGATGGAGATCTCGGTCATCGCCTGCATCATGGCAGTTCCGATTTCCTCAACGGACATTTCCGGATTCAGGTTGGCCTTCTCTGCAGCTGCCTTGAAGGCATACATTCCGTCGTACGCGTCAGCGCCGAACTGGATCGGGATCTCGTTGTATCTCTTCTGGTACTCTGCCACAAAGTTCTTGGTGAGCTCATCGTCAGCATCTGCCGCGAAGGGGGTAAGGAGCATCAGTCCCTCTGCCAGGGAGGTGTCAAAACCTTCCAGGTTCAGGATGCCGTCCATACCGTCACATCCGAAGAACACCGGCGCGAAGCCCATATCCTTGGACTGCTTCAGGACCAGCGCAGCCTCGGTGTAGTAGAACGGAAGGAAGACCAGCTCTGCGCCTGCGTTCCTGATGTTCTGAAGCTGGATGGTGAAGTCGGTCTTGCTGTCAGCGGTGAACTGCTCGTCAGCGACAACTTCCAGGCCCTGGCCCGGAGCCTCGGTGACAAAGCTGTCATGGATACCGGAGGAGTAGACATCGGACGCGTCATACAGGATACCGATCTTGGTAGCCAGCTTGTGGGCTCCGATATACTCTGCGGACTTTGCACCCTGCTGCGGATCGGAGAAGCAGACCGCGAAGGTGTTGGGGTTCGTGATGCAGTCCGTGGAAGAACCGGAGGGAGTCAGCTGGATCATGTTGTCGTTCACGGACTCAGCGGAAACTGCGATGCAGGGAGCGCTGGTGGTGCATCCGAGAAGCATGTGCATGCCCCAGTCCTTCAGGCTGTTGTACGCGTTGACGGACTTCTCTGCGTCGTGCTCGTCATCCGCGAACTGGAACTCGATCTGGTAGCCGTTGATGCCGCCGTTGGCGTTGATCTCGTCCACCGCGATCTGCTGTGCGTTCTTGCAGGAAAGGCCGTAGACTGCTGCGCCGCCGGTGATCGGGCCGATGCCGCCGATCTTCCATACCGCGCCGCTGGCTGCCGGAGCTGCCGCCTCAGCCTTGGTCTCCTCGGCCTTGGTCTCCTCGGCCTTGGTCTCGGCTGCCGCCGCGGTGGTCTCCGCCGCCTTGGTCTCTGCCGGAGCTGCTGCTGTGGTCTGGGCAGTGCCGCCGCCGCAGGCCGTCATGGAAAAGACCATGGTTGCCGCAAGAACTGCTGATAACAGTTTTCTCATAAAATATACCTCCCGAAATCTAAAGATTTACCACTAATTGTAATAAGAGCAGAGAAATATGTCAACTCATCTCTGATCCGAAAAGCGGCTCTCTCCGCTCTCCCGGCCAGTTCAGCTGCTGGTTCTCGGCCTTGGAATCCCTGGTCATAAGGTCGTTCAGCGCCTCCGCGGGGGACTTGCCCTCGAAAAGGATGCGGTTCACTTCCTCCACCAGGGGCATATTGACGTCATAGGCCCGGGAAAGCGCCAGGGCGGCTTTTGCGGAATAAACGCCCTCCACCACCTGCTTCACTTCCTTCATGGCCTGCTCAGCGGTATATCCCTTTCCGATCAGGATGCCGGCCCGTCTGTTCCGGGAGTGCATGCTGGCGCAGGTGACGATCAGGTCGCCGATGCCGGAAAGGCCGGCAAAGGTCTCGGCGGAGGCTCCCATCTCCTCTCCCAGCCGGGTGATCTCCGCGATGCCCCGGGTGATAAGGGCAGCCTTTGTGTTGTCGCCGCAGCCCAGTCCGTCGGCGATTCCCGCCGCCAGGGCTATGACATTCTTAATAGAAGCGCCGAGTTCGATCCCGAGGAGATCCGGGGAGACGTACACCCGGAAAACGGGGCTTGAGAACACCTTCTGGACCTTCTCCGCATAGACCCTGGCCCTGGAACCCGCCACACAGATGGTGGGGATCCCCCGGGACACTTCCTCCGCGTGGCTGGGGCCGGAAAGACAGGTGACGATACTTCCGGGGATCTCTTCCTCGATCTGCTCCGTCTGGATCTTCAGTGTCTTTTCCTCAATTCCCTTGGCAACGCTGACAATGATCTGTCCGGGTCTGTAGAAGGGGCGCATCTTCGCGGCAGTCCCCCTGGTGAAAATAGAAGGGACCGCCAGCACGAGGATCTCCTTACCCTCCATGGCTTCTTCCAGATCCGTGGTAAAGGCGATGCTGTCCGGGAACTCCGCTCCCGGCAGGTTCACATGCTTTCTCGTGGCGAGGAAACCGTCGATCTCCTCCTGGAAGGCGGACCAGACCGTGACTTCATGTCCGTTGCCCGCAAGGAGCATGGCCAAAGCGCTGCCCCAGGTTCCTGATCCTATGACCGCTGCTCTGCTCATATTCTGTCCCTCCTTACTTTCTGCCAACGTCCATCCCCTTGGTAAAGACTTTGACCTTGGACTCCGTGCCGGAAAGAAGACGTCCGATGTTGGACCTGTGCTTCCACACCGCGAGACCGCTGATCACAAAGGCCAGGATGGCATACTCAGCCCGGTACGCCGGATTCACCGTGCCCGGGATGAGAAGCCCCTTGAAAAGGCAGAACACCTGGCAGAAGAACACGAAGGTCATCGCCATGATGGAGCCGAGAGACACATATCTGGAGGCGATGGCAAAGGCAAAGAATACGATGGCCCAAAGGATCGCGATGCGGATGTCCAGGGCGATCAGCACGCCCACCGTGCTGGCGATGCCCTTGCCGCCCTTGAAGCCCATATAGAAGGGGAAGCAGTGGCCGATAATTACGCCAGCTCCCGCCCACATCACCATCAGAGGCCACAGGTCCGGCTGGTCCTTGTAGATCATTCTGACTGCGAGACACGGGATGATCGCTTTCAGCGCATCTCCTATCAGCACCATGACGCCCGCGCCGGTCCCCATGACTCTGAGGGAGTTAGTGGCGCCGGTGGAATGGCTTCCATGGTCCCGGATGTCAAATCCGCGGCTTTTCGCGAGAAAATACCCCGTCTGGAAGGTCCCGAAAAGATAACCGACAAAAAGGCAGATCAGTTTTGCTGTCATACTTCCTCCTTTCCCTGCCGCTCCCTTACAATGAAGCGGATCATCGTGCCGCGGAACCCGAAGGCCTCGCGGATCCTGTTCTCAAGATAGCGCTGGTAAGAAAAATGCATCAGTTCTTTATCGTTGACAAAATGCACGAAGGTGGGGGGCTTTACCGCCACCTGGGTCGTATAGAAGATCTTCAGCCTGTGTCCCTTGTCGCTGGGCGGCTGCTGCAGGACCGTCGCTTCTGTGATGATCTCGTTCAGGACACCGGTCCGGATGCGGAGCGTCTGGGAAGAACGCACCATGTCGATCAGCTCGAAAAGCTTGTGCATCCTCTGTCCCGTCTCCGCGGAAATGAACAGGAACTCTGCGTAGGGCATGAAGGAAAGCGTCAGGCGGTTCCTGTCCGTGCATTCCTTCATGGTCTTGTCCGTCTTTTCCACCAGGTCCCACTTGTTCACCGCCACGATGATGCCTTTTCCTCTTTCGTGGGCGATGCCGGCGATCTTCGCGTCCTGTTCCGTTACTCCCTCAGAGGCGTCGATCACGAGGATCACCACGTCGGCCCGCTCCACGGCGGTGACGGTGCGGATGATGGAGTAGCGTTCGATATCCTCCGTGATCTTATTCTTCCGCCGGAGTCCTGCCGTGTCGATGAAGATATACTCCTGCCCGTCGTGCATCACGACAGTGTCGATGGCATCTCTGGTGGTACCCGCGATATCGGAAACGATCACGCGGTTCTCTCCCAGAAGGCGGTTGATAATGGAGCTTTTCCCGACGTTCGGTTTGCCGATCACCGCCACCTTCGGGCGGGAATCCTCTTCCTCTTCTTCTCCGCTGTGCTCCGGGAAGTGTTTTGCCACTTCTTCCAGAAGGTCTCCGATCCCCAGGCGCGAAGCGGCCGAGACAGGAATCGGGTCTCCCATGGCGAGACTGTAGAACTCATAGACGTCATTTCCGAATTTCTGGAAGCTGTCCACTTTATTGACCGCCAGGACCACAGGCTTCTTTGACCGCCTGAGGATGTCCGAGACGCCGTAGTCCGCGTCGGTCAGGCCCATGCGCACATCCGTCAGGAAGATGATCACATCCGCGGTCTCTATGGCGATCTCCGCCTGTTCCCGCATATGCACCAGCATCTGGTCTCCGGTCTCCGGCTCGATACCGCCGGTATCGATCAGAGTGAAGCTTTTATCCAGCCAGGTACAGTCCGCGTAGATCCTGTCCCGGGTGACCCCCGGTGTGTCCTTGACGATGGCGATCTGCTCTCCCGCCAGGGCATTGAAAAGGGACGATTTTCCCGTGTTCGGTCTGCCGACGATGGCAACAACCGGTTTACTCATTCTTTTTATTCTCTCCTCTCAGTTTCCGCGCCGTCAGGAAGCTCGTATTCTCCGTGGGAAGAATGCAGGCAGTACGCCGGATCATTGACCGCGTCACAAAGATCCTGTCCGGAAGATCCGATGATCACGCATTTCACCTTCAGTTCCCGTTCCAGGTCCGACAGGGTGACATCATCCAGCAGGACTTCCTCTCCGCTGCGGAACATACACTGGGGCAGCAGCAGCCGGTCTCCCAGCGGTTTGTCCTTCAGCGCACAGAGCAGGTCTTTACCTGTAAGCAGTCCGGTGACAGTGATCCTGTTCCCGAAAAATCGGTTCTCCACCGGATACAGAAGGATCTTTTTCTCCGGAAGCTTCTCCCCGATCCTGGAAAGCTGCCGCTCCACACAGGGAGCCGCCAGAAGGCCCGACACGGCGGATACTGTTTCCGCGATGCCTTTGGAGCAGATCCCGGGCAATGCCTCCGTGACCTCTTCCTCCAGCAGCGTCAGCATGCCGACACCGTTCTCCAGCTGCAGATACCCGTCGTAGCGCTCCGGCTCCGGCAGCGGAAGTCCTGCTGTCAGATACAGTTCGTCGCTGGCGTGGGCAAAATGGATCCCGTGTTTCCTGTAAGCCTCTTCCTGGATCTCTTCCACGATCCGGACCGTCTCCCTTGCGTCCTCTCTGTCGATGGGCTCCAGGGGGCAGAGGCCCTCCCGGAAATCCGTCAGGCCCACCGGGACCACGGAAACGCTCTGCATCAGAGGCGCGTAGGCCAGGAGATCCCGCAGAGTGCGGGCAAGCTCCTCTCCGTCATTATATCCCCGGCACAGGACGATCTGTCCGTTCATTTCGATCCCGGCATCGTAGAGCGTCTTCAGATACTTCAGCTTCTCTCCTGCAAAACGGTTGTGAAGCATACGCACCCGGAGTTCGGGGTCGGTGGTGTGGACCGAGATGTTGATCGGCTCCAGGCGGTAGCGGATGATGTGGCTGATGTCCGCGTCCTTCATATTCGTCAGGGTGATGTAGTTCCCCTGCAGAAAGGACAGCCTGGAATCATCGTCCTTGAAGTACAGCGTGTCCCGCATCCCCTTCGGCATCTGGTCGATGAAGCAGAAGATGCAGCTGTTGGTGCAGGAGCGGTACTCGCTCATCAGCCCGTTTTCGAATACCAGCCCCGGATCCTCTCCGCCGTTTTCGATCTCGTACTCCCATTCTTCGCCGTCGGGTTTCAGGATCAGAAGCGTCACGAGATCAGAGGCGACAGCGGTCCGGTAGTCGAACACATCCTCCACCTCCCTGCCGTTGACGGAAAGAAGGCGGTCTCCCGCCGCGATCTCCAGTTCCTCCGCGGCGCTGCCGGGTTCCACGGCGGCGATCAGATGGCCTTTATTTTTCTTCAATTCTCTTTTCTCCCCAGAATGAGAGGACGATGGTCCCGGGACCTGTGTGGGAGCCGATGACGCTTCCCACGTCGGAGATCCGGATAGGATCCTTCACCTTCGGGAACAGTGCCCGGATATAACCGGCGGCGCGTCCTGCGTCCTCCAGACAGTCGGAATGGGAAATGAAGCATTCACCGCTGTATTCCGTGCCGTTGTAGGCCAGGGCTTCCATTCTCTTCTCCAGGGTCTGCAGGGCCTTCGTCTTTCCGCGCACCTTGCTGTGGGCGCCCAGGGTACCATCCTCCGCGATATAGAGCACCGGGCAGATATTCAGGATGTTTCCCACGAATCCGGCCAAAGGTTTGACTCTGCCGCCCTTCACCAGCCAGTTCAAAGAGGTGGGGACGAACCAGGTCACGGCGTGGATGCGGTTCTCAAGAATCCAGTCCACGCATTCATCATAGCTGAGGCCCTTCTGCTTCTGCTTCCAGATCCCGTCCATCAGCAGGCCGTAGCCGCTGGAAGCCGTGGTGGAATCGATCACCGTGATCTTTCTTTCAGGATACTGTTCCCTGAGAGTCTCCGCCGCAGTGGAAGCGCTGTTGAAAGCGCCTGAGATCCCGGAAGCCAGGGAGACATGGATCACATCCTTGTCATCCTTTAAAAGCGGCTCGAAGAAATCGATGAAATCCTGGATGTTCGGCTGGGAAGTCTTGGGGAGCATGCCCTTCCGCATATGATCATAAAAATCTCTGTAGGGAACGCTCTGTCCCAGATCGTCGATATACACGGAACCGTCGTCGCTGATCCACCGGAAAAAGATCACCTCGATACCTCTCTCTTCAAAGAAGGAGCGGGGTTCGTCCGCGGTGGAACAGCAGGTAAGAATATAATCGTTCATGAAAAATCCTTTCTGTCTCAAGCATTATGCGTATATAATAAGGTCAGAAGGCGCTTCGCGCCAGTTACCATTTTATACTAAACGACCTCTGTTTGCAACGAGGACACGGAAGCCGCGGCATTGCAAAGACCGTCGGAAAATGGTATGCTCAGAAAGCGGAAGTTTCTAATTGTGAAACACCCTTTGGAGGAAGTATATGCAGAACAAAGATAGAGATACGATCCTTCCTGTCGCCCCGCTGAAGATCGCAGCGCTGGAAAGCTGCCGTGATCTGGCGGAAAAAGTCAACAGTCACCTGATCCGTATGAGAAAAGCGGATGAAAAGGCCGCGGAGAGCAGGACAAAGAGTCTTCATTACCGCGGTTATGACGCAGAGACTTTTCTGCTGGATATCAACTGTCCCCGTTTCGGCACCGGCGAAGGAAAGGGACAGATCAACGAGTCGATCCGGGGCACGGATCTTTTTGTAATGGTGGACATCACCAACTACTCTCTCACCTACCGGGTGGACGGGATGGAGAATCACATGTCACCCGACGACCATTACCAGGACCTGAAGAGGATCGTTGCCGCCGGCATTTCCACGGCTCACCGCGTGAACGTGATCATGCCTTTCCTGTACGAGGGAAGGCAGCACCGCCGCACGAAGCGGGAATCCCTGGACTGCGCCTATATGCTGATGGAGCTGGAAAACATGGGCATTTCGAACTTCATCACCTTTGACGCCCATGACCCGCGGGTGCAGAACGCGATCCCGCTGACGGGCTTCAACAGCTACATGCCCACTTACCAATTCATCAAGACCTGTTTCAAGAACATCCCCGACCTGAAGATCGACAAGGATTCCCTGATGATCATAAGCCCGGACGAAGGCGCCATGGACAGAGCCATCGACCTGGCCACCATCATGGGCGTGGACATTGGCATGTTCTATAAAAGAAGGGACTACTCAAAGGTCCTGAACGGAAGGAATCCCATTGTCGCCCACGAATTCCTGGGTTCCAGAGTGCAGGGAAAGGATGTCATTATCATGGATGACATGATCTCCTCAGGCGAGAGCATGCTGGATACGGCCAAGAACCTGAAGGAACGGGGCTGCCGCCGCGTCATCATTTTCGCCACCTTCGGCCTTTTCACCAACGGACTGGACGCCTTCCGGGACAGGCACAAGGCGGGAATCATCGACTACGTGGTCACCACCAACCTGAACTACCGGATCCCGGAGCTTCTGAACGAGCCCTGGTATCTGGAGGCAGACATGAGTTCCTATCTCGCCCACATCATCCACAACATCAACTCGGACGTCTCCACTTCGGAGGTCATTTCCTCCGCCCTGAAGATCAGGGACTATCTGGATAAACTTCGGAAGAATGATGACTACGAGTACTTCGGGACTGTGATCGACTGATATTCAGTCCTGTTCCTCCGGAAAGATCCCGAGGAACGCCGCGTTCAGTCCCCTACGAATCCCGTGGGCCCGGTGGGAAAACAGCCGCTCCGCATTGCAGCGGGTGCAGATATCAGCAATATGAATATTATCCGGCAATACGCCGCTTCTTAAAAGGAGGACCCGGTTCGCCTGGCAGAGATCCAGCTGCCAGTGGCCGCCGTCCTCTTTTTCGTGGTAGTCAGTCAGGATCTTTTCCTGTTCTTCCTCGGAAAAAACCCTCCGGAACTGTTCAGCGACATCTGCACCGATCTCATAGCAGCTGCTGCAGATCCCCGGACCTGCGCAGGCGATCAGTTCTTCCGGCTTCGTTCCGTACTTCTCCCGCATCATGTCGACCGCCTTCGGCGCGATCCCGTCCACCGTACCCTTCCACCCGGCGTGCAGAAGTGCCGCCGCTTTTCCCGCGGGGTCCACCAGCCAGATCGGAATACAGTCCGCGTGGTAGGTCACCAGCGTGACTCCGGGCGCATTTGTCATGAGGCCGTCGATGTCTTTCCAGGGGCGCGGGCGCAGAACGCCGGTCCCCCGGTCTTCCTTTTTCACCGTCAGGATATTGGTGGTGTGGGTCTGATATCCTACCACAAAGGAATCCGCGGGAACGCCGATGGTCTCCGCGATCCTCCGGTAGTTTTCCCGCACATTGGCCGGATCATCTCCCCGGTCAAAGGAAAAATTCATCGTTGAGAGGAAGCCCTCGCTGACCCCTCCCTGCCGGGTGGAAAAGCACTGGCGCACAAAGGGGATCTTCTCCAGCGCTTTCCAGCTCAGCACCACCGTTTCCCCGTTACGCCGCTCCCTCAGTTCTTCCGTTCCTCTTCTGATCCAATCCTTCATATCTGATATCCTTCACGCCATAAAGGCGTTCCTGAATCTGGTCACGCCGTAAAGGCGTTCCGGAATCCGGTCACGCCGTAAAGGCGTTCCTGATCCATTCTGTTTTTTCGGGTGTCATGCCGACGCAGTCGAACCGCACAGGCGCGTCTTCCCTGTAATGGTGTTCAGAAAGATAACGCCGTGCCATCTGAATGATCTTCTGCCGTTTCCGGCTGTCCACTGCCTCCAGCGGAGCGCCCATTCTGCCGGAAGAACGGTACTTTACTTCCACAAAAATAAGGTACGGACCGTCCAGCCCGATGAGGTCGATCTCTCCGTACCTTGTTCTGTAATTTCTGCAGATGATCTGGACGCCCCTGGATTCCAGATAAGCGGCAGCCCGTTCTTCGTAGGCTGCGCCGGTCCTTCTCCGGTTCTGCTCCATCAGATTGCTCTCCTGTATGATCTTAATATCTATTCCGCCCCCGTGAAGTGTCCTATGAAGGTCCTTCTGTGGATGGGACAGGGACCGTATTTCTTCAGGGCCGCGATATGCTGGGCCGTGCCGTAGCCCTTGTGCTTCGCGAAGCCGTATTCCGGGTACAGCCGGTCAAATTCTTCCATCATACGGTCCCTGGTCACCTTCGCCAGGACAGAGGCCGCGGCAATGCTGAGACTTTTGGCATCGCCCTTGACGATGGGGATCTGACGAAAGGGAAGGTCCGGAATGGTGACGGCGTCGTTCAAAAGAGCGCCCGGTTCCGGGGAAAGTTCCCCCACTGCCTTCCGCATGGCTTCATAAGTGGCCTGGAGAATGTTGATCTCATCGATCCTCTCCGCCGGGACCACAGCGACGGCAAAGGAAACTGCCTTTTCTTTGATCTCGTCGAACAGGGCGTCCCTCCGGGCCGGGGAAAGCTTTTTGGAGTCATTCAGGTAAAGGATCCTGCAGTTTTCCGGCAGGATCACCGCGGCAGCGGCCACCGGTCCTGCCAGGGGACCTCTCCCGGCTTCGTCGATCCCGCATAGAGGCGAAAAGGCTGCATACTCCCGTTCGTAGGAAAGCATGGTATCAAGCCGCAGCAGCTCTTTTTCCAGTCTTTCTCCCTTGAGTTCTCTCATTCCGGCACATCCTCCAGCGTGATCTTTCCGAGAGTTCCGGCCCGGAATTCGTTCATCACGATCCCCGCCGCCTTTTCCATATTCGGTTCACCTCCCGGTCCCAGACAGCCGCGCTTCACAGCGATCCGGCCCAGGATCTCAGAGGGCGGAAGCTCTGCCGCCTGTCCGGACTCTTCTCCGGAAGCACATTCCTCTTCCAGCCCGAAGCGTTCCGCCAGGCCCTGGAAGCAGTTCCTTTCCTTCAGGGTCCGGATCAGTTCCGATGCCAGTTCTTCCGGGACCGTGATCATCTCGCTGATTGAGCCCAGGAATGCAATGCATTCTCCCACCTTCGGGTCTTCAAATTTCGGCCACAGGATCCCGGGGGTGTCCAGGAGCTCCACACTTTTGTTCAGTCTGATCCACTGGTTCCCTCGGGTGACGCCAGGCTTGTTCCCGGTCTTTGCGGTGCTTTTTCCTGCAATAGTATTTATAAGGGTCGATTTTCCCACATTGGGGATCCCGGCCACCATGGCGCGGACAGGCCGGTTCAGAATGCCTCTTTTCCTGTCCCGCTCCCGTTTTTCCTCGCAGGCTTTGTCGATGGTCGCCATCAGCTGCTTAAGGTTCTTTCTGCTTCTGGCGTCCATCAGAAAACAGGTGTATCCCCGGGACTGGAACCACCGGGACCAGGCGGCGGAGGCGGCATCGTCCGCAAGATCCGCCTTGTTCATGACGATCATCCGGGATTTCCCGCGCCCCAGGCTTTCGATATCCGGGTTTCTGGTGGCAAGGGGAGCCCGGGCATCCACGATCTCAATAATAAGATCCACGGCCTTCACGTCCTCCTGCATGGCGCGTTTTGCTTTCGTCATATGACCTGGATACCATTGAATGTTCATAAAACTTCACCTCACAAAGCCGATCTGTTCAAAGGGAGCAGTCCTGAACCAGACTCTCCCGGTCATGTTCTTCAGCGGTACATTTCCCACCGTCTCAAAACGGGAGTCCTCGCTGACTTCCCGGTTGTCCCCCAGGACAAAATATTCGTTCTCCCCCAGAAGCACCGGTCTCTCCGCAAGTCCCGCGATGGAAGCCTTGCCGTAGGTACTTCCCGCCTCTCCTTCCAGCGGCTTCCCGTCGATCAGAAGTTCCCCGTCAATGATCTGGACCGTCTCCCCGGGAAGCCCCACCACGCGCTTCATGTTGATGTTCCCGGTGACGGGAGAGGTAAAGAGGACGATGTCATAGCGTCCCGGTCCCTTCAGCCGCAGGGTAAGACGGTCCAGAAGGACCTGGTCTCCGTCTTCCAGTGCCGGGCGCATACTCTGGCCCGGCATGGCTCCCACCGTACCGAAGGAATATATGCAGAGCCGCGCCAGGGCGATCACCACCACGATCTGTACGACAGCGCGCACGATGCGCTGCAGCACGCTTTCTTCTTCCAGCATCATGAGACTTGCTCCTTAACTTGTTCCTTAAAAAGAAACTGCCGCATGTATCTATGCGGCAGCCTGACAGTAATTAACGAATGATCTCTTTCACCTTCGCGGCCTTACCGGAAAGTTTTCTCAGGTAGTTCAGTCTTGCTCTTCTGACTTTACCTCTTCTCACGACGACGACCTTGTCGACAAAGGGAGAGCTGAAGGGCCAGGTCTTCTCAACGCCGATGCCGTTGGAGATCTTCCTGACGGTGAAAGTCTTCCTGACTCCGCCGTTCTGGATCTTCATAACGGTGCCTTCGAAGATCTGAACTCTTTCGCGGTTTCCTTCTTTGATCTTGTTGTGGACTCTGACGGTATCGCCGACATTGAACTCGCTAGGATTCTTGATCTGCTCCTGCTCGATCTTGTCCAGAATGGGATTCTGCTTCATTTTTGTTTCCTCCTGATATTGATTCGACGTTCTTAAGCCGGCGCGGGCTCAGAGGACCATCTCTTTTTTAACAGCCTAACTAATTTAACACAGCCTTGCGGGAATTGCAAGCAGTTTCCGCATCATTCCTCCAGTGTCTTCAGAAATTTGCGGTCTTGTTTCGTGAGTTCCACTTTCTCGAACAGGTCCGAGCGGCGCTCCATGGTGCGCAGCAGGGACTGGTCCCTTCTCCAGCGGTCCACTTTTGCGTGGTCGCCGGAAAGAAGGATCTCCGGCACCCGCAGTCCTTCATAGATCTCGGGGCGAGTGTACTGCGGGTATTCCAGCAGGGACCCCTCAAAGGATTCCGTCTCCCCGCTTTCCCGGTTGGAAAGCACGCCGGGGACCATACGGCTGATGGCATCCACCATCACCATAGCCGGCAGTTCTCCGCCAGTCAGCACGTAGTCGCCGATGGAATAACAGTCCGCCTGAAGAAGCTCCAGGGCGCGTTCGTCGACGCCTTCGTAATGACCGCAGAGGATCACCAGTTCTTCTTCCTGCGCCAGCTCCTTCGCCGCCTTCTGGTCGAACAGGCGGCCCTGGGGCGTAGTGTAGATCACCTTCGGCGTTCTTCCGGTCTCCTCACAGAGGGCGCGGTAGGCGCGCATGATAGGATCCGCCTGCATGAGCATGCCGGCTCCCCCGCCGTAGGGGTAATCGTCCACATGTCCGTGTTTTTCCGTAGTATAGTCCCGGATGTTCCTGGCATCCACTGTAAGAAGGCCGTCCCTCTGGGCACGGCCGATGATGCTGGTTCCCAGTCCGCCAAGGACCATTTCAGGAAAAAGCGTGAGAATGTGAAAATGCATCACAGCAGTCCCTCCATCAGATGCACGACGATCCTTCCCTCTTCAGGGAGGACATCCTTCACGCAGTCCTTGATATAGGGAAGAAGGATCTCTTTTCCGTTTTTCTGTTTCACGGTGATGACGTAGTTGGCGCCGGTGGGCCAGAAATCCGCCACGGTGCCGAGCAGTTCCCCGCTCTCCGTCTCCACGTTAAGCCCGAACAGGTCCGCGATATAGAATTCATCCTTCTCCAGAGGAATGGCTTCGCTTCTGTCGACCCAGAGCTCCATTCCCCGGTATTTCCTGATCTCCTCAGGGGTATCGATGCCGCGGAAGCGGCAGATCGCCATGTTGTTGAAGAACTTTACGGAAACCAGTTCCAGTTCGATCTCTTCTCCCTCCTTTGCTCCGGAAAGGGGGTCCTGAGGACGGACGGCCCGGACCGTCTTAAGCTTCTTAAAACGTTCCGGGCTGTCAGATGTCACAAATACTTTGCATTCTCCGTGAATTCCATGAACGGAGCTGATCACGCCAATTCTGAATCGCTTTGTCATGGTTTCAGTCGATCTCCACGATCACTTTCTTTTCGGATTCCACCGATGCTGCCTTTACGACAGAACGGATTGCCTTGGCGATCTTTCCGGACTTGCCGATGACCTTACCCATGTCAGCCGGCGCCACAGAAAGCTCTACAAGGATGGCGTCTTCGCGCTCCGTCTCTGTGACTTTCACCTCTTCCGGGTGATCCACCAGAGCTTTCGCGATGACCTCTACCAGTTCCTTCATATTGACGGCCCCGATTATTTCGTGATGCCGGCAAGCTTCAGAAGCTTCGCAACGCGCTCGGTCGGCTGCACGCCGTTCTTCAGCCACTTCTTAGCCTCTTCTTCCTCAAATTTGATCAGGGACGGATCCTTGGTCGGATCGTAGATGCCGATCTCAGCGATGAATCTGCCGTCACGAGGAGATCTCTCGTCCGCGATCACGATTCTGT
This sequence comes from Stomatobaculum sp., assembly GCA_017449925.1. Next base: position 65,576 of record JAFSYO010000180.1, read on the forward strand.
AAAACGGAGCCTTCTTCTGACCCATTCTTCTTAATCTCATCTTAACTGCCATTGTTCTTTCCTCCTGGTTTTGAATAATATCGAATTATTTATTTTCAGGTCTGTGCGTCAGCTGCAGCAGCAGATCCTGATGATCCGCAGCTCCCGTCAGGGGGCTTCCGGATAATTAGCAATTGTATATATACTCTGTGTACTTCCGGCGGTCCTTAGAACTTCAGCTTGCCGCCGAACAGATTGCCGAGGCCGCCCATGCCTCCGAAACCGCCTCTTCCGCGCTTTCCGCGCATCATTCCCGGAAGCTGTTTCATCATCTTTCTCATCTGATCGAACTGCTTCACGATTCGGTTCACTTCGGCAATATCGACGCCGGCGCCCTTCGCGATGCGGTTCTTTCTGGAAGGATTCAGCAGCGCCGGATTCGCGCGCTCCTCTTTCGTCATGGAAAGAATGATCGCCTCGACGCGGTCCATTTGCTTCTCATCGATCTCAGGCATTCCGCCCTTCATGCCGGACCCCAGGGTCGGCATCATATTCATGATCCCGTTCAGACCGCCCAGCTTCTTCATCTGGTTCATCTGTTCCAGGAAATCATTATAGTCGAATTCGGCTTTTCTGAGCTTTTCGCCCATCTTCCGGGCCTGCTCCTCGTCGACTTCAGCCTGAGCCTTTTCGATCAGGGAGAGAATGTCGCCCATTCCCAGAATACGGGAGGCCATACGGTCGGGATAGAACTGTTCCAGATCTGAAAGCTTTTCTCCCATACCTGCGTACAGGATCGGCTTTCCGGTAACGGCTTTAATGGAAAGCGCCGCACCGCCCCGGGTATCGCCGTCCAGCTTCGTAACGATGACGCCGTCGATCCCAACCTTTTCGTTGAAGGTCGATGCCACGTTCACGGCTTCCTGTCCGGTCATGGCGTCCACCACCAGGATGGTCCAGTCGACTCTTACCGCTTCCTTGATGCTCACCAGTTCCTGCATCATGGATTCATCGATCTGCAGACGACCCGCAGTATCGATGATCAGGAGATCGTTCTGATTCTCCCTTGCATGTGCCAGTGCCGCGCGGGCGATGTTCACCGGATCCTGACCGGTTCCCATGGAAAACACCGGCACGCCTACCCGCTCTCCATTGACCTTCAGCTGCTCAACTGCTGCCGGACGGTAAACGTCGCAGGCGGCCAGAAGAGGCCTGATGCCCTTTGCCTTCAGTTTCCCTGCAAGCTTTGCCGCCGTCGTGGTCTTGCCGGCGCCCTGCAGTCCTGCCATCAGGATCACCGTGACGTCCGCTTCCTGGTTCATGGTGACCGATGTGGTCTCAGAACCCATCAGGCTGATGAGCTCCTCATTGACGATCTTTACCACCTGCTGGCCGGGCGTCAGGGATTCCATCACCTCTGCGCCGACAGCGCGGCTCTCAATACTCTTGATAAACTGCTTGACCACTTTGAAGCCGCCGTCCGCCTCCAGCAGCGACATACGCACTTCCTTCAGCGCGGCTTTTACGTCCGCCTCGGAGAGTTTTCCCTTTCCCCGGATGTCGCGGAACACCTTCTGCAGTTTTTCAGTCAGGCTTTCAAATGCCATTCCGCTGCTCCTTATGATTCTTCAAGTAGTTCTTCTGTCAGTTTCCTGATCTCCTCCGCTCCCTGGGGGTCGCGGCTTTCAAGGATCTCTTCCGAAATATCCCGGATCCTCCGGATACGCCCCCTTTGTTCGCGGAACTTCCGCACCAGCTTCAGCTTCTCTTCATAGCCCCACAGCTGCTGATCCACTCTTTTCAGGAGATCAGAAACGCTTTGCCTGCTCCTTCCTTCTTCCCGGGCCACTTCGCTGATGGACCGGTCATCGAACATCACCGCTTCAAAGATCCGTTTCTGGTGCTCTGTCAGAAGGTCGCCGTAGAAATCGAAAAGAAGGTCTCTGGTGAGAATACTGTCGATTTCGTTTTTATTGTAATCACTCATTTTTCGTCACCTTGAGCATTATAGACGTGAAGAAGCAGGCTGTCAAGTATTTTTACTTGACAGCCTGCTTCTTTTACTTTCTCTTACTGCCTGTTATTGTCTTTTACTGTCTGTTATGTCCGCGCTTCAGTTCAAAACCGTACAGCATGGCCCCAAATGCAAAGAGCAGGATGCCGGCAAGTGAAAGCCGGAGGGTTCCCGGACCGCCGGTAGAAGGCATAACATAGATGACTGTGTCATTCACGATCTTCACGCCGCCGGTTTCTCCGGGCCTTATGAATGTGCCGCTCCCGGTACTGTCGTTGCTGTACCTCTGCTCTTCCTCCGCTCCATCCTGGTTCACCGTGTAGTAGGCGGGCAGATTAAAGCCTTCCACCGGTGTTTCGGAAATGGCGTAGATCCACTCCGTCCCGTTCTCACTGTACTTGTCAATACCAGTCACTTTATGCCGGTATCCGTCTCTCTCAAGCTTTTCCGCCGAAGCATTAAAGCCCTCCGTCTTCTCAATACCTTCTTTTGTCACTTTGAAAACGGCTGTTTCCTCTGTGTCCTGGCCGGACTCTGTGCCTTCCGCGGTCCTCTTCAGAGTCACGGTGATGCTTTCCACCTCTGCCGGCCACTCGATATCTTTGCCGGCATTCTGCCACACCTTTCTGAATTCAAATTCAGTGAGCTCCTGATAGCTGTTCTCTGTCTCAAATTCCGCATGATCCTGAACGCATGTATAATTTACTTTTGCCGCATGCTGCCAGAGCTCCGGCTTCTCAAGTTCTATCGACTGTGTACTCTCACGGTAAAAGACATTTTTGTCTTCCCCGTTCTCTCCGCCGGGAATCGTAAAGCCGTTCGGATGCTCTTCGGCGCTGTAATAAATGATCTCTTCCGTCCAGACATCAGGATCAGCCTCAGCCAGTGCCGGGCAAAGGGTTTCTTCCACCCATTTCCGCTGTCCCTCGCTGAGCTGCTCTTTTGTTACGATCAGGGTCTTCTGATTCGTCAGGGACGCCGCGAACAGGAAATGTCCGTCCTGGTGTTCACCCACCGGCCAGATTTCCGTGCTGCACGGAGCCTCTTTTACGATTTCCTGAATGGTGTTCTCCGGCGCATTCACGGTCCGGCTCACATCAAAGCCTTCCGCATAAAGCTTATATCCGGGAATCTCCGCGGTATTCACTCTTTCACTGTCCGTCTCCTCGGTTTCCGTAATAATATAGGTCTTGTCCGCCGGGATATCCGTCAGCTTCCAGCTCCAGACCAGTCCGTCCTCATGGATGCTCAGTCCCTCTGTACTGCTGTCAAGCGTCTTTTCCACTTCCCCGTCCGTGCTTGTTACGGTGATCCTGAAACCAGAGGGGATTTTGTCCCGGGTAATTCCGGCGAAGGTCTTCCGGATAGTAAGGAACGTTTCATCCGGTTCGTCAGTATAGTTGTTCCTGAACTTCGCAATGACCGCCGCGTCTCCGGTCATTCCCGCCTTCACTTCCACAGGCACAGGGTTCATCACGGGTACCGCTTCTGACCCTGCGGGAAGCTCTTCATACAGATAATAGGTTCCGGCCGGAAGGTCTCCGATCTCTTCGCTGGTCACAGGACTGCAATCATCCTGTACGGTCAGCTCAACAACGACATTCTCTCCATTTTTCTGATACTTGTTCTGAAGCTCCGCGTCTTCGTAGAGCGTAAACTTATAGGTTCCGGCAAGCTTTTCGTGTTTCAGCGCCGCGGTCTCACCACCCTGCCCGTTATAGGTCACAGTCTTTTCGACCTTGATGGAGCCGGTCCGGGATCTGGAATTCGTGAACAGGATCAATTCATCTTCCTGCGTAAGCTCTCCGATATGATCTGTACCGCTGACTGTTTCTGTGTCTGCAACGTTTCCATCATCATCATAGATGCTGTAGGTCACAGATGTTTCCATTCCATTGCTGCTTTCGTCGAGGATCTCTTCGACTTTGTACTTTGTTCCCTTCGGAAAGCCCCGGAACATCTTCTGCTGCCTGTCCTTCAGACGGAACTCGGAGATTCCTCCTGTGAACTTATCATCTCCGTTCGCTTCGTTGTAATCCGTATCGACCGAGCCGTCATCCTTCAGGATGGATATTCTGAAATTATAATACCTGTTTACGTCCTCCTCATCGGGGCTGTCCACCCTTTTCTCAATAACAAGACCCTCAAGCGGCCAGTTCTTGATCTGCATGGAATCATTGTAATAATAGTTAAAATGCTCATAATCCACCAGATCCATTTCGTTGTTCAGCGTCACTTCGTAATCGAAATCGATCAAACCATAATTTTCCGGAGGATCGATTTCCTGAACATGGTACTTTTTACCGAAATACAGGTCGTATTCTTCTCCATCCAGACGGATCACGCCATCCTTATCTGTTTCGAGGATGATCTCTTTCCTGCCTTCACCAAAGTCATACTTCGGATCTTCCGGGAATACTCTGAATTTCACGCCGGAAAGCTTTTTACCCGCATCATATGCGTCCACCTTCACGATCGTAAAGGAGGCAAGCGTGGCTGTGCCTTCGGTCGGCGTATAATTCAGTTCCTCCGTCGTTACAGTCTTCTCCCGTCCCTTAACGCTGACCTTGTTCTCGATGCTCTGCTTACCATTGCCTATGACTTGCGCCTCGTAAGTGATCTCGACTTTAGCTGCATCCGGAACGAGAAATTCCGCAACAGTTGTTCCGCCGTCTCCGCCGCTGAGTGTATAGGGGACATCAAGCCCTTCCGGATCCGTTACGATTTGAACGGACTCGTACCTTACGCTCAGATTCGCGCTGAGGACGTCTGTCATCTTCATCGGTTCATTGTTATTCAGGACACCTTTTGCGCTGTTGAAAGTGATCTTGTACTTTGCCATGCGGTTAACGCCGCCCAGTTCGCCTTCATTTAAAAGCTCCTTGTCAAGGTACTCATATTTCACTTCATAATCGAAGGAACTTTTATGATTCCCCCAGGCAGCGGTATTTTTCAGGTGGAACTCCCCTCCGTTAGCAATGGCAAGCTGTTCCAGGTCGACGCCTTCCTTCAGCTTCAGGTAGTAAGTGATCTTGTAATACGGATAATATGTACCATCTGCCTGCATGGGGACAGGATCCGCTGTAAGGATCATGCCGTCCGGCGAATCCGTGTAAGTGATGCTGGTTCTGCCGAAGGTCTGGGAATCCTTAATAATGCCTCCGCAGATCTTCATATGCTCCCCATAGAAGCCATCATTTTCTCTGCTGGTATCCACTTCCAGGAGGCTGGTATTAAAGGTATCTTTAATGATCAAAGGAGCATCCGACACACCGGAAAGAAGAACTGTGTATAAAAAGGATCCGTTTCCCAGATACTGGCCGGTCTTCATGACCGGTTCATCGAAGATCACTGTTGCCGTAGCGGTCAGTGAATTATTCAGGGTAATAGTGTTTGTATGCTTTTGTTCATAATCTCCGGTTTCAAACCCTTTCTTCAGCCAGTCCTGATCGACTTTCGTCGTCAGTTTTACCGTGATGACCCGGCGGCCGCCGGAATCAGGCAGCAGTCCGTGTTCATTTTTATCAGGATCTTTGAAAAATTCTATCTCCAGGCAGTTTGTATAATAATTACAGGTATAACATTCTCCCTCAAGAAGACCTGTGACCTGGAGAGTGCCGTTCTTGTACAAGTCAAAACGGTTTTCGTCATTCAGCCAGATATGGGGGAAGTAGTCGATCAGCTTCGCCTCGGAGAGTCCGCCTTCGGGAATTTCAAGAGTCGCTGACCAGTTGATCTCTTCCGTCGTATAGGATTCTGCTGTTTTTTTGAGAATGACCAAACTCGAATTCTCAGGTGCTACATTGATCCCGCCGTAATTACCATTGGCCGCGTTGCTAAGGGGAACCAGAACGCCCGTGCTGTTCACCTCTGCCATATTAACAACAGTGTAATAGGTGATCTCGTAGCTGTAAGGTACTGTGTCGGCAGTCGGTATCGTATAAGTCCAGCTGCTGTCACTGAAGGCTGCAAGATCCCTGTAGGAAATTTCTCTTGTTTCGACCAGCTCCCCATCGTGATTTCTGACCTTCACGATGATCCCGTCACCGTAATACTTCATGAATCTTTGGGAAGAACTGCTGATCGTGTCGGTAATTGTATCACCGGCCGCTGACACAAGTGCCAGCTCATTGTAGGAAATGGACCACTGGATTATTTTATTGCCTTCAACCGTTCCTGCTTCGGTGCCGTCGCTCTTATCGGTCCACTTGTATGTGATCTCCCTCGCGTAATCCGAGTGATGCGGATCCCCGCCGTCCGGCTGCACTGTTACCGTATTCCTGGTCTGATCGACAGTGATCCTGCCGTCTTTGTCAATATCTTTTGAAAAATCAGTATGCGCGGAATAGGTGATCGTGATCACTTCACCATCCTGCATGGACGAAAAAGTATAGTCAAAACCGTTGGCCGCCCCTTTATCCGTATAGCTTCCGGAATTGCCGGAAACATGGACATCATTGTTAAAAGACAGAGCGTTGCCGGTGATCACATCTTTTACATTTACATTTTCAACATTTCCATCAGCTGTCACAGTCACTGTATAATGAAAGATACCGGTGTGCTCATCGTACACGGCGTCTTTCTTTACATAGGCCTGCCCCGGTCTCGGACCTTCAAAAACAATCTCCCGTTTCAGGTCCTCCGAGAACTCGATCACTCTTTCCTGGTGATTAAACAGTCCCTTGTATGTAAATCTGATGCTGACATTTGTAGAATTCTCCAGCTTGTGGTATTCCGGATCGTTCTGATCAAACCTGATCGTCAGTTTTCCGGATTCGTCAAGGGTATAATCATATTTGACCCGATATGTTTTGCTCTTATAAACAATATTAACATAGCCGGAATCTTCTACCGGTGTCAGAATGGTAATGCCGGCCGGCATCTGATATACCAGATCCTGATCATTCTGGAACTGATGCTCAGGATCTTCACTAAAGGTGATCGTGATGGAATATTCTTTTCCTTCTTCCACCACATATTGTCCTGCGTCATTCCGGACAGCTCCGCTGATGACGGCATTTTTTACAAAATCATCGAGGCTGAAAGATTCCGGCGTGCCTGCCGCCATCAAGGGGATCTGCCGCTCGTTCATCAGACTGACGGTCAGCGCTTCTTCTGTTTCAAAGGGAGAGTCCACCGTGTACACAAAACCATACACAGAAAAGCTGTCCGCCTCAAAGAGGACCACCTCGGAAGCCTCACCGGACTCCTCCTCGTCGGCATCCAGAACGTCCGCTGTTCCTTCAGAAAAATGCACCACATTCAGATCCTCATTGGAATCGGCTGCATCAGCGGCGCTTTTCATGGTTTCGGGCTTGTCATAGGAAATGACTACCTTCACTTCTCCGTCGGGCTGGATCTCGTTCCCTTCAGCGTCTCGAATAGTGATATCAAAGAAACGGGCCCGGGTCACGACCTTCTGTACGCCTTCGTTCTCCGCCACAGCCGCGCCGGCCTGGTCGACGTACTGCTGGTACTCCAGGGTGCCGGGCAGGATCTCGAAAGCATCGACCCATGCGCCGGCGGGAAGCTCTGTATCATCGGGACAGATGACGGCGATCACGGCATCATCCACCCTCTTTACAAGTTCGGACCGAAGCGCTTCCGCAGGTTTTGTCCACGTGAACCGGAGGACCGCGTCGCCGCGTTTCTCTGCGTTTTTCTGGAAATCTCTGACTGCTTCGTCATAGCTCAGGCCGCTGCCGATGGCAAGGCGAAGCCGGGCTGAAACTTCGTCATTTTCGTCCTCGTCCTGAAGGACTCCGGGATTAACGTCGTTTACCACCTGGCCGTCCAGCAGCTCGACAAAGCCGTCGTCATAGGCTTCTACGAGGGTGATCGTTTCTTCGCCGGAGGCAGCGGCAATGGCATTCGCCTCCGCAGCCGCCTCTTCAGCATTGCTGACAGAGGCCTTCACCGCGTTGGAACCGGAGGCCTTTTCAGCGTTGGAAACGGAAGCCTTTACAGCACGAGAACCGGAGGCCTTCACCGCGTTGGAACCGGAGGCCTTACCGGGAGATATTTCCTGCTTTTCCTGACGGACGGCGTCGGAGGCAGTGGCATTTTCTTCAGAATCTGTTTCTTCGGCAGAGGCTGTTTCTACAGCAGTCTCGCGGAGGGTCTCCACGATCTTCGCAAAGCTCCGACCGGGCGCCTCATCGATCAGGTCAAGAGTGAAAGAGGTCTGTGTGCCGGCGGAAAGGGTGAACCAGTAATCCACTGCGTACTGCTCTTCCCCGGCTGAATTTGACAAGGTTCTTTTCGTCCGGTGAAGCTGAATGACCTGTCCCTCTTCATCGATGATCTCACAGATGCCCTCGTCGTCGAAGACATAAGAAAGGGAGAGGTCCGCCTGCCCTCCCTCTGCTGTCAGTACTACGATCCGTTCCTCTTCTCCTGCGGGCGCTTCTGCCTCCACGCGAAGAGAAAGCTCCTCACCGCTGACCGTCTCCGTTTCGTCTGCGGAAATGACAGGATGTACCCGCGTCATGGTAATAGCCGGAAGTACCAGTGCGTAGGCTGTAAAAAACACCACCAGCCCCGCCGCAAAGGTCACTGCCCTGTGCCATCTTTGTTCTTTTATCTTCTTCTGAAAATGAATCAGAATATACTCAAGCAGATTGTTGTTCATAATTTCACCCTTTTTATATAGAAAAAGCCATCCGGCCGATCAGCCCGGAGGGCTAATGTAGGATGGCTTCAGTATAACAGGCATTATGTCACAACATCCGTATATTCTGCGGGTTTTTCTTTGCAGTTGAGACGTCTATTGTTATAGTAAATTTCAATTATTTCGGCTGCATTGAATCGTTATTTCCTTCGTCCCAGTACTTCCTCGGCCCTTTCCGGTCGATGAACACTGTCCTGGTCTTCGAATAGGCGAAGCGCTGGCTGGAATACAGTCCGTAATAACCGGAAAGAGTGAAGCACACCGCGATGGTCACAGCGAAGTAAGGCATGCCATCGTATCCGAACAGTTCGAAAGCCAGCAGCAGGGAGCTGATGGGACAGTTGGTCATTCCGCAGAACATGGCCACCATGCCTGCTGCCGCGAACACTTTTGTATCCGCGCTTACCGTACCGGCAAACAAGCTTCCGACGCAGGCTCCGATGCACAGAGTCGGAACGATCTCTCCGCCTTTAAATCCGCAGGAAATACAGACACAGGTGAAGAGGATCTTCAGAAGAAAGGCGTAGCTTACTGCCTCGCCTTCCATGGCCTTTTCGGCCAGGGGGAATCCGCCGCCGTTGAAATCGAAACTGCCGCTTCCAATATATTTGTTCACAAGAGTCAGGAGGATCAGCAGCACTCCGCCCAACGCAACGCGTAAATAAGGGTTCGGCACCTTATGCTCCGCAAAATGATGACTCTCATGCAGGGACCAGCTGAAAAAGATCGCCACCAGGGCGCACACCATCCCGAGGATCACCACCAGGATCATCTGGGTCATATCAAAGTGCGGAACAGCTGTCACCGGGAACACCTCTGCGTGATTTCCGAGATGGGCAGAGACTCCCGCACCGAAAAAGGCGGAAAAGATGCAGGGGATCAAGGCCGCGTAGTACATGGTGCCGATGCTGATCACCTCCATGGGGAAGACCGTCGCTGCCATCGGGGTGCCGAAGACGGCGCCGAAGCAGGCGCTCATGCCGCACATAATGGCGATTCTTCGGTCGTTCCTGTCGAATTCCAGGAAATTCGCGATGATCTCTCCCATACTGCCGCCGATCATCAGGGCCGCGCCTTCCTTGCCCACGGAAGCTCCCGAGAGATGGGAAAGCAGGGTGGAGACAAAGATCATGGGAGCCGTCCGCTCCGTGATGTGTTTTTCCTCCGCCACGGAATCGATCACCGTGTTGGTCCCGCCGTTCTTTTCTTCCTTAAGAAGCCGGGTGATAAAGACGATCACGCAGCCGGAGACCGGCGCCAGGAGGATCATCCACGGATTCTTGTTCCAGTTCGCCGTGACCAGCTCCACGCCCTTCCGGAAGACCGCGCCCACAGCCCCTACCAGAGTCCCGATGAGGAGTGCCGACAGCGTCCATTTCACGAAATAAAGGAGGTTGCTCTCCACTGATTTGAATCTGACATCCATAAGCGTCGCCTCCGAAGTCTTAATTCATCATCCTTCGTTGTAAGTGCCCTTCGACTTCACCAGTTTCGGGCGGTATCCCTCCGCCTTCAGCCGCTCCACGATCTGCTGTTTGTGTTCTGTTCCGAAGGCTTCGATGGTGATTCGGAGCTCCACGGCCGCATTGCGGTTGATGCTTACGAACTGGTTGTGCTCCAGCTTGATGACGTTCCCGTTCTCCTCTGCAAGGATGGTGGAAATCTTCGCCAGCTGTCCGGGCTTGTCCGGCAGCAGAACGGAAACTGTAAAGATACGGTCCCGCATGATAAGTCCGTGCTGGATCAGCGACGCCATGGTGATGACGTCCATGTTCCCGCCGCTTAAGATGCTGACGATCTTCTTGTTCTTCACATCCAGGTGCTTCAGCGCCGCCACGGTGAGAAGGCCGGAGTTCTCGACGATCATCTTATGGTTTTCCACCATGTCAAGGAAGGCGACGATCAGCTCATCGTCCTTGATGGTAATGATGCTTTCCACATTCTCCTGGATATAAGGGAAGATCTTCTCGCCGGGGCGCTTTACCGCGGTGCCGTCCGCAATGGTGTTCGCGCTCGGCAGGGCGACTACATGACCCGCTTCGAGAGATGCCTTCATACAGGCAGCGTTCGCCGGCTCCACGCCGATGACCTTGATCTTCGGGTTCAGCATTTTTGCGAGAGTCGCGACGCCGCAGCATAATCCGCCGCCTCCGATGGGTACGAGAATGTAATCCACGGTGGGGAGCTCCTTGATGATCTCCATGGCGATGGTCCCCTGACCGGTGGCTACGTCCAGATCGTCAAAGGGGTGGACAAAGGTGGCGCCCGTCTCTGAGGCGATCTCGTAGGCCTTCGCGCAGGCATCGTCAAACACTTCTCCGGACAGCACCACGTTGGCACCCAGCGCCTTGGTCCTGTTGATCTTCATCAGAGGGGTCATGGTGGGCATGCAGACTGTGGCCGGAACGCCGGTGAGCTTCGCCGCGAAAGCTACGCCCTGGGCGTGATTCCCGGCGGATGCAGTGATCAGCCCCTTCGATCTGGCAGCTTCGTCCATGGTTGAGATCTTATAGTAAGCGCCGCGCACCTTATAGGCACCGGTCTGCTGCATGTTCTCCGGCTTCAGGTATACCTTATTGCCGGTCTGTGCGGAAAAATAGCCGCTGTACACAAGCTTTGTTTCTTTGGTCACGTTTTTGACGATCTCGCTTGCTTCTTCAAACGCTTCCAGTGTAAGCTTTTCCATTCTTATTACCCTTTCCAGGCCTGTATTTTACTGCGGATCCTGCGCCTCGTCTCCGGAAATGTCCGAAGGACGGGTAAACAGCGCGTCCACAAATTCTGCAGAATTAAATTTTCTGAGGTCGTCCAGTTTTTCGCCCACGCCGATATATTTCACCGGGATCTTCATCTCCGCCTGGATCGCCACGGCGATGCCGCCCTTGGCGCTTCCGTCCAGTTTCGTGAGAATGATGCCGGAAATATCGCAGACATCCCGGAATTCCCGGGCCTGCTCCAGCGCGTTCTGGCCTGTCGTGCCATCCAGGACGATCATAGTCTCCCGGGCGTAGTCCGGAAGTTCTCTGTCAATGACGCGGTTGATCTTTCGCAGCTCTTCCATCAGATTCTTCTTATTGTGGAGACGGCCCGCCGTGTCGCAGATCAGAAGATCCGTCCCCCGGGCGCGGGCGGAAGTACAAGCATCGAACACCACCGCTGCCGGATCTGATCCCGCTTTCTGGGATATCAGCTCCACGCCGGCCCTGTTTGCCCAGGCCTGCAGCTGCTCGATCGCCGCAGCGCGGAAGGTATCCGCTGCGGCCAGCAGCACTTTCTTTCCCTGGTTCTTGTACTGGGCAGCCATTTTGCCGGCGGTCGTGGTCTTTCCTACACCGTTGACGCCCACCAGCAGAAGCACAGATTTCCTGTGTTCAAAGTCGTAGGCGTTCTCCCCCAGGTCCATCTGTTCCTTGATGGTATCGATGAGGACTCTGCGGCACTCGGAGCGCTGCTTGATATGCTGCTCCTTCACCTTGTCCTTCAGATCCTCCAGGATCGCGTCGGTGGCCCGCACGCCGATATCTCCGGTGATCAGCGTCTCCTCCAGCTCTTCGTAAAACTCATCGTCCACGTCCCCGGGCCCGTTGAAAATATCGTCCAGCCCGTTCACCACGGCATTCCTGGTCTTTGCAAGACCCGCGACAAGACGGCTGAAAAAGCCTTTCTTTTCTTCTGCCATAGGTTCCTCCTTTTATTAATCCAGACTGTCTTCGATCAGGCTGACCGAGACAAGGGTCGAAATTCCTTTCTCCTGCATGGTAATGCCGTAAAGGCGGTCGGCCCCCACCATGGTGCCGCGGCGGTGGGTGATCACGATAAACTGGGTGTTCTTCGTCAGCCTTCTGAGGTACTGCACGAAGCGGTCCACGTTGGAGTCGTCCAGAGCCGCTTCGATCTCATCCAGCAGCGCGAAGGGCGAAGGCCTCAGATTCTGGATCGCGAACAGGAGCGAAATGGCTGTCAGCGCCTTCTCTCCGCCGGACAGCTGCATCATGTTCTGCAGCTTTTTGCCGGGCGGCTCCGCAATGATCGCAATGGAGGCGTCCAGGATATCCGCGTCCGGATCCAGCCGGAGTTCTCCCCTGCCGCCGCCGAACAGCGCCCGGAACACCTTGTTGAATTCATTGTCGATCTTCTCGAACTGTTCGGTGAACTGTTTCCTCATGCCCTGGTCCAGATCACGGATCACCGTCAACAGCGCTTCTTCTGCTTTCTTCATGTCAGAATACTGTCCGGACATGAACTCGCAGCGTTCCGAAAGCACGCGGTAGTCCTCAATGGCGTTGACATTGACATTTCCCAGTTCGCGGATGGCGGTTTTCCTGGAATCGATGTCCTTCTTCATCTGGGACGCGCTTCCGGGCTTTTCCATCCGGTACTGCAGAGCCCCTTCTTCTGTCAGATTGTATTCCGACAGGATGTAGGCGCTCTTCGTCTGCAGTTTGTCCTCCGCCTTCTCGATCTGGTTCCGCACCCGGAGAAGATCCTTCTCCAGGTCTGCGCGCCGTTTTGCGATCTCGTTCCGGCGTTCAAAATACTGCTTCTGTTCCCCCGAGTGCTCCGCCTTTTTCGCGGTCTGTTCCTCCAGTTCCTTCGTCAGCACCTCAGCCTTTTCTTTTCTGGAAAGGATCTCCTGCTCCGCATTCTTAATCTCTTCTTCTCTTTCCGCGATCCGTTTCCCGGTGTCCTCTGTCCCTCCGAGGAGTTCTTTTTCTTCCTCGCAAAGCTTTTTCAGTTCATCCTTCAGACGTCTGATGTTTTCATTGATGAACCCGGCCTGCTGCAAGGTCGTGCCGGCCAGAAGTTTTGCATCAGACAAGTCCTTGTCCAGAGCCTCCCGGCGCTTCCGTTCTTCTTCCAGCTTCTCCGAGAGGCTGACGATCTCAGTCTCCATGCCGGCGCGCCGTTCTTCCAGATCCTTCAGGTCGGTATCCAGTTCCTGGCGGCTGTCCGAGATCTCAGAGGTCTGCTGTTTCAGCCGTCCTCTCTCGTCCGTGAGTTCCTGAACAGAAGCGTTCAGTTCCTCCCGCTTTTCCAGAAGCCGTCCCAGAGCCATTTTTTTCGTGTTCTTCTCCAGAAGAAGCTCCTGCTCTTCGGCTCTCAGTTCCTCGATCTCCCGTCCGGCCTTTTCCAGAAGCTCCTGGGCTGCGGCAAGTTCTTTCTCCGCCAGTTCCGCTTTCTTTAAGCTCTTCTCCGTAGCTTTCTCCAGCTCTTCGATCTCCCGCTTTCTTCCCAGAAGATTCGAACTGTTCTTGAAAGCGCCGCCGGACATGGAGCCGCCGGGATTCAGGAGTTCTCCCTCCAGAGTCACGATCCGGAAACTGTAGTGATATTTCCGGGCGATCCTTATGGCCTGATCGATGTCTGTCACCACCAGGTCCCGGCCCAGTAGGTACCGGACCAGCCCTTCATATGTTTCCTCTGTATGGACAAGGCCCGAAGCGATCCCCAGGACGCCCTGTTCCTTCATGACCTCTCCTGGATCCCATTCCTTTCCGCGGCCGATGCTGGTCAGCGGCAGGAAGGTCGCCCTTCCGAAACGGTTTCTCTTCAGGTGTTCGATCAGCCTTTTTGCGGTCTCTTCCGAATCAGTGACGATGTTCTGGATCTTCCCTCCCAGGGCAGTCTCGATGGCGGTCTCGTATTTCTTATCCACCGAGATCAGATCCGCCACGACGCCGTGGATCCCCCGGATGCGGTCCCGGGTCTCCATGACCTTGCGGATGGAATTCCCGTAGCCGTCATAGCGCTCGGCAAGATTCCGGAGGGATTCCAGACGCACGGAATCGGCCTGGTACTGCTGCTGCAGATTCCCGAGCAGCAGTCCGAGCCGGTTTACTTCCTTAGTACATTCTTCCTTACGGCGTAATACAGCACTCCGGGATTCTTCCAGAGAAGCCTGGGTTTTGTCCAGCTCCTGCATCTCCCGCTCTCCGGCTCCCACATCCTTTTTCAGGGATTCTTCCTCTGTCCGGATCTTCAGGAGCTTCTGATTCAGTTCCGAGGCACGCACCTGCACCTGCTCCAGGACGGCTTCGAAACGCTGTCCTTTCGCAGTGATATCTCCGCGTTCGTTGATAATGTCGATGACAGAATTCTTCAGATCCTGGATTTTCTGATCCAGGAGCATCATTTCTTCATCGCAGGACACCAGGATCCATTCCGCTTCCTCGGCTTTCTTTTTCGCCTCGGCGGCAGCCGCATCGCTCTCGGTCTTTTCGGAAATGAAACCTTCGAGGGCAGCATCCTTCTCCTGTTTGTCCTGGGCTATGAGGCCAAGCCGGTTATTGATATGCTTAGCGTTTCTCTTTTCTGTATTGATCTTCTCCTGCAGGACGTTGATCCGTCCCGTGAGCTCATTCGTGTTCAGGTTCAGTTCGGAGAGACTGTTTCTTTTCTCTTCGATCTCCCGGTCCAGCTCCTCCAGGATCTGCTCCAGCTCCTCGTACTCAGACTTCAGCTGTTCTTCATTCTTCTCTGTCTCTTCGGCGTCCTGACTGAGGATCTGTTCCCGCTCGGTAAAGGACTTCAGATCTGTCCGGACCGCATCCGTCTCCATGAGGAAAAGATTCAGTTCCAGGGATTTCAGTTCTTCCCGCAGCTCCAGGTATTTCCTGGCAGTCTCCGACTGACGCTTTAAGGGCCCGACCTGCTTTTCCAGCTCCGACAGGATGTCGCTGACCCGGACAAGATCCGCCCGTTCATTATCAAGCTTCTTTTCTGCCAGTGCCTTCCGTTTCCGGAATTTCGTGATGCCGGCAGCCTCATCAAAAAGCTCCCGCCGTTCTTCTGCCTTTCCCGAAAGGATCCGCTCCACTTCACCCTGGCCGATGATGGAATAGCCTTCCTGGCCGATGCCGGTATCGAAGAACAGTTCGTTGATGTCTTTCAGACGGCAGGCGGAATCGTTGATCTTGTACTCGCTCTCTCCGGAACGATACAGCCGGCGGGATACTTTTACCTCATCATAATCGATGTGAAGGGCGCGGTCGGAATTGTCCAGCGTGATCGCGACATAGGCAAACCCCTGGGGCTTTCTGAGTTCCGTCCCGGCGAAAATCACATCCTGCATATTTCCGCCGCGGAGGCTCTTTGCGCTCTGCTCTCCCAGGACCCAGCGGACCGCGTCGCTTACATTCGACTTTCCCGATCCGTTCGGTCCTACGATGCCAGTGATGCCGTCCTGGAATTCGAACCTGATTTTATTTGCAAAGGACTTAAAGCCCTGGACTTCAATGCTTTTCAGATACATCCGGAATACCGCCGTTGTCTTTCTCTTGTTGATTGTCAGTTTCGACAAGCCCGAGACTCTTTAATGCCTCGAAGGCCGCCTGCTGTTCTGCCTGTTTCTTGCTGCCTCCGGCGCCCCGCGCCAGTTCTTTCCCATTCAGAAGCACCGCGGAGTTGAAACGCTTCCTGTGGTCCGGGCCGTCCTCGGAAATGAGCTCATATCCCAGCTCTGCGCCTTCCTGTTTCTGGATCTCCTCCTGAAGGATCGTCTTCGCATCGTAAAAATACTGCTTTCCTTCAATATCATTCAGGATAAAACGATGGATGAACTCCCGGGCCTCCTGAAGAGAACTGTCAAGATAGATCGCCCCGATCAGCGCTTCCAGGGCATCGGACACCACGCTCGGACGGAAACGTCCACCGGTCTGTTCCTCTCCTTTTCCCAGCAGAAGAAACTCCCCCAGGGGGATCTGCTCCGCACAGTAGGCAAGGGCCGGTTCGCATACAAAGCTGGCCCGGAGCTTCGTGAGCCGCCCCTCCGGCATTTCCGGAAATTTATGGTAAAAGAAATCGGAACTTACCAGTTCCAGCACCGCATCTCCCAGGAATTCAAGCCGCTCATTGGATCCGAGGTGGCCTTTATGAAGTTCATTGGCCAGGGAGCTGTGGGTCATAGCGTGCTCCAGAAGAGACCGGTCATGAAAGACATGACCGATCCGTTCCTCCAGCGTTTTCAGTTTTCTGTTGACCTGTTCTCTGTTTTCCATAGGTCTTACTTCCTCAGAGCGATGCCAGGGCTTTCAGGGCATCGCGAACAGAGCGGATCCCCCGGGCTGTGTCCTCCGGGAACTCCGCTTCAAATTCCTCTTCGATGGCAGTCACGATCCGGTAAACTTCCAGAGAATCCGCCCCGTAGACTTCCGTAAAATCCGCCGTTTCGGAGATCTCCGCCGGGGTCAGCCCCAGGATGCCCGCTGTGATCGCCTTCAGCTTCTCAAGCTCCAACGCCGGTCTCCTTTGCAATGATTTCGTTGATCTTTTCTTCGTGGAAGGTCTTGCACTGCATCAGTGCATTACAGATCTCGTTGGCTTTCGCGTTTCCGTGAGTCTTGACGACGAGACCGTTCAGTCCGAGCATCGGCGCGCCGCCGAATTTCGATCCGTCCAGATCCGCCAGAGCTGTCTTCATCGAGGGCTTCAGCAGCAGGGCGCCGATCTTGCTCCGGAGATTCGCCGTCATGGCCTTCTTCATCATCTTCAGGACAGATTCCGCCGTGCCTTCCATCATCTTCAGCACCATGTTGCCGGTGAATCCCTCACATACGCAGACATCTGCATAACCGTGGGTCACTTCTCTTGCCTCCATGCTGCCGATGAAGTTCATCCCGTTCTCCTCTTTCATCTGCTTCAGAAGGGGATAGGTCTCCTTCACCAGGGCATTGCCCTTTTCTTCCTCCAGGCCCACATTCAGGATAGCCACTCTCGGATTCTTGATGCCGATGGCGTGTTCCATATAAATAGCTCCCATCTGGGCGAACTGCTTCAGATGAGAGGACCTGGCGTCCACATTCGCTCCGGCGTCCAGCAGAAGCGTCACTCCACCCTGGTAAGTCGGAAGAAGCGGCGCAAAGGGCGCTCTCTCGATCCCCTTGATGCGGCCCACGATCACCTGGCCGCCCACCAGAATAGCGCCGGAACTTCCCGCGGAGACAAAGGCATCCGCTTCATTGTTCCGGACCAGCTTCATACCGACGACGATGGAGGAATCTTTTTTCGCCCGGATCGACGCAACAGGAGAGTCCCCTGTTTCGATCACCTCGGTGGCGTTCACGATCTGAAGCCGCCCGCCGTCCTTAATCTTATTTACGCCGTTGGCCTTCAGTTCCTTCCAGATCAGTTCTTCTTTTCCCACCAGGATCACCTGGATATCTTTTTCCTTCCTCAATGCCTGGAGGCATCCCTTAACGATCTCTGCGGGGGCATTGTCGCCGCCCATGGCATCTACTGCTACTCTTACCATAACACACTCCTTTTTCCGGCTTTAAAAGAACCCGGAACTGATCGTTCCGGGTTCTGTGAAAATCTTCTTTCAGGAAGCTCCGTCTCAGTCCTCGACCTTAACGATTTCCTTCTTATTGTAAGTCCCGCAGTTCTTGCAGACACGATGCGGCATCATCAGCTCGCCGCACTTCGGGCACTTGACAAGGTTCATCTCGCCCATCTTCCAGTTCGCTCTTCTCTGATCCCTGTGGCCCTTGGAAGATTTATTCTTCGGACAAATCGACATCCTGAAACACCTCCTTACCTGACGAAAGTTAACGGCCGAAGCCGTGAAATATCTGATTCAGCATAACAACAGACATTATAGTGGAGGTGCCCATGTTTGTCAAGCGTGATTTATGCAACCTGCGGGGTACCAGAAATGTCTTTTATGCCAGCGCTGCGGTGATGATCGCCATGGAATAGACTTCCTGGGCGTTGCAGCCGCGGGACAGGTCGTTGATCTGTGCGTTCAGTCCGAGAAGGATCGGGCCGTAAGCGTCGAAGTTGCCCAGTCTCTGAGCGATCTTGTAGCCGATGTTTCCTGCGTTGATGTCCGGGAAGATGAAGGTGTTCGCATAGCCTGCCACCGGGGAATTCGGGCACTTGGTGCGTGCGACGACCGGGGATACAGCCGCGTCGAACTGGAACTCGCCGTCGATCGGGACGTCGGGCATCTCAGCCTTTGCCTTTGCGCAGGCATTGTGCATCTTATCCACGTCCTCGCCGGAGCCGGAGCCCAGGGTGGAGTAGCTGAGGAATGCGACCTTCGGGTCGATGCCGAAGACCTTCGCGCAGTTGACGGTCTCTCTTGCGATCTCGACCAGTTCGTCCTCGTTGGGCTTGATGTTGATGGCGCAGTCAGCCATGGCAAGGACCATGTTGTCGCCGGTAGCAGCCGGACGGACCAGGATGAAGCAGGAAGACACGATCTTGTTGCCGGGCTTGGTCTTGATGATCTGCAGAGCCGGACGGACCGTATCAGCGGTGGAATAGGTAGCGCCGCCCAGCAGGCAGTCAGCCTCGCCCATCTTGATCAGCATAGTGCCGAAA
>JAFSYO010000181.1 GCA_017449925.1 Stomatobaculum sp.
AGCGGCAGCATAACGACATGTTCACCGGTTTTCTGTCTGCTTTCCTGGGTGGAAAAGATGTCATCGTAGCTGCTCAAGCTGATGTTTGCGCCTTTTTTCGGCATTTCTCAGTACCTCCTTCGTTAAATCTTGATAAGACTCGGCAACCTTGCCCTTCGGATCGTGAAGGAAGATGCTTTTGCCTTCTGCGCTGATCTCAGCAGCTCTGACGGATCTGGGGATCTCCGCAGTGAAGATCTTGATATGTCCGCCATACGTATCGCGGATCAGGGAAGAGATCTCTTTGCCGTAATTCGTCCTGCCATCCACCATCGTCAGCAGGATCCCTTCAATCCTCAGCTTTGGGTTGATTTGCCGCTTGACCTTATTGATCGTCTGCAGGAGCTGTTCCAATCCTTTGGCTGAAAGATAATTCGCCTGCACCGGAACCAGAGCAGCATCTGCGGCAGCCAGCGCATTCACTGTCAGCATTCCCAGGCTCGGCATGCAGTCCAGCAGCACATAGTCGTAATTGCCCTTGATGGGTTCAAGGAACTGCTTCAGTACCCGTTCCCGGTTCATCGTATTCACCAAGGCAACCTCCAGACCTGCCAGCGAGATGTTTGCCGGGATCAGGTCGATCCCTTCCGGCTGGTGCAGGATCCCTTCACCGGCATTCACTGCAGCCTCATTGATCGTCTTATTCAGAAGATCGAATAAGGTGACATCCAGCTCATCCGGTCTTGGATATCCCAGGCTGATCGTCAGGCTTCCTTGCGGATCCGTGTCCACCAGGAGGACTTTCTGTCCCTGCCGGGCAAGTCCGATCCCGAGATTCTCTACCGTAGTCGTCTTGGCTGTCCCGCCCTTCTGATTGACTACGGCAATCACAGTTGGTTTATCTTTCATCAGCTTCCTCCTCCGTCCCAGTGATACATGTCATGGTTCACTTTCGTCTGGTAATAGTGATCAATGGTAATCGGCGCATTGTATAGCGTCGTCAGCATATATGCCTTGATATTCCGGACCTCTGTCGTATTGTCATGAATGCAGTCCAGGACATATTGGATATGTCCGTAATCCAGCTTCATGAACCGGCTTTTCACAACTTCCGCAGGTCTGTCTTCCCCGGCGCATCGGATCGTCTTGGCTGTGCTGCAGACTGTATCGACAAGCAGCTCTAGGATTTCATCAATGCGTCCGTGATCATACGGATAGCTCTGTTTGAGATCATCAATCGCAAGACGGTATCTGAAATATTTCTCATAAGATTTTCTGGATTCCATCGGATCTTCTCCCATCTCATCAGATTCCTCGTCCATTCCTGCGACATTCACGGATAGAAGGATAGGATTAGTCTTATTAATTTCAGTCTTGTTTTGATTAGTTTTATTACCTTGTGATTTGCGAAATTCTTGATTTTTGATTTTCACATCTCCAGAATTTTGATTTTCAAAATTCAAGAGTTTTGATTCTGAAGAGTTCTGTGGAGAACTTGTGGAAAACTTCAGAACATAGATCAAAGACGGCTTTCCAAGCCCCTGACGCTTCTTCTTGATCAGACCGGCTGTCTTTTCCAGCTCCGCAACGAGCTTGCAGGCTTTCTGGCTCCGGCAGTGCATATCTTCCATGACTTCATCAATGGTGTAGATGATGTACGCCCGGTTGAGCGCATCAAACCATCCGTTCTTTATGGACAGGGAGAGACGGTCCAGCATCAGGCCGTATAAAAGCTTTGCTTCGACGGAAACATCTTTAAACTGATCGCTGGTGATCAGCAGCTTCGGGATCCGGTAAAACTGATATTGTTCTGCATCTTCCGGTCCATAGAAGTAATCAAACTCCATCCGCTCTCCTCCTTTCTCATTTCTTCCGTAAACGCAAAAATGGACGTCTATTTACTGCGGAAATGCAGTTCATAAACGTCCATGATCGATCAGATATTCAGTTGTCTATAAGTCCTCGATCCTTGTTCCTACTGTTACGAGTTCTATGGCGATGGCCACCCGGAGGTACTTTTCGAGGCGTTTACCCCTCTTTGACCAGTCTGTCTCACCAAAGGTGAAATGCTCGTAAAAGTGCTTAAAATAAAGGATTTCTACGAGTTCTGTCTTTGTAGCAACACTATAGTCTCTATGTGTGAAGTAAAAGGGAACATGTCCACGGGCTGGATGCGGCGGATTTCGTAGCCCCGTTCCTTCAGCAGGGCGGCGTCCCGGGCCTGGGTGGCGGGATTGCAGGAAATATAGACCAGGCGGTCCGGCCGGGCCTGGGCGACGGCGTCAATGACGGAGAGCTCCAGCCCCTTCCGGGGTGGATCCACTACGATGACCTCCGGCCGGAGCCCATCGTTTACCATCCGGGGAAGCAGATCTTCCGCCTTTCCCTGATGGAAGACCGCGTTGCGGATGCCGTTCCGCTCCGCGTTTTCCCGGGCGTTGATCACGGCTTCCGGAACGATTTCGATCCCGGTGACCTGGCGGCAGTGCTCCGCCATCATCAGGGAGATGGTTCCCGCGCCGCAATAGACATCGCATAGGGTGTCCCCGGGGTGAAGCCCGGCGAACTCCAGCGCGGTCCGGTAGAGGATTTCGGTCTGGGAGGGGTTCACCTGAAAAAAGGAGGCGGGGGACAACTCGAACTGCAGTCCGCAGAGTGTGTCGGAAAGGGTTTCCTGTCCATAAATAAGGAAGAACCGCTTTCCGAAGATGACGTTGGTCCGGTCCGGATTCTCATTATAATAGAGGCTGACCGCGCCGAGTGGCTCAAGCCGGTCCCAAAGCTCCGCCAGATGGGCGGGCTTCTTCGCGGCGGCGAGCGTAACCATGGTCCGGTGTTCCCGGTTGACCCGCAGAACCAGATGGCGGAGGATTCCCTGGCCCGTGGATTCATCGTAGGGGGCAATCCGGAATTCCTTCATCCAATGCTGCACGGCCCGGGCGATCTCCCCGGAGGGAGCCATGGCGTTGGGGCAGTCGGTCATGGGAATCAGCCGGTGGCTGCGTGGCGCAAAAAAGCCGAGCTGAGGATCTTGTACGGCTCCCCCGGCGGGAAGGGCGGTCTTGTTCCGGTAGGCCAGGGGAGCCTCCATGCCGAGCAGGGGCGGAACATCCACCGCCAGATGCCCGATCCTGAGGAAACAGTCCGCCACATGCCTTCGCTTGCTTTCCAGCGTGGCGTCATAGGTCATGTGCCGGGCGGTGCATCCGCCGCACCGGGGATAAGCCGCGCAGTCCGGCTCCTGGCGGAAAGGGGAGGGAGAGGCCGGAAGGGATTCCAGCTTCCCGAAGGCGAAGCGCTTTTCCGTTTTAACGATGCGGACCGGCGCTTCTTCCCCAGGCAGGAGGCCGGGAACGAAGACCGCCAGGCCCTCATGCCGGCAGACACCCTCCATGTCGGCGCCAAGATTCTCCGCGCGCAGGGAAAGCAGGTCGTTTTTCTGCATCATCCAGTCCTCCGGGAAAAAAGATTGCGGGAATATTTTATCAGCAGGCCGGGCCCTTGTCCACACCCGGCCACAAAATGTGGACATATATAATAGAAGAAACAGCGATATGTAGGGGAAAGCAGACTGCTCGCGGAAACGGAAAAAGCAGTCCAAAAATTTTTTGAAAAAATTTGAAAAAAGGGGTTGACAAGAGAACTGGATTTTGATATCCTAGAAAAGCTCGCTCGCGAGGGGGTCCGAAAGGAAGCCCGCGGGAGGAAGCGGACCGAACCTTGAAAACGATATAGAAGAGAAACGCGCAAGAAAGATTGACAGCGAAGATTCCAAAGAGTTTAGCGGGACGTCCGGGGAGGCCGAGAGGCCGGGAC
>JAFSYO010000182.1 GCA_017449925.1 Stomatobaculum sp.
AAGTATGGCGACCTCCTTCCGACGGATAAAGGCTGGATCTTCGTTCCGGATACTGAGAAGTTCAAGGCGATGAAGCCGAGGAAAGAAGGGACCATAACAGAGAAAACGGAGACCCAGCGAAAGTTTGATTCCGCGATAGAAGAGAAGAAGGAAGACGGGAGCCTGACCGACAAAGAGATCCGCGAGGTCACGATCAGCATGATCCGCGACGGCCTTTCGACAGAGGAGGCGCTTGAGCTTTACAGATCCAGGAAGAAGAACGACAAGCATTTAGACACCTGGATGGAGAAGCATGATGATGTCGAGCCCTACTTTGATGTGCTGGATGCGAAAGCAGACGGCAATCAGGACGGCGTCTGGAAGTACCTGCGGAGCAGCGGGATGCCGGAGAGCGAACAGAAAGAGATCTGGCTCATGCTCGATTATGCTGAGAGCAGCTGGGAAAAGAGAAAGAATGGCAAGTAAGAGGGACCCCTCCGGCAGAGATGCCGGAGGGGCCTTTCCTTGCATCGGTGCATTTTGCTGTCCGATTTTTCTATGATGATAATGCAAAATAAATCTCTATGAGGAGGGCAGTAAGATGATCAACCAGTTCTTAGATGCAGTAAAGCAAAATGTATTCCTTCAATCAGCGGCGCTCTGGATCGTGTTCGACACATTCCTGGGCTGTTCCAGGGCCGCGAAAGACCATGAATTCAATTCGAGTTTTGGTATTGATGGCGGGATCAGAAAGGCAGGGATGTTGATCTCGCTGGTGTTCCTGATGCTGTTTGACATTCTTTCCGGATTCAACCTGGTCGCGTTTCTCCCTGAAGAGATCAGGGCGGTGATGGGAAGTCCGAAGATCGGCACGGGGGAATTCTTTGCCGTCCTCTATTTCATTTACGAGTCCATCTCGATATTAAAGAACATGTTCAGGCTCGGGCTGCCGATGCCGAAGTGGATGAAGCAGAAGCTGGAGACATTCCTGAAGGAAATGACGGGAGAGCTGAAAAAGTAAAGGAGTGAAAGAATGATTCTGATCGACAACAGGGAGCTCCTGATCCCGAATAACGAGCGGTACATCGGGACCACGCAGGACGGGAACTCGGAAACAAGGGTATTCAGGATGAGGCGGCTGTCCCAGGCGGGAGTGGATCTCTCCGGCCTGACCTTCCGCCTGGACTTGAAGTACCCTGAGACGCGGACGAAGTACACCTTCACGACCTCCACGAACCATTCCGGCGGGAGCGTCGTCGTGCTGTCCGCGACCTTCCTGAAATTCAAGACAACGACGGGGAACCACGTCTTCACCTTCAACGGAACGAACTGGACCTACGATGGGAACACGGTGGATCTCCGGGAGAAGGGCGTGGTGATCAACTTCACGCCGGTATCCGGGAACACTGTGACTGTGACCCTCAGCACCGCCCAGGTGGATACTGACACGGTCCTCCTGACAAAGGAGATATCCGACGAGCACATCCTCCTCACCTGGCTGATCACGCCGGGCCAGCTGGCGGTACCGGGCACGGTCTTCGTGTATGTCCGCGGATCCGACGAGAGCGGGACGGTCCGCTTCGCCGCGTTCTACGGCGCGTTCTATGTGGACCAGAACCTCACTTCCCCGGCGTCCTACCACAACAACCTTTCCGAGCTGGAGCAGCTGGAGGGTGCAGTCGATTCCGGGCTCCGGAAGATCGAGTACCTCTATACGAAGTATATCGACCTCAGCACGGCGGCTGAGAACGCGGAAGCCTGGGCAGCCGGGACCCGCGGAGGCGTCCCTGTCCAGGCCGGGGACGACACTTACGAGAAGAACGCGAGGTTCTTCCGGCAGATAGCGGAGCGGTATGCAAAGGGCACGGAGGACGGCGAGACCGTAGTATCCGGCGCAGGCTTCCACGACAATGCCAAATACTATGCAGAGCAGGCAGATGAAGCCGGCGAGAAGTGGACCCGGGGGACCGTGGACGGCGTGGCCGTAGGATCCTCTGATGAGACCTACCACAATAATGCGAAGTATTATGCGGAACAGTCAGACGGCTATTCCAATACCTCCGAGCGGTACGCGAAGGGCACGGAAGACGGAACTGCTGTGCAGTCCGGCGTCGGCTTCCATGATAACGCCAAATACTATGCAGAGCAGGCTGACGAAGCCGGAGAGAAGTGGACCAGGGGCACGGTAGACGGCGTGGCCGTCGACAGTGAAGACGAGACCTACCACAACAACGCGAAGTATTACGCCGGCGTAGCAGAGGACGAGAAGGATCTCGCAGCGCAGTACGGATCCGGCCTGAAGACCCAGGTGGACGCGAACACTGCCGGGATCACGAATCTCGGTACCAGGATGACTGCAGTGGCAGCGGCTGTGACCGGGAATGAGGCAACAGAGATCGCTGACGCGCGTGTGGCAGCGAAGTCCCAGAGCAGCAAGACCTACAGCCTCATGGGAGACGCGGTCCGCGGACAGGTGGACTTCTTACAGTCGGAGATCGACCGGATAGGATCCTTCGAGGAGATGACGATCCTCTCCTGGGAGGCAGGCGGGATCGATGACAGCGACGGCACGGAAGAGACAGACAACGCGATCCGGACCGGCTTCATGCAGGCTGCGACCGGCTTCATCCGGCTCTATATCCCGTATTCCTATGCAGCGACCGTGAAGGCGTTCTTCTATGAGACGGCGGACGAGGATGATTACGACGATGATTATACGCGGACCGTGGCAAACACAGACGGCCTGATCACCATCTCGGCACCGGAAGGATATTACTTCCGCCTGGCGCTGTATAAGACCACCAACGCATCCTCCATCACCACGGACGACGGCGAGAACGTGACCCTCTGGCAGCTGGTGCCGACGAATGATGCGGTAGCCGCAGGGATCGCGTCCGTGGCCACAGAAGTCCAGGATATCCGGACAGACTATGAAGGTGGCGTCTATCAGTCCGCAGGCGCCCATGTGCGGAAGATCGAAACAGACCTTGCGGATCTGGCGGGGGACCTCACGGACATCCTCGGCGCCTCTGTCCCGAACGGCCTTGAGATCGACGAGGAGGACCAGCTCTGGCTGACGGCGAACGGATCGAGGATAGGAGAGCCGGTCGACATCTCCTCTGCGGGTTCCGGCGGCGGAGGGACTGCAGGA
>JAFSYO010000019.1 GCA_017449925.1 Stomatobaculum sp.
CCGGGCTATGCAGAGCCGGGATTTGGAGGAATAGCAGACCATGAAATTCAAAGGAACCCTTATCGTCGTAAAAGACTGCAATGAAGCATTGAAGTTTTATCAGAATATGTTCGGATTCCGGTTGATTCGGGATAATGACGGCAATATGGAGCTGTCCGGGAATCTGTATCTCCAGGAAGAACAATACTGGGAGCGGTTTACGGGGAGGCGGGCTGTTCCGCAAAGCAATCATACCGAGCTGTATTTTGAAGAGCCGGAGATCGACAGCTTCGTAAAAAAGCTGGAAAGGCTCTATCCTGACATTGAATTCGTCAATCGCCTTATGACCCACAGCTGGGGACAGCGGGTCGTCAGATTCTATGACCCGGACGGCAACCTCATCGAAGTAGGCACCCCTGTATAATACGGTTATATCTGTTTCGCAACAAAAGGGAGGGACTTGCGTTGAACAGCTTTTTTGAATTCATGCACGGGGCTTTGCCCTGGATCGCCCTGGGGCTGCTGCTGGCGGTGCTTTTCGCCAGAAGCGCAAACCGGAAAAAGGACAGGGAAAAGAAGGAGGACTATGGCTCCGAGGGGATGGCTCTGGGCATGTGCTTCGGCGTCGCCATGGCTTCGGCACTGCAGATCGACGTCAGCCTGGGGCTGACGGTGGGGATGCTCCTGGGGCTTGTGGCGGGCTCGGGCATGGAGAAGAAGGACGACCGGGAACAAGGAGGCAAAACAGGATGAGCGTCGCGCTGCACAGGCCGGGCAAGGCATATGCCCGGCAGGTGATGGCTTTCAAGGAAGAACTGCAGGCCAACGGGGACGGCTTTGACGGCTGCGACGGACTGGAGGACTGTGCTTCCTTTGAGGAATGGGTACAGTTTGAAGAGCGGCTGAGGGCAAAGTACAAAGAGGGCTATGTCCCCTCCGAGGTCTTTCTGGCCGTCAGGGAGACGGATGACCGTCTGGTCGGGATCATCGATTACCGGCACCCTCTCACCGATTTCCTCCTGCGCTTCGGTGGGAATATAGGCTACAGCGTCCGGCCGTCCGAGCGCCGGAAGGGCTATGCCTCGGAGATGCTCCGCCTGCTGCTGGACGAATGCCGGGCCCGGGGAGAGGAGCGCGTGCTGGTGACCTGCGGCAGGGACAATACCGCGTCGCGGAAAACGATCCTGAAAAACGGCGGCGTACTGGAAAACGAGGTCGAAGACACGGCGGGGCTGACCGCATGCGGATGGATCCAGCGGTACTGGATCACGACCGGCGGAGGGAAAGCGGATGGACAAGAGATCGGCTCGCTTTGAGACAGCCCGAAAATGGCTGATCTTCTGGACGCTGTTTATCGGGATCGGCGCGGCGGCCGGAGGCGTCAGCATGATCCTGGACCCCAGCGGGAAGACGCTGCATATGGACGGGATGCTGCCGTTTTTTCAAAAGCTGCCCCTTGCGGACGTGCTCTTTCGGGACTTTTTGTTTTCGGGCTTCGCCCTGCTGCTCGTGAACGGCTTGACGAATCTGACGGCGGCCGCGCTGCTGCTCCGAAGAAAGCCGCTGGGCGCGCTCCTCGGAGGCGTCTTCGGGATCACGCTGATGCTGTGGATCTGCATCCAGTTTTACAAGTTCCCGCTGAACTTCATGTCCACGGCCTACTTTGTTTTCGGCCTGTGCCAGGCCATGACCGGCTTTGCGGCGTGGAGGCTCCTTCCGAAAGAGGAAGGAAAAAACGCCCGGGCCGCCTCATGACACGCACCGTGTCGCGGAGGTGAAAGGCCGTTTCTTGCGGATTTCATAGAGACACATTTGGAATGCTTCTGGGACTGGTAATCGGATCCGCCATAGAGAAAAAGAAGGACGAATAAAGGAGATTATTTACATGAATTTCAGCTATGAG
>JAFSYO010000183.1 GCA_017449925.1 Stomatobaculum sp.
ATGCTCTTCGCGTTGACGGAGAGTTCGTCGATGCCCATGCGGAGGAAGGTCTCGGTGAGGGCCAGGTCTGCGCCCAACTCGCCGCAGATGCCTACCCAGATGCCGTGTCTGTGGCCTGCGTCGATGGTCGCCTTGATGGCGCGCAGCACTGCCGGATGGTGGGTATCCAGGAAGCGGTCCAGCTTCGCGTTCTGACGGTCGATCGCCAGAGTATACTGGGTGAGGTCGTTGGTTCCGATGGAGAAGAAGTCGCACTCCTGAGCCAGCTCATCCGCACAGAAGACGGCTGCGGGGGTCTCGATCATGATACCGACTTCGATCTCGCCCATCGGGACGCCTTCCTTCTCCAGTTCCTTGCGGCACTCTTCCAGTGTAGCCTTGGCCTGCTTCAGCTCCCAGACGGAGATGACCATCGGGAACATGATGGCCAGGTTGCCGTAAGCGGAAGCACGCAGCAGAGCGCGCAGCTGCTTCTTGAAGAACTCGTTTCTGGTAAGGCAGATACGGAGGGCACGGAAGCCGAGGGCCGGGTTGTCCTCGTGATCCAGGTTCATGTAGTCGATGGTCTTGTCCGCGCCGATATCGCAGGTACGGATGACCACGGTCTTCGGAGCAAGGCTCTCGACTGCGAACTTGTATGCCTTGAACTGCTCTTCCTCGGTGGGCTCCTGCTTGTTGTTGAGGTAGACGAACTCGGAACGGAACAGGCCGACGCCGCCGGCGTCGTTCTGCTGGACCGCGCCGATGTCGCTGGGTCCGCCGATGTTCGCGTAGACCTTGATGGTGTGGCCGTCCAGGGTGGTGTTGGGCTTGCCCTTCAGCTCCTGCAGCAGGGCCAGCTTCGCCTGGTCAGCTTTCAGCTTCTCGCCGAGGCTCTTCAGCAGGTCCTCAGTGGGATCGATGTACGCGCAGCTGTTGTAGCCGTCGATGATGCCCATCTTGCCGTCCCAGCTGTCGTCGATCTCCTTGCACTGGATGAGTGCCGGCAGGTTCATGGAGCGGGCCAGAATCGCGGTGTGGGAGTTGGAGGAACCTTCACGGGTAATGATGCCCAGCAGGAGGCTCTTGTCCAGCTTGACTGTCTCGGAGGGAGCCAGATCTTCTGCGACCAGAATGGCCGGCTCGCTTCCCTGCATGGAATCGGTATCGATGCCCATCAGCACGTCCAGGGTGGACTGCTTCAGGTCAATGATATCCGCGCTTCTTGCCTTGAAATACTCATCGTCCATAGAGCCGAAGACTTCGGCCTGGTTCTGGAACGCGACGTCCACCGCGTACTCCGCGGAGCGTTTCTGCTTGGAGATGATCTCGCGGGCTGCGTCGAGCAGGTCGTCGTCCTGCATCATCATCGCGTGGACTTCGAAGATCGCTGCGCTGTCTTCGCCTGCGGAGACCTTTGCTTTTTCATAGAGAACTGTCTGCTGGTCAATGACCTTCTGCACCGCGTCTTCAAAGCGGTCCAGCTCTGCCTGCGGATCAGTGATGATCCCCATGGGGATTTCATGCTTCGGAGCCTTGTAGATCTTGATCTTTCCGATGGCAATTCCGTTCAGGATGCTTTTACCGGTTGCTACTTGCATAAGATTTTCCTCCGTGGTTTTAAAGTGAATATAGAAAGCGGCAGCGCGGGCAGCATGCCCGCACTGCCGCTGGGTGCGTCACTTATATTACATGTTCTCTTTCAGGAACTTCTCGAGCATCTCGGCGCAGGCTGCCTCGTCATCGCCCTCGACCTGAATGGTGATCTCGTCGCCCTGCTTGATTCCAAGGCCCATGACCTTCAGGAGTTTCTTCATGTCAGCGCTCTTGTCGCCCTTGAAAACGGTGACTGCGCTTGCGAATGCCTTCAGATCCTTCGCGATCTGTCCAGCGGGTCTTGCGTGGAATCCTACCGGGTCAGTAATGACGTATTTGACTTCTTTCATGGCTTTGGTTCTCCTTTTCTAATTCATATTGTTTCAGAGCAACTGTCCCGGAAAGAGCGGAGTCAGACCGGACAGATATTCCATACAGTGATTATACCTTAAACTGTGAAAAATGTGGATAGAAGGAGAAAACTTTTATGTTTTTTTTAGTAATTATTCTCCGACTTTGACGTTCTCGTAATCGTCCGCGTTGGTCAGAAGGACAACGACGCAGTCCGGGTGATTCGCCGCTTTGATCTTCGCGCGGTCGAATTCCATGATCTTCTGGCCGGCCTTGACGGTGTCGCCTTCCTTGACGAAATCTGTGAAGCCGTCGCCGTTCATGGCCACGGTGTCAACGCCGACGTGGATCAGGACTTCCATATCGCCTGCGCCGGTGATGCCGATGGCGTGCTTGGATTCCGCGACGGAGCTGATGGTGCCGTCATAAGGAGCGTAGACGACGCCCTCTTCGGGATCGATGGCAACGCCTGCGCCCAGGACGCCGCTGGCGAAGGTCTCATCCGGAATGTTCTCCTGAACGATGATCTTGCCCTTGGTAGGCTGGATGATCTCGCCGGCTTCGCACTTGATGATGGCGTTCTTCGGAGCGTCGGCTGCGGGTGCCGCCGGAGCTGCCGGAGCAGGAGCTGCTGCCGGAGCGTCTTCATGCCAGATCATGGTGGTCAGCGCGAATGCGACGCCGCCTGCGATGGCAAGGACGATGGTGTACTGCAGCGGGTTGGAAACAGTGAGGTAGCCCGGGATACCGGTGACGCCGTAAGCAGTCGCGCCGAAGCCGAGAATAGCTGCTACCAGGGAGCCTGCCGCGCCGCCGATCATGCCTGCCACGAAGGGCTTGAAGAAGCGCATGTTCACACCGAAGATGGCGGGCTCGGTAATGCCGAGTGCTGCGGACAGGGAGGACGGGATAGCCACGGACTTGGTCTTCTGATTCTTGACTTTCAGACCGACTGCAAGGCAGGCGCCGAACTGTGCGAAGTTCGCTGCGGATGCGATGGGCATCCAGGTGTTCAGGCCGCTCTCAGCAAGCATACCGGCCTCGATGACGTTGTACATGTGGTGCAGACCCATGACGACGGTCGCCGGGTAGATAGCGCCCATGATGCATGCGCCGATGGGGTTCCGGACCAGGACCTTTGCTCCTGCAAGCACCCAGGTCTCCAGAGTAGAGAAGATGGGTCCTACGATCCACAGGGTCAGGAAAGCGGTGACAAGGACGGTGGTCAGCGGGGTGACGAAGAGGTCGATCATCTCCGGGACGTGCTTGTGCAGCCACTTCTCGACCTTGCACATGATGAACACGGCGATGATGACCGGGATGACATGTCCTTGATAACCTGATCTCTGAATGGTGACGATGTTGCCGATGAGGTGCCACTTCGGGATAACGCCGTCCGTGACGCCGAAGAATGCGTTGATCGCTTCAGTATTCGCGACATTCCAGCCGTTGAGGAATGCGGCGTGGATCATCAGAAGACCGATGACTGCGCCGAGGAAAATGTTGCCGCCGAAGACTCTCGCAGCGGAGACCGCGACGATGACGGGCAGGTAAGCGAAAGCGGTGTTCGCCACGGTGTCGAGGAACGCGAACCAGTCAGAATCGCCGAATCCCAGTCCCGGGATCTTTGCCAGCGCTTCCACGAGACCCATCATAAGACCGGAGGCCACGATGGCGGGAAGAATCGGGACGAAGACGTCGCCGATGGTCTTCAGAGCCTGTCTCCACACCGGCTGCTTCGCTGCTGCCGCTGCCTTGACGTCGTCCTTGGTTCCTGCCGCGACGCCGGTCACTGCACAGAACTCATCGAAGACTTTGTTGACTGTGCCGGTGCCGATGATCAGCTGCAGCTGTCCGTTGGATTCGAACATGCCCTTGACGCCATCGACCTCTTCCAGGGCTTTCTTGTTGACTTTGCTGTTATCAGCGATAACCAGACGAAGTCTTGTCGCGCAGTGTGCAGCGCTCACCACGTTTGCGCCGCCGCCGATATTGGCAGCGATCTCTTCTGCGCATTTCCTGTAATCCAGTGCCATAATAATCCCCCTCGTTTCATTAAATTATGAAGCATTTTGAAACATTTCCTGAAACACATATCTACACCGGCTTTGCCGGATGTATTCATTTCTGAAACGGGATCGTCCCCCGTTTTCCAGAATTTCAGACCAGGCCCAGTTCCTCGAAGGCCTTCGCGATGCCGTCGTCGTCCACGGAAGGACAAACCATATCGCAGTATTGTTTTAGTGTTTCCGAGCCGTTCTCCATGCAGACGCTGAATCCCGCTGCCTGGATCGCCGCCAGGTCGTTCATGGAATCGCCGAAGCTGTAGCTGTTCTCCACCGGGACCCCCAGCTTCTCGCAGACCCTGAGGATGCCGCGGCCCTTGTCGAAGGCGCGGTTGATCAGCTCTCCGTTCACGCAGCCGTGGGCCGGGACGTCCTGGACCACAAAGTCGTAACGGTCCTCCAGCGCGGCTTTTGCCTCGTCCAGCTGTTCCATTTTGAGGCACATGATGACCACCTTGAAGACGGGGCGGCCGTCGTATTCGCTCATGGGGCGGATGTTGAGGTTCGAGGCCAGCGCCTTTCTCCAGCGTTCGATCTCAGAATTGCCTTCGCCCTGTCCCGCCAGGAACTCTCCCAGGTTCTCGTCGCCCCAGGAGCCGTCCACACCTTCCACAGTGCAGAAGACGCCGTTCTTGTGGAGCAGCCGGAGCGAAAGCTCCGTGTCCTCTTTGGTCATGGGCTGATTGTATATGACTTCGTCATCCACCACCACATAGCCTCCGGCGGCGCCGACATATCCGTCAAATCCGAAACGCAGCAGCGGCTTCAGCATGTCCGGGTTCCTGCCGGTGCAGAGGAACACTTTGTTCCCCTTTGCCTGGGCGGCCCGGATCGCCTTCAGGGCGCTGTCCGGCGGGGTGTTCTCCCCCGCCCGGACCAGGGTGCCGTCGATGTCAAGAAAGATGAGTTTTGTGTCAGGCATCTTCCTTCACGGCCTCCTGTGCTGTTACTTCTTTCTTTGTTTCCTCCGCTGCCGCTTCTTCTTTCTTAGCTTTCTTCGCGGCAGTCTTCTTGACGGCGGTCTTTTTCGCCGCAGCCGTCTTTTCCGCGGGCTTCTTTTCCGCCGGCTTCTTCGCAGCTGCCTTCTTTGCCGCGGGCTTCTTCGCCGCAGGTTTCTTCGTGGCAGTCTTCTCCGCAGCAGCTTCCGCATCCTCCGCGGCGGCTTCCTTCTCGGCAGCTTCCGTCACGTCAGCCGCTTCCTCGGCAGCTTCTTCCTCTTCCGGTTCCGGAGCCGGACGATAGCTGTGGAACAGCCACTTAAAGTCGTAGGCCGGGATGCTGACCGCCCGGGCGTCGTCTCTGTGCTCGCCGGTGATCAGGTCCGTGTATTCCTCGTCCTCGTTGATCCACGCGGTTTCGTCCCGGTTGGAGAAGTTGAACAGGCCCAGGACCTTCTGGCCCTTGAAGTATCTGCCCATCGCCAGGATGTGGTCGTTGTAGGGCTCCAGGATCCAGGTATCAGCCTCGTTCTCGAAGGCGTCGATGGAGGCGCGGATCTCTTCCATCTTCCTGAGGGACTTGAAGATCCTGCCCTGGCGGGTGCTTACGTCTTCGCGGAACTCAGCCTCGTCCCACTTCATGTTGCCGCGGTGCAGGTAACGGCTGTCATCCGCCTTCACCGGGTCGTCGTGGTAGCTGTAGTCGTTCAGCTGGCCGATCTCGTCGCCGCTGTAGATCACCGGAATGCCGCTCTGGGAAAGAAGGAACGCGTGCAGCATGACATCCAGACGGATGGCGCGGTCCAGTTTTTCATCGTTCTGCTCATATTCCGCTGCCTCGATACCGCAGAGGGAAGCAGTGGTGCCGCAGAGACGGGCGTCGCCCAGGCGCGGATCGTCGTTGTACAGTTCGCCCCTCGCGTCGCTCTCCCAGTAATTGCCGGTGAGGTAATCGTTCAGGTACTTTTTGTGCTTGATCTCGTCGATGCCGAACTGCTTGAGGAAGGTGTAGTCCAGGCCCCAGCCGATATCGTCGTGGCATCTCAGATAGTTCAGGAAGACATACTGCTTCGGCAGCTGGAATACCTGCTCCAGCTGGTGACGGAGGAGCCGCACGTCTCTGGTGGCCACTGTGTGCCAGGTGGAGGCCATCGTAGTCACATTGTACAGCATGTGGCACTCCGGCTTCTCCACGGTGCCGAAGTAGGGAACCACCTTGGAGGGCTCCATGACAACTTCGCCCAGCAGCAGCGTGCCGGGGCAGACGATATCCGCCGCCATGTGCATGATGCGGACCAGCGTGTGCACCTGGGGAAGGTTCCGGCAGTTGGTGCCGAGGGTCTTCCAGATGTAGGGCGTGGCGTCAAGACGGATGATATCCACGCCGTTGTTGCAGAGATTCAGCATGTTGGCGGTCATGTCGTTGAAGACCACCGGGTTCGCGTAGTTCAGGTCCCACTGATAGGGGTAGAAGGTGGTCATGACGACCTTCTTCGCCTCTTCGCACCAGGTAAAGTTGCCGGGAGCCGTGGTGGGGAACACCTGGGGCACGTACTTTTCGTACTCGTTCGGCAGCATCCAGTCGTCGTAGAAGAAGAAACGGTCCTGGTACTCCTTTTCGCCGGCCCGGGCGCGTTTAGCCCACTCATGGTCCTCGCTGGTGTGGTTCATGACGAAGTCAAGGCATACCGCCATGCCGCGCTCGTGGCAGGCATCGGCCAGATCCGCCAGGTCTTCCATGGTCCCCAGCTCGGGCTGCACTTTTCTGAAGTCAGATACAGCGTATCCGCCGTCAGAGCGGTCCTTCGGGCTCTCAAGCAGCGGCATCAGATGCACGTAGTTGACTCCGCTCTCCTGCAGGTAGCCCAGATGCTCCTTGATCCCCTTCAGGGTTCCGGCAAAGCAGTTGGTGTAGAGCATCATGCCCAGCGTCGCGTTGTTCTGGCACCAGTTCTCTGCCAGAAGGCGTCCGTCGTCCCATTCCTTCAGCAGCGGCTTTCTTGCCTGGTAGTACTCATACAGCATGTTCACGAAGTAGTTGAATGCCTGCATGTCGTTGCGGTAGATCTCGCAGTACAGCCACTTCATTTCATCATAGTGCTTGTCGAGTCTCGCCTGGAACTCAGGCTCAAAGATTTTTTTCTCTTCCTGCATAGGCACTGCCTCCGTTTCTTCTTATTTTTCTAGTTCTAACTTACTACAGTTTTAGGGCAGGTGTAAAGCTAAACCAATGGACAAACAGGTTATTTTTCTGAAAATTGTTCAACACGCGAGCCAGTTAAGGAGGCCCTGCATCGGGAGCAGCCCTCCCAGGACCCAGGACACCGCCGCCACAGGGATGGCGGAGGCCATGTCCAGGAACGCATGCTGCTTGGTGGTCATGGTGGAGATCACGATCAGGACCGCCGTCAGGATGGACAGAAAACGGGGTCCCGTCCCGAGGGCCGGGCAGATCGCTGCCGCCACTATCACCAGATAACACATGGAGCAGTGCATGCTGGGCATGCAGTTGACGCCTTTGTAGCTTCCGCTGTACACGATCTTCATCAGCCGCCCCGGGAACGTATCCGGCGGCACCGGCCTCTCAAAGGAAGTGGGGTACAGAAGATAGATCACTGTGCTGATCACGATATCCGCCGCTGCCGCCCCCAGGTACCGGGCGTACACCGCGGTGTCTGCGAAGTATGCCGCCACCGGGAACAGGAAGATCAGCGGGAACCACAGAATGTAGATGAAGACCCACGCGGGCTGGAAAGGTATCCTGTGGTCGATATTCCTGTAGATATCGTGGGGCGGGCCCTCGAACTTCTCCACGCCGAAGTAGATCAGACTCTGGAACCCCAGGAATATTGCCTGGAACAGTGCCGGGCGGAAGTTTTCAGCCAGTCCGCGGATCATGTTTCCTCACCCGCTTTCGTTTTTTTCCCAGGCTTCTGGGAACTCTTCCCGGGCTGTGAAGCTTTCTTCTGGGGCTGCAGTACTTCCTTCCCGTGCTTGCATATATCATTCAGACAGCAGGCGCCGCAGTCCGGTCTTCTGGCGACGCACACCGCCCTGCCGTGGTCCACGAAGCGGTGGCAGAGGTCATTGCCCTCTTCCGGCGGAATGATCTTCCTCAGTTCTGTTTCCACCTTGCCCGGCTCTTTTATATTGTCCACCAGACCGATCAGGTTCGAAAGACGGATGCAGTGGGTGTCCGTGACGATGGCCGGCTTCCCGAATACATCTCCCAGCACCAGGTTCGCGCTTTTTCTTCCCACGCCTGGAAGCTTCAGAAGCTCCTCCATGGTATCCGGCACCTTTCCGCCGTAGTCCTCCTGGAGTATTTTCATGCACTTCGAGATGTCCCGTGCCTTGCTGGGCCCCAGGCCGCAGGGCCGTACGATCTCCTCGATCTCCTCCACGGGAGCCTCCGCCAGGGCGGCGATCCCGGGAAATTTGCTGTAAAGCACAGGAGTGATCATATCGACCCGCTTGTCCGTGCACTGGGCGGCCAGCCTGACGCTGACCAGCAGCTGCCACGCCTTGTCATAGGCCAGGGTGCAGTGGGTGTCCGGGTATTCCTCTTTCAGGCGCCTGATCACCTCCAGCGCCAGTTTCTTTTTCGTCATTTCCTGATCAGACCTGCTGCATCGCCATGCGGAGCGGCGGGATCATCTGCTTCTTGCGGCTCACGACGCCGGGAAGTACGAAGAAGCCTTCCGGATCCGGATCCTTGTGGAACGCCTTCTTTGCGATCTCGACGGAGTCGCCGCCCTTGGTGAAGAGCTCCGTTGTCCCGGAGGGAGTGTCGGTCGCCATCCAGAACACCATCTCCACCTTGGACTGCTCCATGGCATCCTGCAGGAAGGGCTCCACCATGGCCTCGGCGGCCTTGCGGTTCTTCTCTGTCATAAAGGTGGACTGGCTGACGCCGAACTTCACGTCGCCGAAGGTAAAGATCTTGAAGTCTGCGAAGAACACATCCTCCGCGCTTCTTCCGGTGAGGTCCTCGCCGGCTTCGAACATCTTGTTGGCGTAGGCTTCGACCTCCACTTCCGCGATCTTCGCCAGGGCTTCCGCCGCGTTCACGTCCCTGGCGGTGCAGGTGGGCGAACGGAAGCAGAGGGTGTCGGAAAGGATGGCGGAGAGCATCAGTCCTGCGATATTCTTCGGCGGGGTGAGGCCTTTCTCCTGCATCATGGTCCAGATGATCGTGTTGGTGCAGCCCACCGGCTCCATGCGGCAGTACGCCGGTCCGGCAGTCTCCACGTTTCCGATCCTGTGGTGGTCGATGACTTCAAGGATCTCTGCGTCTTCCATTCCGTCGTCCGTCTGTCCGAATTCGTTGTGGTCCACCAGGATCACCTTCTTCGGATGGACGTCCAGCATGTTGCGGCGTGACACGACGCCGAGATATTTGCCCTCCAGATCCAGCACCGGGAAGTATCTGTGGCGCACGCTGGTCATGACCTTCTTCGCATCTTCAACATAGGTATTCATGCTGAACTGGAGAAGACCTTCTGATGTCATGATGTGCCGCACCGGGATCGCCATGCTGATCAGCCTTGCGGCCATGTAGGTGTCGTAGGGAGTTGAGAGGATGCTGCAGTCACACTCCTTGGCGCGGTTCAGGACCGTCTTTCCGGCGGTGCTGCCTGTGCAGATGATCACGCAGGACGCGCCGCACTCGATGGCACACATCTGGCTCTCGTAGCGGTTCGTCACGAGGACGATGTCGCCTTCGCCGACATATTCCTCGATCACTTCCGGGCTTGTCCCCACGAAGATGCGGCCTGCTTCGATCACATTGTCAGGATCGCCCAGGATCAGTTCCGCTTCCATGGTCTCGATGACGTTCCGGTAGGTGGTCTTCGCCTCGGAAAGCACGGAATTGTTGCGCAGCTTCATGTTCGCGTCCATGATATCCGTGATAGAGACAAGGCCCTCCAGATTGTTGTCCTTGTCAGTGACGCAGAGGGATTCGATGTCCTGCTCCTGCATCAGGTGCCACGCGTCCCTGAGGCTCATCTCGCCTTCGATGCCGGGCTGCAGGCGGAAATCCAGATCCTTGACCTGGGGACTCACGCTGGTGCAGAGCCGGGGCGTAGGCATATTCCAGTAGTCCAGGACGAACTGGGACTCCCTGTTCACATTGCCGCAGCGGCGGGCTTCAAATGTATGTTCCTTGTCGGTCTGCTCCTTGTACCAGCAGTAGGAAATGGCAGAGCAGATCGAATCTGTATCGGGATTCTTGTGTCCGAAAATATTCACCTTATTTCTGGAAAAGTGGGTTGACATGCGTGGTCTCCTTATAATCTGAATGGTATTGCCGGGTTATAATGGCTATTATTCGACAACACGGACCCTTCCCTCCGCATTGAAGAAATCAAAGGTGGCGAGAAACAGAAGCTTTCCTTCATGATCGGTGATCCGCACCTCGATCACGGCGGTACCTCTGCCTCTCTTTAACAGCTCCGCCCGGGCGAAGATCCTCTTCTCCTTCGTCGAGCGGATAAAATGACCGCTGGCAGACTGGGTGACGAAATGATGGCCGTTGGCCCGGAGCACCATGCCGGCCAGCACGTCCGCCAGGGAAAAATAGGTGCCGCCGTGCGGCATTCCGTACACATTGGTAACATCGTCCTCGACGTCCAGATAGCCCTCGCACCAGTCCTCTCCGATCGCGCTTACGAAGATGTGGTTGTGGACGGCATAAGGATTGTGGTTCAGGAGGTACTGGGCCCTCTCAAAAACAGCTGCGTCCTGAGGTTTATTATTTGTCGTATCCATGATTGTACTATTTGTCCATATAAGTATCCGGGAGTGCTGTATAGTTATGTATATTGTACCATGTTTCCGCCGGAATGTCTTTCGCCATATGCAGTATTCCTGGATTCCTAAAGATGGTGGATTCCATGATTCCTCATTCCGCATTCCTTCAATCTGTGATAAGATGACGTTGTCAGATATTACATCTTTTGAACTGCATTCAAATGTATGGACCTGCATCCAGGCCTGAACAATATACCTGAAAGGGTAAGAATAAATGAACGACGAAAAGACCGTATTTTACTCCGTTAATCAAGATCCCGGAAACGCCCAGCTCTATATCTTCGACAGCTCCGGCAAGATCACAGTCCACCGTTTAAAAGACGGCGAGACCATGGGACGGGACTATGAAGGCTCCACTGCCTCCATCCGTCTGAACTCCCCCATTGTTTCCCGAAAGCACGGGGAATTCCTGTTCCTGAACGGATCTTACTGGTACCGTGATACCGGCAGTCTGAACGGCACCTACATAAACGGAAAACGTTACGGAAAGGACTCTCCCGGGGGAATCTCCGGCAAGGCGCTGAATGACGGCGACGTGATCCGGATCGATCAGCAGAACCAGGACTTCATGCACGAGGACGCCGTTCTTCTCATCTATTCCCTGGACCCGGAACCGGTGACCTGGAAAGAAGTGAAGCTGGATGAAAATGCGGGTGATATCACCATCGGCCGCGATCCGGGCGACGGCAGCGGACTCCGTTTCAGGGACAGCCGCATCTCCCGCAGACACGCCTGCTTCCGCCGGGGCGTCAACGGCTGGTCCATCCTGGACCTGGGCAGCACCAACGGCGTTTACCTGAACAACGAACTGCTCACCGCCCCTGCGCCCTTGAAAAAACCGGACGTGATCTGGATCGCGGACACGCTCTTCTTGTTCCTGGGCGACAAGATTCTTTACAATGTACACCAGTCCGCCGGAGAAACGCTGAACATCCACATCGCGGAGCGCTCCGTGCAGAGTTTCTTCAGCAAGAAAGTCCTGCTGGCAGACATCGACCTCTCCGTACGTTCCGGAGAGATGGTGCTGCTGCTGGGCGGTTCCGGCGCCGGAAAGACCACCTTCTTCAATGCCGTGATGGGTTACGAAAAGGCAGATGCTGTGATCCGCCACGGAGACCGGGACGTGTACAAGGATTACGCGGAAATGAAATATGAGATCGGCTACGTTCCGCAGCAGGACCTGCTCCGCGGAGAGGACTCGGTCTACATGACCCTTGATAATGCCGCTCAGATGAAGATGCCCCGGAACACCACCAAGGACGCCCGCGAAAAACGCATCAACGAAGTCATTGAGCTTCTGGGCCTTGGGCCTGAAAAACAGAATCAGGTCAGCAAGCTGTCCGGCGGACAGCGGAAGCGCCTCAGCATCGCGGTGGAACTGGTGGCCGATCCCAGCCTTTTCTTCCTGGACGAGCCGGATTCCGGACTGGACGGCGTCATGTCCGTCTCTCTGATGCGGAACCTCCGGGTCATCGCGGACGAAGGAAAGATCGTCATGGTCATCACCCACTCCCCGGACCGCGCCGCCGACCTCTTCGACAAGATCATTGTCCTGGCAAAAAGCCAGGAGACCAACGTCGGCCGGCTTGCTTTCTTCGGATCCATCCCGGATGCGAAAAGCTTCTTCCAGGCAGACACCCTTGAAGGCATCGTAAAGCGCATCAACCGCCTGGACGAAGGCGGCGACGGCCGCGCCGATGAATTTATCCATAAGTACGAGATGCTCACTGCAAAAACGCAGCAGCAGCCCTCCGGAGGCAGGAAATAATCCGTATCTAAGAGCATTGGGCCGATAGGTTATTCTACTATTCGGGCTGGGTAAGAGAGGTTTTCTTATATTCAGACAGGGAAAGATAAGTAGACAGGGAAAAGATATGGCAGATAATAATACGAACGATGCTGTAAAAACCGGCGTCCTGAACAAAGGTATTTCGCGGTGGTCGCAGATCAAGATCTACGTAGCAAAGCTGTTCCGCCTTTTCATTATGGAGAAGGGCTGGAAGGTGCTTATCTTCGCCGCCATCATTGCGCTTCTGGTCTCTTGCATGATCTGGGACGCGATGTTCATGTACACAATGGAGACCTCCAGAGGAATCTTTGCCCTGGTCTCCGCCTGCACCTGGATCGGCATTTTCAATTCCATCCAGTCCATCTGTAAAGAGCGCGGGATCATCAAGCGTGAGCACCGCAGCGGCCTTCACATGAGCGCCTATATCATCGCGCACCTCATTTATGAAGCCGTGATCTGCTTCCTGCAGGCCATCATCCTGATGGGATGCAGCATGATCTTCATGAAATACCCGGCAGAGACCTCCTTCTTCGGCAACATCTGGCTCGAGTACTTTATCACCTGGTTCCTGATCATCTACGCGGCAGACGTGCTGGGAATCGCCATCTCTTCCATCGTGAAGACCCCCGCCACAGCCATGACAGTAATGCCCTTCGTGCTGATCTTCCAGCTGATGCTCTCCGGCTTCCTGTTCAACCCCGCCGGCCTCGGCAGCCTCTTCTCCCGCGCCACCGTCACCAACTGGGGAATGCGCGCCGGCCTGGTCTCCGCAGGCTACAACGAAATCGACAACACCGAGACCATCCGTCTCACGAACTCCCTTCACAAGATCGTGCTGGACAACGAACTTGACATCCAGCGCGACGTGATCGACGCCGCCGTCCGCGAGTACTACCACCCCACCCTGGACACAGGTTATGACCACACCTGGAAAAACCTGATCACCAACTGGACGGCCCTGCTCCTTCACACCCTCGTATACTCCGCCATCGCGATTATCTCGCTCGAATTTATCGACCGCGACCGACGATAGCGGCCTCCACAAAGAAATAAAAACCCAGAAAATCAGCTGCATTTCCTGCAGCTGATTTTCTTTAGCTTGTGGGGTCTAATGAACAAGACTATCGATGACGGCAGACGTATCAACCAGCTTTTTAGGTTCTAAATAGCTTTCTTTGCCGTCCGCCCGCCGGACGGCGGCGGCCGGCGGCTATCGAGGATGCTTATCTTACTAACACAGCGGCCGCTCCGCAGCCGCTGTGTAGAATTGATGGTTGTTATTCCACATTTTTTGCCTCCCGAGGGCGTTTTCCGCCTAATTAATGGTTGTTATTCCACAGTTTTTACCTCCCGA
Organism: Stomatobaculum sp.; assembly: GCA_017449925.1. Next base: position 13,888 of record JAFSYO010000183.1, read on the forward strand.
GGGCGTTTTCAGCCAAATTGATGGTTGTTATTCCACATCTTCTACCTCCCGAGGGCGTTTTCAGCCAGTTTCAGAAAATCCGTACCCCTTGAGAGCCGAAAAACCGCTGTTTTCTTCTCTTTTTCACTTAAATTTTAGCTTAGTTGGGCGTTTTTAGCGATTCTTCCGATTTCCGTACCCCTGTTTTTTTCAAAAAAAGGGTACGGATTTTTCAATTTTTCGAAATAACGCCCAACTGAAGCTTCCGGCATGCGAAAATCCCCTGAAATCGCTTGAAAACGCTGCCCAAAAGGGTACGTAATTTCCAAAACAGCCAAAAAACGCCCGCTGCCTGTTCTCATAACAACCAAGAACCTTTCATACAAGCAAAAATGGTCTTCCATATAATTCTGACTTGAATCAATTTACTATTAATTATCCCGGGAAATAGTGAAATTTCACGAGTTCCTCGATTTGCCGTATATCCAGCGGATACTTCTCTGTTTCTGTGGTGATGATCAGATTGTTTCCTGGGATCCAGCCGTTCTTAATGTACAGGTTCAGCTTTGACGTTGTGTTATCTATATAAGCAGGTTTGTCAAGCAAGCCGAAATGCTCCCAGATAATGATCTTCCTGTCGAAGGGACGTAATGTCGTGAAATCAGGATAAATACTTACACCATCCAACGGCAGTCTGCACTCGTACCGGTAGGGAATGCTGTTTTTAGCAAGCACGTAGCTGATCTGAGTTTCAGACTTTGATCTTACAAGTTCTCCGCGGATGGTAGGATACTTTAAGTGATCCGGATAATCCATGTTTTTGTCATATTCTTCTCTTGCCCACAGTTCCAGATCATCCGGAAGCTTCAGCAGCTGTGGAAGGAGCAGTTCCCGTATTCCCGGAGATTCCTCCAAAAGAAGAGCTTCCCTTCCGCACCGTGCCGGGTATTTCTTCAGAAACGCCTCGTATGCCAGCAGCTTCTGATCGATTTCAGACAACATTCTTAGCAGATAGGTTTTGTAAGCAAGTTTTTCTGCTTCATCCTTCTGAGCCTTTGGGATATACAGACGCCGATTCTCTTCTTCCCGATACCACCGAAAAGTAGCTCCTCTTTTCTGCACGCTAAGCCTTCCCGGCGGTGCGCTGCTCAATTCCTTTTCCAGCATTCTCTTTTGTCTTTTTAATACGACATAGTCGTTTTTGACAGCCTGAAGCAAATCCATACCTGTAGCCCTCCTTATATTTTCTCTTTTTTTGCCTCTATATATAAGGACGACGAAAATCGGGAAATACTGTCAAAAAAACATGAATTTATAAAAAATAATTTCTGACTTCAAAAAAAGTCAGCATAGCCCTTTCCTGCTTGTCTAAAAAACACCTGCCGGAAGAAGCGGC
>JAFSYO010000184.1 GCA_017449925.1 Stomatobaculum sp.
CGGGCGATTATCTCTGCATCGTCGGAGAGAACGGGTCCGGAAAAACTACTTTAATGAAGACGCTGCTTCGTCTCAGGACGCCCATGGGCGGAAAGATCATCATGGGAGACGGGGTGAAGGAAAACGAGATCGGGTACCTGCCGCAGCAGAGCGAGATGCAGAAGGATTTTCCGGCTTCTGTGACGGAGATCGTCCTGTCCGGATGCCAGGGGCGCTGCGGACTGCGGCCTTTCTATAATCAGGAAGAGAAAAAACTAGCGGCGGATGCCATGGAGAAAATGGGCATTACGGCGCTTTCGAAGCGGTGCTACAGAGAACTATCCGGCGGACAGCAGCAGAGAGTGCTTCTGGCAAGAGCTCTCTGCGCGGCCCAGAAGATCCTTCTGCTGGACGAGCCGGTTTCAGGCCTGGACCCGGTGGTGACTGCGGATATGTATGACCTGATCAGGAGGCTGAACCGGTCGGGCATTACTATCATCATGATATCCCACGACATCAGGGCGGCTCTGAAGGACGCGAGCCATATCCTCCACATCGGAGGCACGGTCTTCTTCGGGACGAAGGATGCGTATCTGGAAATGATCAGGAAGGAAAGGGAGAAGGAATGATCGCGAAATTCGGAATGTATCTGCAGTATCCCTTCGTGCGGTATGCCCTGATAGTCTCCGTGCTGGTGGCGCTCTGTTCCGCGCTTCTGGGAGTGACCCTGGTCCTGCGGCGTTTTTCCTTTATTGGGGACGGATTGTCCCACGTGGCCTTCGGCGCCATGTCCGTAGCCACTGTTATGAACCTTACTAACGAGATGCTCCTGATCCTGCCGGTGACGGTGATCAGCGCCATTCTCCTGTTAAGAAGAGGAAAGAACGCGAAGATCAAAGGGGACGCCGCCATTGCCATGATTTCCGTGGCTGCTCTGGCTTTCGGTTATCTTCTGGTCAATGTTTTTTCCGCTTCGTCGAATATCTCCGGCGACGTGTGCAGCACACTGTTCGGTTCCACCTCCATCCTGACGCTGACGGTCAGGGAGGTCTGGCTCAGTGTGATCCTCTCCATTGCCGTGGTGGTGATCTTCGTGCTATGTTACAACAAAATATTCGCGGTGACCTTTGACGAGGATTTCTCCAGGGCCGCAGGCGTCCGCGCGGACCAGTACAACCTGCTGATCGCGGTAATTACCGCCGTGATCATCGTCCTCGCTATGAACCTGGTGGGCTCCCTGCTCATTTCCGCTCTGGTCATCTTCCCGGCGCTGTCCGCGATGCGCATTTTCCGCAGTTTCCTGCACGTCACCATCTGCTCGGCAGTGCTCTCGGTGGTGTGCTCCTTCGCCGGTATCGTCATCGCGATCCTCGCAGGCACTCCCGTCGGCTCCACCATCGTGGCCGTACAGGTCGCGGGATTTGCCGCCTGCTGCGCCGCCGGCGCTGTCGTCGGGAGAACAAGCTGAAACCAGTGCTTGCAGTTCTCGCGCCGCAATGGTAGACTGATATAGTTATGGTATCATAAGCATATTCTGTACAGGAGCTGGACAATAGATGAAACTACTCGATAAGATTTTCGGGACCCACAGCGAACGCGAAGTGAAGCTGCTGTGGCCCAAGGTAAAACAGATTGAAGATCTTCGTCCGCAGATGGTCGCGATGAGCGACGAAGAGCTGAAAGCCCAGACCCAGAAATTCAAGGAGCGTCTTGCCGCCGGCGAGACCCTGGACGATATTCTGGTTGAAGCATTTGCCACCGTCCGCGAAGCTGCAAGACGTGTTCTGGGAATGGAACACTACCCGGTGCAGCTGCTGGGCGGCATTGTGCTTCATCAGGGGCGCATCGCAGAGATGCGTACCGGTGAAGGAAAGACCCTGGTCTCCACCTGCCCGGCGTACCTGAACGCGCTGTCCGGCAAGGGCGTAGAGATCGTCACGGTCAACGATTACCTGGCAAAGCGTGACGCGGAGTGGATGGGCTCTGTCCACGAATTCCTGGGGTTGAAGGTCGGTGTGGTGCTGAACCAGATGACCTCCCCGGAGCGTCAGGAACAGTACCGCTGCGACGTCACCTACGTGACGAACAACGAGCTGGGATTTGACTATCTGCGTGACAATATGGCCATCTACAAGGAGCAGCAGGTGCTCCGCGAACTGGACTACTGCATCATCGACGAGGTGGACTCTGTCCTGATCGACGAAGCCCGTACTCCTCTGATCATTTCCGGCCAGTCCGGAAAGTCCACCAAGCTCTACGAGGTCTGCACCATTCTGGCGAAACAGCTGGAGCGGGGCGAGGCCAGCGGCGAATTCACCAAGATGAATGCCATCATGGGCGAGGAGATCACTGAGACCGGCGACTACATCGTCGACGAAAAGGACAAGACTGTGAACCTCACCGAGGAAGGCGTGGCGAAGGTCGAGAAGTTCTTCCAGCTGGAGAACTTCTCTGATCCCCAGAACCTGGAGATCCAGCACTGCGTCATTCTGGCTCTCCGCGCAAAGGAACTGATGCACAAAGACAAGGACTACGTGGTCTCCAACGACGAAGTCCTGATCGTCGACGAATTCACCGGACGTATCATGCCTGGAAGACGTTTCTCCGACGGACTGCACCAGGCCATCGAGGCGAAGGAGCATGTGAACGTCAAGAGAGAGTCCAAGACCCTGGCGACCATCACATTCCAGAACTTCTTCAACAAGTTCCGCAAGAAGGGCGGCATGACCGGTACCGCGCTGACGGAGGAGAAGGAATTCCGCAGCACTTACGGCATGGACGTCATCGCCATCCCGACCAACAAGCCGGTGATCCGCGAAGACCACAATGACGCTGTTTTCAAGACCAAGAGAGAAAAATTCAACGCGGTCGTCGAGGAGATCAAGGAGACCCACGCCAAGGGACAGCCGGTCCTGGTGGGCACCATCACCATTGAGACCTCCGAAATGCTTTCAAAGATGCTGAAGCGGGAGGGGATCCCCCACACGGTCCTGAACGCGAAGAATCATGAGAAGGAAGCGGAGATCGTGGCGGGCGCAGGCATGCACGGCGCGGTCACCATCGCGACGAACATGGCCGGCCGAGGCACCGATATCAAGCTGGACGAGGAGTCCAAGGCTGCCGGCGGATTAAAGATCATCGGTACGGAGCGCCACGAGGCGAGACGTATCGACAACCAGCTCCGCGGCCGTTCCGGCCGTCAGGGAGACCCGGGCGAATCCCGTTTCTACATCTCTCTGGAGGACGACCTGATGCGTCTCTTCGGTTCGGAGCGGCTGATGAATATGTTCACGGCCCTCGGTGTTCCGGAAGGCGAGCAGATCGAGCACCGTATGCTGACGAATGCCATCGAGCAGGCGCAGATCAAGATCGAGACCAACAACTTCGGCATCCGCGAAAACCTCCTGAAGTACGACGAGGTGAACAACGACCAGCGCGAAGTGATCTATGCAGAGAGAAACAAGGTCCTGAACGGCGAGAACATGCGCGCCACGGTGATGCGCATGCTGAACGACGTGGTGGAGCGCGCGGTGAACCGCAACGTGGCTGAGGACCAGCCTGCGGAGAAGTGGGATTACGAGTCCCTGAACCAGTCCCTGCTCCGCGACGTGCCGATCCATCCGGTGTTCTACACCCCCGAGATGGCAGGCATGAAGAAGAACGAGCTGATGCACCGCCTGAAGGAAGAAGCCACAAAGCTCTATGAGGCGAGAGAAGCGGAATTCCCGGGCGGAGACCAGATCCGTGAAGTGGAGCGCGTCATCCTCCTGAAAGTCATCGACGGAAAGTGGATGAACCACATCGACGACATGGAGCAGCTGCGCCAGGGCATTGGCCTGCAGGCCTACGGACAGAGAGATCCGCTGGTCGAGTACAAGATGGAAGCTTACGACATGTTCGAGGCAATGACCGAGAGCATCACCGAGGAGACCATCCGCGTGCTGATGCACCTGAAGGTCGAGCAGAAGGTCGAGAGAGAGCCGGCAGCCAAGGTCACTGGCACCAACCGTGACGACAGCGTGGATAAGAAGCCGGTGGTCAAGAAGACACAGAAGATCTATCCGAACGATCCCTGTCCCTGCGGCAGCGGAAAGAAATTCAAGCAGTGCCACGGCCGCAAGCTGTTCTCCAAGGCGGATCAGAGCGGAAAGCAGAATCCGACGGATCTTCTGTAATTAAAAGCCAGATATAATCTCGCGTTAAGGAGAAAAAACGTGGTCGAATTAGATAACATGAAATATACCCTCTCCACTTATGAGAAGCCCCTGGAGGAGATCCGGAACTCCCTGGACCTTGACGGCAAGGAAAAGCGGATCGCCGAGCTGGACCGTATGATGGAGGAACCGGGATTCTGGGATAACCCTGAAGAGTCCACGAAGATCGTCCGGGAGAACCGGAGCCTGAAGAACACCCTGGAACGCTTCCAGAAGCTGGAGAGCAGCTTCACGGATATCGGCGACATGATCGAAATGGGCAACGAGGAAGAGGACGAGGGCATGGTCCCGGAGATCAAGGAGATGCTGGACGAGTTCATCCACGACTTGGAGGAACTGAAGTCTGAGACGCTCCTCACCGGAGAGTACGACGCAAACAATGCGATCCTCCGCCTGAACGCGGGCGCCGGCGGCACGGAGTCCAGTGACTGGTGCTCCATGCTGTACCGCATGTACACCCGCTGGGCAGAGCGGCAGGGCTATTCCGTCGAGGTCATCGACCTCCTGGACGGCGACGTGGCGGGCATCAAGTCTGTGACCATCCAGATCAACGGCGAAAACGCCTACGGACGGCTCCGCAGCGAACACGGCGTGCACCGGCTGGTCCGGATCTCACCCTTCAACGCTGCAGGCAAGCGCCAGACATCCTTTGTTTCCTGCGACGTGATGCCGGAGCTTTCCAGCGACATCCACGTGGAGATCAACCCGGACGATATCCGGGTGGATACCTATCGTTCCAGCGGCGCCGGCGGACAGCACATCAACAAGACCAGCTCCGCCATCCGCATCACCCACCTGCCCACAGGCATTGTAGTCACCTGCCAGAATGAGCGCAGCCAGTTCCAGAACAAGGACAAGGCGATGCAGATGCTGGAGGCGAAGCTCTATCTTCTGGAGCAGCAGAAACAGGCCGACGCGGCGGATGAGATCCGCGGCACAGTGAAGGAGATCGGCTGGGGCAGTCAGATCCGCTCCTACGTTCTGCAGCCCTACACCATGGTGAAGGACCTGCGATCCGGCTATACCACCGGAAATGTGAGTGCGGTCCTGGATGGAGATCTGAACGATTTTATCACGGCGTATCTTACCTGGCAGAGCCTCGGATGCCCGCAGGTCAAGGGCGTCGAAGCGGACTGATCTGTCCGCAGTGAAACAAAGGTTTATTGCTGCAGTGTGTCTTTGCTGAAGCAGGGGGTGACAAGTATGATTAAAGTTGCGATTATGGGCTGCGGGACCATCGGTTCCGGAGTTTACGAGGTGATCGAGAAGAACCAGGAGATCCTTCAGAAAGAGATCGGGGACGAGATCAGAGTCGCCAGGATCCTGGACCTGAGACAGTTCCCCGGGACTCCCTATGAGAAGCTGGTCACAGGGGATTTCTCTGCCATTGAGAACGATCCTGAGATCAGCATCGTAGTGGAGACCATGGGCGGAACAAAGCCCGCCTACCAGTTCGTGAAGGCCTGCCTCTTAAAGGGCAAGCACGTCGTCACCAGCAACAAGGCTCTGGTGGCGGCCCACGGGACCGAACTGCTTCAGATCGCAAGAGAGAAGAGCATCAACTTCTTCTTCGAGGCTGCAGTGGGCGGAGGTATTCCGGTGATCCGCACCCTGGGGACGGGTTACGCCGGCCAGGAGATCACCGAGATCACCGGCATTCTGAACGGCACCACCAACTACATCCTGACGGAGATGGACCGGAAGGGCGCGGGGTTCGGCGACGCCCTGGCGGAAGCCCAGAGACTGGGCTATGCGGAGCGGAATCCGGAGGCGGATATTGAGGGATATGACACCTGCCGGAAGATCTCCATCCTCACTTCTCTGATGACAGACAAGGCGGTGGATTTCGAAAAGGTCTACACCGAGGGCATTACGAAGATCGATACTCTGGATCTCGCCTACGCGAAGAAACTGAACGCAGCGGTGAAGCTGGTGGGCAGCGCAGTGCGGGAGAACGGAAAAATCGTGATCTCGGTCTGCCCGAAGCTGATCCCGGAGGACAATCCTCTGTACAGCGTCAGCGGCGTATTCAACGGCATCCTGATCCGAGGAAATATGCTGGGCGTCACTATGCTTTACGGCAGCGGCGCCGGTAAACTTCCCACCGCCAGCGCGGTCGTGGCGGATATCATCGAAGCGGCGAAGAATCCTGAGAAGAACGTGCCCTTCGGCTGGCATGAGGGAGAGACGCTGCCGGAGCCCATGGAAGAGTCCCTGCACCGCTACCTGATCCGCTTCAAAGGCAGCGACGAAGAGAAAGCGCAGAAAGTTTTCGCGGGAGCGGAGACAGTGCGCCTCGACGGGGAAGAAGAGTTCGCGCTCTTCACTTCTGTCATGCAGGAAAAAGACCTGCGGGCTGCCGCGGAGCAGTTCGACAACATCATCAAGGTGATCAGGGCATGATCCGGGAGACCTGGTCCGACCGGGAGACCGAAGCCTTTGCGGCGGAGCTCGCGGCGGAAACAAAGCCTGGAACGGTGATCTGCCTTGACGGGGACCTGGGGACCGGAAAGACCGTGTTCGCCCGGGGGTTTGCCCGGGGACTCGGCATCACGGAACCGGTGGTGAGCCCTACCTTTACTATCCTCCACGGTTACGAGGGAGGCAGGCTTCCCATGTGGCACTTCGACGTGTACCGCATCGAAGATCCCGAGGAGATGTACGAGATCGGGTATGAAGACTGTTTCTTCGGAGATGGAGTGAGCCTGGTGGAGTGGGCTTCCCAGATCGGCGAGCTGATCCCGGAGGACGCGGTCCATGTCACGATCCGGAAGGATCCCGCAAAGGGCTTCGATTACCGTGAGATCACAGTGGAATGAGAAAGACAGGATGGGCGGCATGTTGTCCGCCCATTTCTCTTGGTCAGAGCTTAGACTCCGACTAAGACTTGCAAACGGGACTTGTATTGAAGGAGCAGAACAATGATCATACTTGGAATCGAAAGCGCCGCGCTGACCGCTTCGGTGGCCGTGGTGACGGACGACCTGCTGACCGCCGAGTACACGGTCAATCATAAGATCACACATTCCCAGACGCTGCTTCCCATGCTGGACGAGATATTCCGCATGACAGGAACGGACAAGCACGCGGTGGATGCCATCGCGGTCTCGGCGGGACCCGGCTCCTTTACAGGGTTAAGGATCGGCGCTGCCACGGCAAAAGGGCTGGGCCTCGCATTGGACAAGCCTCTGGTGCCGGTGCCTACGCTGGATGCGGCAGCCTTCAATCTGTACGGCGCGGAAGCCCTGATCTGTCCTGTTATGGACGCCAGGAGGAACCAGGTATACAACGGACTGTACCACTGCGCGGATCATCTGGAGACGGTGGAAGCTTCCCGGGCCATCGGGATCCCGGAGCTTTTGGAAGAACTGAACCGGTGGGGAGAAAGAGTGATCTTTCTCGGCGACGGCGTCCCTGTTCTTCGGGAAGCGGCGGAACGTGAGCTGACTGTTCCGTTTTCCTATGCGCCCGCGAATTCCGGGCGGCTCCGCGCGGGCAGCGTGGCGGCTCTCGGCGCGGTCCTGTTCCGGGAGGGGAAAGCAGTTCCGGCCCGGGATTTCTCCCCTGAGTACCTCCGGAAGAGCCAGGCGGAGCGCGAGTTCGACGAAGCGAAACGGGCCGGAAGGCTGAAGGAACTGGCGGCCGGCATCGCCCCGGACCGGGTGGAGTAAACATGAAAGAGGAAATACAGATCCGCAGGGGGGATACTGTACTGCGGATCCGGAAGATAGAAGAGAAGGATGTTCCCGCGGTGAGAGAGCTGGAGCTGCAGTGCTTCAGCGATCCGTGGACAGAAAACATGCTGCGGGACATGCTGGACAGCGGGCTGGATGAGAGTCTGCTGCTGGAGACCGTTTTATCCGTCGGCGAGTGTAACGGTGCCCTTTCGGGCAGCGCGGAGGGATGGACTGCTGCCGGCTACGCCAACGTGCGCGTTCTGGGGGACGAAGCGGAGCTGATGCGGATCTGCATCGCGCCGGAATACCGGGGAAGGGGCTGGTCGGCTACCCTCCTGAAGGCAGCCCTTCAGGAAATGCTGCGGCGGGGAGCATTCGCCGCGACGCTGGAGGTGCGGGCAGGAAATACTCCCGCCATCCGGCTTTACGAGCGCCACGGCTTTCAGAAAGAGGGACTCCGGAAGAACTACTATCGGGATCCTGTTGAGGACGCGGCCATCTACTGGAAAAGAGATTTTTAGAAAGGATACGGAATGCTGGATATTTGTCTTCTCGGGACCGGCGGCATGATGCCGCTTCCTTACCGCTGGCTCACCTCCATGATGGCCCGCTGCGAGGGTTCCGCGCTCCTGATCGACTGCGGGGAAGGGACCCAGATCGCTCTCCGGAAAAAGGGATGGAGCCCTAAGCCCATTGACGTGATCTGCTTTACCCATTTTCACGCGGACCATATCAGCGGCCTTCCGGGACTTCTTCTTACCATGGGAAATGCAGAGCGCACGGAACCTCTGCTTCTGGTGGGACCGCGGGGACTGGAGCGCGTGGCAGGAGCCCTCAGGGTCATTGCCCCGGAACTGCCCTTTCCCGTGAAGTACCTGGAGCTTACAGAAGCCAGGGAACAGCACAAGCTGGGACCCTATGTCCTGGACGCCTTCCGGGTGAACCACAACGTAGTGTGCTACGGGTACCGGATCACCATCCCGCGGGGCGGGAAATTCGACGCTGAGCGGGCGAAGGCCCAGAACATCCCCCTGAAGCTGTGGAATCCGCTGCAGAAGGGACAGACGGTGACCGAAAACGGAATCACCTACACCCCGGACATGGTCCTGGGGGAAAAACGCCGGGGGATCAGCGTGGTCTACGCCACGGACACCCGGCCAGTGCCGGTGATCGCGGAATATGCCGAAGGCGCGGATCTGTTCATCTGCGAGGGCATGTACGGCGAGCCCGATAAACTGGGAAAAGCCCGGGAGAATAAACACATGACCATGTACGAGGCGGCGGAGCTCGGGAAAAAGGCGCAGCCCAGGGAGATGTGGCTCACACATTACAGCCCGTCCCTGAACCACCCGGAAGAATACCTGGAGGAAGCGAAGAAGATCTTCTCCATCGTTAAGACTGCCCGGGACGGCTGGACGGCAGAGCTCCGGTTCGACGAAGATTAATAGAGTTAGCAGTAAAAGGAGGCAGTGAAGTATGTCCGGTAAGGATAAGGACATCTGTATACTGGCGATCGAAAGCTCCTGCGACGAAACAGCAGCAGCGGTGGTGAAGGACGGAAGAGAAGTTCTGTCAAACATCATTTACTCGCAGATCGCCACCCACACCATGTACGGCGGGGTGGTGCCGGAGATCGCTTCAAGAAAACACATCGAAAAAATCAACCAGGTCGTGGAATCGGCCCTGAAGGAAGCAGATATGACCCTGGACGAGGTGGACGCAGTAGGCGTCACCTACGGTCCCGGACTGGTCGGACCGCTGCTGATCGGCGTATCGGCCGCGAAAGCCCTCGCCTGGGCGGCGGAAAAGCCGCTGATCGGGGTGAATCACATCGAGGGCCATGTGGCCGCGAACTTTATCGCCAGTCCGGAGCTGGAACCGCCCTTCATCTGTTTGATCGTTTCCGGCGGACACACCCACCTGGTAGTGGTGGAGGATTACGGGACCTTCCGTATCCTAGGGCGCAGCAGGGACGATGCCGCCGGCGAAGCCTTTGACAAGGTGGCCCGGAGCGTGGGCCTGGGGTATCCCGGCGGGCCGAAGATCGACGCGAAGGCAAAGGAAGGAAACCCGGAAGCGATCGTGTTCCCCCAGGCGAAGGTCCGGGAATCGGCCTATGATTTCAGCTTCAGCGGCTTGAAGAGCGCGGTGCTGAACTATCAGAACCATGCGAGGATGACAGGGGAAGAGATCAATGTGGCGGACCTGGTCGCTTCTTTCCAGAAGGCTGTGGTGGACGTGCTGGTGGAGCACACGGTGACAGCAGCGAAGGAACTAGGTTTCAGCCGGGCCGCCATGGCCGGCGGCGTAGCCTCCAACTCGGCTCTCCGGGACGCCATGAAGACCCGCTGCGAGCGCGAGGACATCACTCTCTTTTATCCGCCGCCCGGTCTCTGCACCGACAATGCGGCCATGATCGGATCGGCCGCTTACTATGAGTATCGGGCAGGACACCGCAGCGGATGGGACCTGAACGCGGTCCCGGGACTGAAGCTGGGAGAGCGGTAAAAAAGAACCCGGTCCGGAAAGCCGAAGGGCGGCGGGACCGGGGGAGCAAGAAAGAATCGGAAAGGAGAATGCGGAGATGACAGGAAAGCTTGCCGGCATCATCCTCGCCGGCGGCAGAGGGAGCCGCATGGGAACTGAGGTCCCGAAACAGTTCCTGGAGATCGCGGGACAGCCGATGATCTGGCACACTCTCCGGGCCTTCGAGGACAGCATTGCCGAAGAACTGGTGCTGGTGGCGCCGGAGGACGGCACGGAGTACTGCCGGAAGGAGATCGTGGAAAAATACGGATTCCAAAAGGTGCGGCACATCGTGGAAGGCGGCGCGGAGAGATACGATTCCGTGTACGCAGGCCTGCTGGCCCTTAAGGATTCCGGCTGCTCCCTGGTCGCCGTCCAGGACGGAGCGCGCTGCATGGTGACGCCGGACATTATCTGCCGTTCCTATGAAGCCGCAGAGCAGTATGGGGCCTGCGTCATCGCCGTTCCTTCCAAGGACACCATGAAGATGGCGGACGAGGACGGCTTCGCCGCGGAGACCCTGCCGAGACAGCGGCTCTGGACCATCCAGACACCCCAGACCTTCCGCTATGACCTCTGCCTCAGAGCCTACAGCACCATGATGTCGTCCCCCGAAACAAAAGCCGGGGTCACGGATGACGCCATGGTGGTGGAGCACTTTACGGACACAAAGGTGAAGCTGGTCATGGGAGATTACCGGAATATCAAGGTGACGACAAAAGAAGACCTGGCAGCGGCGGAAGCGTATCTGGCTGAGAAAAACTGAGCCGGGATAAGTATTTCCGTTTAAGATGAGTCATAATATGTATAAATCGAAGCGTCGAGGGCACAATGCTCCCGGCGTTTTTTGTGTTATAATTTGCTAATAAAAGACCGCATGATTACTGGATCCTCCAGCACTCATGCGGATGTTCATGAAAGCGGAGTGGATGGGATTCGAACCCATGCGCCCGTGAAGGCAAACGGTTTTCAAGACCGCCTCGTTATGACCGCTTCGATACCACTCCAGATCAATACCAATGAATGATTTTATCGGAGGCAGGGCGGTTTGTCAATCAGTATCATCAGCATCATCAGTTTCAGGAGGGAAAATGGCTTCAAAACGTTACGCTGTCGTCGACCAGAGCCGCTGCGTGTCCTGCGGGGCATGTACAAAGGAGTGTCCAAAAGGCGCGATCACGGTCTGGAAGGGCTGCTGGGCCGCTGTGGACACGGAGGCTTGTGTGGGCTGCGGGAAATGTTCCAGGATCTGCCCTGCAGATGTGATCTCCATGAAGGCAAGGGAGGTGACCGCGTGAAAAGAAAAAGGCACTGGTACGACTACATCTGGATCTGGAGCATCATCTATTTCGCCCTTGGCTTTTTTAACATCCTTTTCGCCTGGCTGGGAATGCTTGATTTTCTGGTTCCCCTCCTCATCGCAATTATCGGCGGCAATAAATGGTTCTGCAACAACCTCTGCGGAAGAGGACAGCTCTTTACTTTTCTCGGCGGAAAATGCCGCCTGTCCCGGAACCGTCCGGCGCCGGCCTGGATCTCCTCGAAGACATTCCGCTATGGCTTCCTGGTATTTTTTCTCGCCATGTTCGGGAACATTGTGTTCCAGACCTGGCTCGTGTTCTCCGGCGAGGAGTCGCTGCGGCAGGCCATCAAACTCTTCTGGACCTTCCGCATACCGTGGAACTGGGCCTATACTCCGGGTCTGGTGCCGGACTGGGTCGCCCAGTACAGCTTTGGCTTTTACAGCCTGATGCTGACTTCCGCCCTGATCGGCCTGATCATGATGGCGTTGTTCCGCCCCCGCACCTGGTGCAGCTTCTGCCCTATGGGAACCATGACCCAGAGCATCTGCAAACTGAAGCAGGGAAAGAAGCTGTGATAAAGTTATTTAGTTATATGCAGAATATAATATAAAAATGTATATTTATACATAACTGGACACATTGACATAAACTTGCTGAAATACTACAATGTAAACAACAGCCATTTGTGTTTTTTGCAAGGTACTGTTGGTTTTTCACAGATTCATAAAGGAAGGGAGAGTATTAAGCATGAAAAAAGTTTTGTCACTTGTTCTGACCCTCTGCATGATTTCTTTGCTTACCGCCTGCGGAGGCGGCGGAAGCACCACGACCACTGCGGCAGCGGCTCCGGCAGCTGAGACCACCGCAGCGGCAGCGGCAGCGGAGACCACGGCGGCTCCGGCAGCTGAGAAGCCTGCCCGCGGCAACGTCATCTGGACCTTCGGCACGGCCGACACCGGCGGATCCATGTATCCCGCAGGCGCGGCAGTTTCCCAGTGCTGGACCAACAACGTCCAGGGCATGAAGTGCAACACCCAGACATCCACCGGTTCTTTCCAGAACGTGCAGGATGTCGCCAGCGGCGAAGTTGATGTTGCGGTCGCGACTGCAGACGTCGTCCTGAACGGCTACAACGGCACCGGCAAGTTCGCTGATATCGGCGCTCTCGACAACATCTGTGTTATCGGTGCGGTCTATACCTCCGTTCTTTCCGGCGTGGCTCTGAAGTCCAGCGGCTTCAAGTACATCAACGAGCTTAAGGGCAAGCGTGTAGCTATCGGCCCGGCTTCCTCAGCAACCGAGAATGCTTCTCTTGCAGCGTTCGACGTTATGGGCATTTCCAAGGACAACACCAGCCTTGAGAACCTGGGTCTCGGTGACGGCGCTGACGCTGTCGGCGACGGCATCCTGGATGCGGCCTTCGGTTTCGCAGGACTGCCGATCGGCGGCCAGCTGAACCTCGCTGCTACCAAGGACATCGATGTCCTCGACATCACCGACGAGGAGCTGGAGAAGATCCTCGCGAACAACGCGGCTTACATCAAGACCAAGATCCCGGCCGGCACCTACACCGGTGTGGATTATGACACCCAGACCTTCGGCGTGAAGTGCCTGATCATCGTCCAGAAGGATGCTGACGAAGATCTGATCTACGACCTCTGCAAGGCGATGAATGAAGGCGCGGCCGATATGGCAGCCGGAAACGCTCTGCTGAAGGATATGACGGATCCTTCGTTCCTGTGCACGCAGATGCCCATCCCGTTGCATCCGGGCGCCGAGAAATACTTCAAAGAGATCGGTGCTATGTAATTCAGAAACCGGGACCGGAGCTGGTCTGCCAGCTCCGGTCTTTTCTGATTGATGCACATGAAGACAAGACATCCGGCCGGACATTCCGGGGGGGAAAGGAAGTCATTTATGGCGGATCAAAAGACCAACAAAGAAGCTCAGGAGATCGACGTTACTTCGCTGGACAGCGAACTTGCGGCGGCGAAGACTCTTGAGGAAGGCAAGGGCGATCTCTTTATTAAAGCGGCCGCCGTCTTCGCCTTCTGCATGACCCTGTTCCATGTCTGGACAGGATTCCACGGGCTGTACGACTATGTCACCCAGAGAGGCATCCATCTCGCCTTTGCGCTGACATTGATCCTTCTGACACAGCCGCTCTACAAACACTGCTTCAAAGACAAATTCGCTGGGAGCAAAGGGTTCCGCGCTATATGCCGTATCATCGATATTGCCATGATCGTACTCGTATGGGTCTCTGTCGTCATGGCAATGGACGAGGTGCATCATCTGACGGAGCGTCTCAGCAAAACGACCTGGAAGGCGACCTTCGCCGGAGCAGCGCTGGCCCTGATCGTCCTGGAGTGCGCCCGCCGCACCCTGGGCTACATCATGCCGATCCTTTCGCTGATCTTCGTCGCCTACGCGCTGGCCGGCCCGAACCTTCCGATGGCTATCGCGCACCGCGGCTATTCCATTCAGCGTATCTGTAAGTTCCTTGCCACGGACCTTGACGGTCTGTTCGGCACCACAATGAGCGTCTCGGCATCCGTTATCTTCATGTTCGTCATGTTCGGCGCTTTCCTGGAGGCATCCGGATGCTCTGATTTCATCAACAAGATTGCGATCTCGCTGACCGGTAAGATCAAGTCCGGTCCGGCGCTTTCCGCAGTTGTGGCCTCCGGCCTGATGGGATCCATCAACGGCTCCGCAGTCGCCAACGTCGTTGGAACCGGTACCTTTACTATCCCGCTGATGAAGTCCCGCGGATACAAGCCGCAGTTCGCCGGCGGCGTCGAATCCGTGGCCTCCACCGGAGGACAGATCCTTCCGCCGGTCATGGGCTCCGGCGCGTTCCTGATGGTCGCTTTCACAGAGCAGAAGTACATCGCCATCGTCATCGCGGCGGTGATCCCCGCGCTCCTTTACTATTGGGGCTGCGCGGTTGCAGTCATCACCCAGTCTGAACTCATCGACATCACCATGATGGACGAGAAGGACATACCGAAGACGAAGGACGTCCTGAAGGACGGATGGATCTATCTCGTGATCCTCGGCATCCTGATCGTGGCACTGCTGGTCATCCAGCTTTCGCCGCTTTATTCCGCCCTGTGGGCGACGGTCTCCGTGCCTGTGGTCATGCTCTTTGACAAAAAGAAACGCTTTACCTTTAAGAACATACCCTCAGCCATGGTGAAGTCCGGATTCTCGGCCATGTCCATCGTCATCGGCTGCGCCTGCGCCGGCATCGTGGTCGGCATGGTCTCCCTTACCGGTATCGGCGTGATCTTCGGCGACATGATGATCCAGCTCGCGCACAGCATGCTGTTCCCGTCGCTGCTCTTCACAGCCATCACCTGCATCATCCTCGGCATGGGCCTGCCCACGACCGCGGCTTATGTCATCGCGGCATCCATCCTTGCTCCGTCGCTGATCAAGCTGGGACTCACACCGCTGACCTCCCACCTGTTCGTGTTCTACTTCGCCTGCCTGTCCGCCATTACGCCCCCGGTCGCCCTTGCGGCCTACGCCGGCGCCGGCATCGCAAAATGCAGTCCCATGGCGACTGCGGTGGAAGCGTGCAAACTGGGCTTCGCCGGCTTCATTGTCCCCTTTGCCTTCTGCTACAGCCCGGCCATGATGATGAACGGCACCCCGATCGAGGTCATCACCGTCTTCCTGTCCGCTTTCATTGGCGTCTCGGTCATCTCCTCCGGTTTTCAGGGATGGCTGTTCTGGAAATTGAATATCATTGAGCGCATCATCTTCATCGCTGCCGGTCTGCTGATGTTCATCCCCGGCTC
>JAFSYO010000020.1 GCA_017449925.1 Stomatobaculum sp.
GATATGATGAAAAAAATCAATGATACGAAACGCTTCAGGTTTGAACTGCACAGAGAACAAAGTAATGGACATCACGGAACGGATCTATGCAACGAATGGAAAGGAACAGGTATTACATCTATGGAACACCGGAATCTGGTCACCTTCTTAAGAGTCGCGGAGCTGCAGAACTTTACCCGGGCTGCGAATGAACTGGGATATGCCCAGTCGACAGTGACCTTTCATATCCAGACACTGGAGGAAGAGCTGGGAGTCTCCCTGTTCGACAGGATCGGGAAAAAAGTAAAGCTGACCAAGGCCGGAGAATATCTGGTGAATTATGCCAACGAAATGGAGCGTATCATCTCTGACATGGCGCAGATCAGCAATACGGTGAACATGGTCCGGGGAACGCTCCGGATCGGCGTGGTGGAGTCGCTGCTTGCCACATACATGGTGGAAGCGCTGTCCCGCTACAGCAAGAGCTTTCCAGACGTGAACATTGAAGTGGTGACCGGATCGACTGCCGGACTCATGGAACTGCTGCGGTCCAACGATGTGGATCTCATCTTCGTCATGGGAAGCCGTATCGTGGATTTTGATTTTGTGCGGGCCATGATCCAGGAAGCGGGCGTTTCTTTCGTTGCCTCTTCCAGCCACCCGCTGGCAGGAAAAGAGGAGATCGGGTTTGAGGAGATCGCTGCTGACCGCATGATCCTTCCGGAGAAGAGCAGCCTGTACCGCAAAAGCATCGAGATGATCGCCGGGAAGACAGACTGTATTTTCGCCCCTGTGATCCAGGTGAACAACACGACCTCCATTCTGGGGCTCCTGAAGACCGGGAACGGCATTTCCTATCTGCCCGATTACCTGACGAGGGAGGGCGTGGAGGACGGCTCCCTGACTATTCTCAATGTCAGATGCGAACCGCAGAAGTACTATATTCAGATCCTGTACCACAGAAATAAGTGGATCTCCCCGCAGATGACGGAATTTATCAACCTTATCAAAGATCTTATGATAGAAAGGCCGGAACCGTAAAACAAAGCAAAGACATGGAAAGCGCGTGACCTATCAGGCCATGCGCTTTCTCAGAATAAAGAAAGAGGCTGCGTATGATTTATATGGACCATGCGGCGACAACGCCGCTTTCCCCGGAAGTGCTGGAAGCAATGCTGCCCTGGCTGAAGGAAGGATACGGCAATGCCTCCGCCCTGTATCCTCTGGGATTAAGATCCGCCGCGGCGATCGACAAGGCGCGAGAGTACTGCGCTGCCGTGATTGGCGCGGAGCCTGGGGAGATCTATTTTACCAGCGGCGGCTCGGAGTCTGATAACTGGGCGCTGGTAAAAACGGCGGAGAAGTATGCTCCCCGCGGTGGACATATCATCACCACCGCAATGGAGCACCACGCCATCCTGAACACCTGCCGGTACCTTGAGTCCCGGGACTACGAGGTGACCCGCCTGAAGCCGGATTCTGAAGGTCAGATCCGTCCGGGACAGGTGGAAGCGGCCATTCGGAAGAATACCTTCCTGGTCAGCATCATGACGGCGAACAATGAGATCGGCGCGGTGCAGCCTGTCCGGGAGATCGGCGTTTTGTGCCGGGAGAAGAAGATACTGTTCCACACGGATGCGGTCCAGGCCTTCGGACATATCCCGATCGATGTAAAGGAGGATAAAATCGACCTTCTTTCCGCCTCGGGCCACAAGTTCAACGGCCCGAAGGGAACGGGGTTCCTGTACATGAGAAAGGGGTTGCGCCTTCCGCCGCTGATCAGCGGCGGCCAGCAGGAGAGGGGCAGGAGGGCCGGAACGGAAAATGTGGCGGGGATCGTGGGACTTGGAGAAGCCGCCCGGATTGCCGGAGAGGCCCTGCAGGAAAGAATGCGTTCCGTCACCGAAGTCCGGAACTATCTGATTAATCGGATGCTGGAAAGCGTCCCGGAGGTGACTGTGAACGGCGGCATGGAACACCGTCTTCCCAACAACCTGAACTTCTGCTTCCGGGGGATCGACGGGGAACGTTTTCTTCTGAAGCTTTCGGAACGCGGCATCTGTGCCAGCGCGGGGAGCGCCTGCGCCAGCGGCAGTTCAGAGCCCAGCCACGTGCTCCGCTCCATCGGCCTGAGCCATGAACAGGCCATGAACAGCCTCCGCTTTACCATAGGCCATGACACGACCAGGGAAGAGGCGGACGAAGTGGTAAAGGCTGCGTTGGAGATCGCCGCGGAAATGAGGGCGAAATAATAAGAACAATCTTAAAAAGCAGCTTGATTCAAAAACCGCTCGATTGGAGCGGTTTTTGACGTACAGGACATTTCTCGTATTTCCTGACTTGAAAAAGTCTTCGGATAAAAACGGTGAAATCGATCCTATCCATCAATTCTGCTGTGTGGAAGCTGTTTCCTCATCGGGATACAATAAAGAATATATTCCGGCGCTTTATATCGTGTATTGAGCACAGTTGAGGAGTCCCCATGTTTTCGATCATTGCACAAGCTGTTGGTTTTATCGGAACAGGAGTCGTGATCCTTTCCTATCAATGCAAAAGCACGAGACGCATGATTTTCGTTCTTGCTGTTTCGGCCCTCCTGTTTGCTATACATTACTATATGCTGGGCGGTCTGGGGGGAGCTCTTTCCCAGATCCTTTACGCGGTCAATATGTTCCTCCTGAATGACAGAAAACACGCCATATCTTCCTGGATCGGATGGAGATGGACCATCACGGCAATTCTCATTGTCATGACGGTCATGACCTGGGCGGGACTCCCGAGTCTTCTTCCCTGTCTCTCGTCCATTGCCAACACACACGCGAACTGGTCCAGAAGCGGGAAGATCATCCGGCTTAACCGCCTCCTTTTCGCAAGTCCCTGCTGGATCCTTTATGACATTATTATGGGCTCAGTGTCCGGCATAATCTGCGAAGCATTTGCCATGTCATCAATCCTGATCTCAATTATGCGCTACGGCATAATGGCCCTGGACGTATGAGGTGAAAATGAAAAAGGAAGTCCTTGATACTGCGGCCCGTGCGGGCCGCATGCTTCTCGAGAACGGGGCCGAAATATCCCGGGTGGAGGAAAGCATGGAACGGATCTGCCGTTCCTACGGAACCGGTGAGGAATCATTTTATGTGCTGAGCAACGGTCTTTTTCTTACCGCGGAGGATGAAGACGGAAGCAGCTACGCCCTTGCAGAGCACATCCCTTTAAGTGCAGTCCGGATGGACCGGATCGAGGCTTTAAATACGCTTTCCAGAGACATTGAACATGGGAAATATACACCCCGGGAGGCAAATGATGTAATGGACCGGATCGCGGACATGCCGGAAAAACATGCCCTGCACCAGGCTTTAGCTTCAGGGGTCGGCGCGGCAGCGTTCTGCTGTCTGCCGGGCGGGAGCTTAAAGGACACCCTGACTGCGTTTCTGGCTGGTATACTCCTGCAGTTTTTCCTGGCCGGACCGGGAAAGCATCTTTCCAAAGCAAGCAGCATCATCCTCGGAAGCGCGCTGGTTTCCGCGGTGTGCTGTCTGTCTTACTGCTGTTCCTTCGGGAAGGCGATGAACTACATGATGATCGGCTCTGTCATGCCCCTGATTCCCGGGGTCGGGTTTGTGGTGTCCATCCACGACATCGTCGAAGGGGATTATCTGTCAGGCTTCATCCGACTGCTGGACGCGCTCCTTGTCTTTTTCTGCATCGCGCTGGGGGTGGCTGTGACGCTTTCCGCTGCGGCCAACCTGATGGGAGGTGAGCTGCTGTGAATCCGTTTTTCCTTGTGCTGTTTCGGGAATGCCTTGCCGCTGCAGCGGGCACTGCCGCCTTTGCCCTTTTATTTAGTCTGGAGAGACGTCATTACCTTACCTGCGCGCTGGTGGGGGCAATGGGGTGGGCAGTGGACTCTTTGCTCCGGAAGTTCGGCTGCCCGCCGGCCATGGCAAGACTCTGTGCCTCCGTTTCAGTTGCTTTTGTGTCCCGGGGCCTTGCGGTCCTGCAGCGCTGTCCGGCGATCCTTCTGATGATTCCGGGGCTTTTCCCGCTGATCCCTGGCGGGGGAATTTACTGGACGGTCCATCACATTGTTGCTAACGACCTCGCCCTGGCTTCAGAAACCGGCTTCAACGCGCTTAAGCTGGCGGTTGCCCTGGTTTTCGGGATAGTCCTCGTGTCAGAGCTGCCGCAGGAATTCTTCAGCCCTGAGCATCGTCCCGGATGATATAAGGATCGTCCTAATGGTACGATATATGCTGTTCCTGCAGAATAAACAGGAAACAAGGAATATCAGGCGAAATGTACATCAACGGATTTGATAAAACGGATTTGTTCTGCTGATTTCACAAAGAACTGATTCTGCTTTACGATAAATATATAAAACCGGGAAATACAGAGACAGGTAAAAAGAGAATAAGAGAAGCAGAGAAAGCAACAGATCAAGCAAATCAGTCCTGCAAAGCAGATGAAGAAGGGAGAAATCATGAAGCTGAAAAAAATGTGGCTGAACATCAACGGCGTGGACCGCATGTTCGCGTGCGACCCTGACAATGATTCTCTGGCGGATGTCCTGAGAAGAATTGGCTGCACCAGCGTAAAGGTGGGCTGCGGCACGGGTGTCTGCGGATCATGTACGGTGATCCTGAACGGTGAGCTGATCCGTTCCTGCACCAGGAAGATCACAAAGGTCGAAGAGTACAGTAAGGTCATTACTGTGGAGGGCATCGGCACCCCGACGCACCTTCATCCCATCCAGTACGCTTTCATGCAGTGCGGCGCCGTGCAGTGCGGCTTCTGCATCCCCGGCTTCATTGTTTCCGCATACTGCCTTCTGCAGAAGAACCCGAATCCAACCAGATCCGACGTCCGGCAGTGGTTCTACAAGACCAGGAATATCTGCCGCTGCACCGGCTATAAGCAGATCGTAGATGCTGTCATGGCGGCAGCGAAGGTGATGCGCGGCGAATGCACGCTGGATGATATCACCGTGAAGCCCGCGGAGAACGGCGAGAACTACGGCCGTCCGCTGGCCCGTCCGACATCCCTGGCGAAGGTCTGCGGCGTGTGGGATTACGGCGAGGACCAGGTCCTGCATATGCCTGATGAGCTGCTCCACGTCTGCGTCGTGCAGCCGAAGGTCGCGAACCACGCGAAACTGCTGGCGATCCACAGAGAAGAAGCAGAGAAGATGCCCGGCGTTGTGAAGATCATCACCGCAAAGGAACTGAAGGCCACCGGCGCGAACAACGAGCTCGCCGAGGCGAACTGGCACATCAGTTCCACCGTCATGAAGTGTTCTAGGACTGTCCTTGCGGAGGACAAGCTGTACCGCTGGGGCGACGTGGTGGCCCTGGTCGTCGCGGACACCGAGCGCCACGCAAGAGCCGCGGCGAAGAAGGTGACCGTGGACATCGAGAAGCTGCCGGAGTATATGAGCTACCTGGATGCCTGCCTTCCGGACGCCCAGCGGATCCACGAGGATACGCCGAACGTCTTCGCGCGTCAGCCTCTGTTAAAGGGCGTCGGCCTGGAGGACGCGCGGAAGGTAGAAGAGATGATCGACAACGCGCCGTATTCTGTTGAAGGAAGCTTCTATTCCTCCCGCGAGCCGCATCTCTCCATCGAGGGCTGCACGGTCCAGGCTTACTATGATGAGGACGGCATGCTGACATTCCAGTCGAAGAGCCAGGGCGTCTATACCTCCATTGCCCGCGTGGGCGATGCCATCGGTGTTCCGCAGGACAAGCTCCGCGTCATGATGAACCCCACCGGCGCTTCCTTCGGATGGTCCACCAACGCCGGCGACCTTGCCCTGGCCGGCACTGCGGTGGTCTGCACCGGCGAGCCCTGCGCCCTTCACATGTCCTATGAAGAGCACCAGGCCTTCTCCGGAAAGCGCTGCCCCTGCTACTCCAACGGCCGCGTCGCCTGTGACGAGAACGGAAAGATCACCGCTGTGGAATTTGAGACCGGTCTGGATCACGGCGCTTACTCCTGGGGCGGCGATGACTGCATGACCAAGCAGCCGCGCCATATCTTCTTCCCGTACTATATCCCGAACGCCGCAGGACTTTCCCGTGTCGCCAACACGAACCACAACTTCGGCACTGCGTACCGCTCCTACGGTTCCCCGCAGGCCTATACCTGTTCCGAAGCCCTGATGGATATGCTGGCGGAGAAGGTCGGCATCGACCCCTTCGAGATCCGCTGGAGAAATATCGCCAGAGAGGGACAGACCAACCTGAACAGCTATCCTTTCCGCGCCTATCCGATGGAAGAGATGATGAAGATCATGAAGCCCATCTATTACAAGGCGGTGGAAGAGGCGAAAAAGAACGACACGCCCGAAAAGCGCCGCGGTGTCGGCCTCGCGTGGGGCGGCTTCAACGTCACCGAGGGCGCTACAGACAAGGCCAGCGTCCGCTTTGAACTGAACCCGGACGGCACCGTTACGAAGTATGACACCTACCAGGAACTTGGCCAGGGCGGCGATATCGGCTCCCTGATGCTGGCTCTTGAGGCACTGAAGCCCCTGGGCCTGAAGCCAGAGCAGATCCGTCTGGTGCAGAACGACACCAAGCTCTGCCCGGACTCCGGTATGTCCGGCGCCTCCCGCACGCACTTCATGAGCGGACACGCGTCCATCGTCGCGGCGAACAAGCTGATGGATGCCATGAGGAAGGAAGACGGAACGTTCCGCACCTATGACGAGATGGTGGCAGAGGGCATCCCGACCTCCTATGAGGGTACCTGGTCCTGCACCTCCATCAAGGGTCTGAACTGGATGGATCCGAACACCGGCATCGGCGATCCGTCTCCGACCTACACCTACTGCCTGAACATGGCGGAGGTCGAAGTCGACACCAAGACCGGCAAGGCCACCTGCATCGGTTTCACCTGCGTGGACGATGTCGGTAAAGTCGGCAACCTCGCCGCAGTCAACGGCCAGGCCTACGGCGGCATCTCCCACAGCATCGGCTTCGCGCTGTCCGAGATCTACGAGGATGTGGCGAAACACAAGAATATCGCTGCCTGCGGCGTCCCGACCATCCTGGATATCCCGGACAAGATCGACGCGATCCACTACGAGCGTCCGGACGAGTACGGTCCCTTCGGTTCCTCCGGCGCCTCCGAGGCCTTCCAGTCCTCCGGCCATGTGGCAGTCCTGAACGCGATCTATGACGCCTGCGGCGTCCGCATCCACGAGATCCCGGCGACCCCGCAGAAGATCAAGGCAGGTCTTGACGCCATTGCGAAGGGCGAGAAGCCCTATGCCCCCGAGAAGTACTTCCTGGGCATGGATCTCTACGAAGAGCTGCAGGAGATCAAGGACAATCCGTATCCGAGCGGCAACGACGACTACTTCAATCCGCTGGGCTCCAGCAAGACGAGATTCGTGTAATCAAACAGAAATCAGGGTTCAAGGGTCAAAGAGTATCCTACAGAACAGCGCAGGGCTGTCGCATTAAGATCATCTTAGTGGGGCAGCCTTTTGCCCGTTATAATATCCGTTATGGTATGATGTAAGAAAACATTATCGGGAAAACGAAAAAAACTGATAATATTCTGCGGAATCTGAGATTTTAAAGGAGGAAAAGATGGAAGAGCGGGTCCTGGCCGGGGAGCAGGTGTGGCGCTGGAGCCACAAGTCCGTGCTGGAATGCATCGAGGAGGAACTCCCGGCCTGTACGACGGCCTGTCCGTTCCGGATGGACATCCGTGATCTGCTGGGAAAGGTGCAGAAGGGGCAGTTTGACGCTGCTTTCCGGCGTTTCAGCAACAGCGTCGGCTTCCCTTTCCTGGTATCCCGGCACTGCGGCGAACACTGCCGGTCTGTCTGTGTTATGGGGAACCACGGCGGTGCCCTGGACATGCCTAAGCTGGAGCGGGCCATTTTAAGCTTCGCCCGGAACACGAAGCCGAACCGCTACAACATGCCTCCGAAAAAGGAAAGGATCGCGGTGGTAGGCGCGGGAATGAGCGGACTTGCCTGTGCGCTCCGTTTTCTGAACAGAAAATATCCGGTCTCGGTTTTTGAGGCCTCCGGAAGGGCAGGAGGATGTCTCCTTCAGACGGTGGCCCCGGAATTCCTGCAGGAGGAGATCGACCGGCAGTTCCAGTTCGAGAAATGCGACTGGCATTTCAACGTACGCGTCAAAGATGTCCGCGCCCTGATCAGACAGGGCTACGCCGCGGTCTATGTGGCCACCGGGAAAGACGGGGATGATTTCGGCCTGTTCCCGGGGCGCCGGCCGGAGGGAGAGCAGGGACAGCCGGATGGTAAGAATGAAGCAAAGGTTACGGCAGGTCTGGAGGAAGGTATTTTCTTCGGCGGGGCAATGACAGGAGCAGACCCCATGGAGGCCATCGCCCAGGGATTCCAGGCCCAGACGCTGATCGAGGGATTCCTGAAGACCAGGATCATGCGGAACGCGGAACCGGCGCCGGCAAGCAGGATCCAGCTGGCGGAGCGTTTTATTAAGGAGACGCCGCAGGTCCTTCCCGCGGACGGGGAACAATATACCAGGGAGGAAGCCGTGGAAGAAGCCTCCCGCTGTTTCCGCTGTCAGTGCGACGCATGCCAGCGCGGCTGCGGCATCCTGGAATACTCCCGGAAGACCGTGAAGCCTATGGCCCAGGAAGTCTATGTCACGGTGCGCCCCGGTACCCTGGACGGGAACGGGACCGTGTGCACCCGAATGATCGGCAGCTGCAATCACTGCGGCTACTGCACGGACGTATGTCCGGCGGGGATAGATATCGACCGCTTCCTGCTGCAGAGCCACAGCATGATGCAGCAGAAGGGCGCCATGCCCTGGGCGTTCCATGAATACTGGCTCCGGGATATGGAGTATTCCAACGGAAAAGGCTCTTATGTTGAGATCGACAGGGAGCACGGCAATTCCGCTGTTTTCTTCCCGGGCTGCCAGATCGGCGCTTCCGACCCGCGCTATGTCACGGAAAGCTGGAAACTGCTGAAAGAGCTGATTCCGGACGCAGGCCTGCACCTCGGCTGCTGCGGCGCGCCGGCGGTCTGGGCTGCGGACGATGCCGCCCACCGCGAAGTCCTGGAAAAGATACGCGGCGTCTGGCAGGAAGCAGGGCGCCCGGTCTACGTCATGACCTGTCCTTCCTGCATGAAGATGTTCGGGACTTATCTGCCGGAGATTCCGGTGAAGTCCTTCTATGAGGTCCTGGATGAAAAGAAAGTCTCTTTCAGAAGAAAAGGAAGCGGGGAGACATATTACATCTTTGACCCCTGTTCCTCCAGGAACAAAGAAAGCCTGAAGCAGAGTGTGCGCCGTCTCGCGGAGAGAGGCGGGTACTTCACGGAGGACAGCGGCGGGGAGGCGACCTGCTGCTCCTACGGCGGGCAGGTGGAGATCGCGGACCCGGGCTATACGGACTGGCTCGCAAAGAAGCGGGCTTCGGAAAGTGAACTTCCCTATCTCACTTACTGCATCAACTGCAGGGAAAGGTTCGCGGGTCAGGGAAAGGAGACGGTGCATCTCCTGGATCTGCTCCTGGATCTTAATGACGGGAACAGACTGCCTCCGGGAGTGAACAGGCGGTATGAACAGAAACGGAAGCTGTCCCGGATCCTAAGGGGCGAGGACCCGGATGTTCCGGAAAAGGAGGAGGCTGAACGGATGGAGAAATTCTGGGAACTGGATCCGGAGCTGAAGAAAAAACTGGATCTGGAGCACCTGTTCTGCGAAGATGTGTGCGCGGTGGTTGAGGCCTGTGAAGAGAGCGGGATGAAGGTCCTGGACCGGGAGACCGGCTTCTTTACGGGCTGCAAAATGATCGGGAACATCACCTGCTGGGCGACCTACAGGATGGAAGACGGGAAGTACAGGATCATAAACGCATACTCCCACCGGATGAAAGTTGAGGAATGACGGCATGGATACCAACAATCGTGATCCGAAAAATATTGATCCGAAGAGTCTGCAGGAAGGCCTTGCGGGGCGGTATATCTGCGCGAAGTGCAATGTGCCCCTGGAGCCGAAGCAGACACACTTTGTGTATCTTGGACACCCCTTCCACGCGGATATACTCCGCTGTCCTAAATGCGGGAACCTTATGATCGATGAGGAGCTTGTTAAGGGCCGCATGGCGGAAGTGGAAGAAATGCTGGAGGATAAATAGAAATGGCGGATGTTACAGTGCTCCGGGACCTTCTGGACCGGAGGTACAACTGCGCCCAGGCCATCCTCTCAGCGGGCCTTGCTGTAAGGGGAGAGGAGAATGAAGGACTGGTGCGGGCGGCTGCGGGCCTGGGATCAGGTCTCGGGGGCTGCGGACGGAACTGCGGCGCCCTGACGGGGGCAGTCTGTCTTCTGGGACTGTACGCCGGATGGGAGACTCCGGACGAGACGGACAACACCCTTAACCTCATGGCGGAGGAACTGGTCAGCTGGTTCGAGGAGGCCTGGGGTTCCGTGGAATGTGAGGACATCACGAAGAACCGGCAGTCGGCAAAAGCCGCCCTCTGCCCCCGCCTTACGGAGGAGACTTACGTGAAAGCGATGGAGATCCTGGAAAGTTATGGCTTTGTGATGCCGGAGGAGGCGTGGTGAACGGGAAAGAGCCCCGCGCGCTGATATCTTCAGAGACGCCCCGCCTACTGAAACCTTCGGCGGTGGAGACCTACGTGCGGGAGGTGACCGGATGCACAGACCGGGCAGCCCTGGAGCAGTGGCAGCTTTTTAAACTGCGGGAGATGCTCCGGTACGCGAAAAAGCGCAGCCGTTTTTACACGGAACATCTGAAGGACGCGGACCCGGAGAAGATCCGGTCTTTTGAAGATCTCCGGAAGATCCCCTTTACTTCAGCAGAGGACCTGCGTGCCCTGCCCCAGGACTGGCTGTGCCTTCCGGCTTCGGGGGTGCAGAGGATCGTGACCCTGAAGACCTCCGGGACTGAGCGGAACCCGAAGCGGATCTTCTTTTCCGCGGAGGAACTGCAGGACACGGTAAATTTCTTCGCGGAGGGGATGACAGAGCTCTCCGGTCCGGGGGACAAGGTGATGATCCTCTTCCCCTGCAGCCAGCCGGATTCTGTGGGGGATCTCCTGGCGAAAGCGGTGGAACAGAGGGGCATTCCGGCAGTCCGGGAGGGCGTGCCGAGGGACTTCAAAGAGACTGCCCGGAGGATCCGGGAGGAGGGGTGCACCGTGCTGGCGGGGATCCCGACCCACATCCTGGCAGTGACAGAAGCCCTGGCGCTGTCAGAGGCAGGAACTATCCACTCCGTGCTTCTCAGCGCGGACACCACGCCGGCGCCGCTGCTCGGAAGAATCGAAGGGCTGCTGGGCTGTGAGACCTTTCCGCATTACGGCATGACAGAGCTGGGCTACGGCGTGGCAGTGGAGTGCGGCGCCCACAGCGGCTGTCATCTGAAGGAGTGCGACTTTCTGGTGGAGCTCATCGACCCGGAGACGGGACTGCCCCAGAGCGAAGGAAAGCCCGGGGAGTTCGTTTTTACGACGCTCCGCAGGAAAGCCATGCCTTTTATCCGCTACCGCACCGGAGATATGGGATACCTGTTCAGCGGTGTCTGTGAGTGCGGCAGCATGGTGAAGAGGATCCTGCCCTGGGGCGGCAGGCGGAACGGGAAAAGCATCGCGGCCGGGCCCAGGCGCCTTACCCAGTGGGAACTGGATGAGATCCTGTTTTCTGTGCCCGGTCTCATAGATTATGAGATCCGGGAGGATGCGGGATCTCCGGAGCTTACGGTATACGGCGTGGAGATGCCGGATGCGGAACGCGTCCGGGAGGTTCTGGCGGAACCGGGGAAGCTCGGCGGAACTGCCGCCGGAGCTCTGAAGATCCATGTAAAGGTAAAGGAAGGATTCACCGGGGGCGGGATGCAGAAAAGGAATGTCGCCGGGATAAAGGAAATACCCTGAAGGGGACGTTCTGACCAGAAAGGATCGAGTCCATGAGAAAGACAACAAGTGTATGCCCGGTGTGTCTGAAGATGATCCCCGCCGAACGAGTGTGGGAAAGACGGGAATGGGTGATGCGGAAAGTCTGCCCGGAGCACGGGCCCTTCCGCACCGTGATCTGGCGGGGCAGTGAAGATATAGGACAATGGACGGGAGAGCACCCGGAGAGCGGCGCGGAGGAAGGTCTCCGCTGCCCCGAGGACTGCCTTCGTTCCGGCGTCTGTGGAAAACATCTGCAGGGCACCTGCTGCACGGTCCTGGAGGTGACGAAGCGCTGCGACCTGAACTGCCGATTCTGCTTCGCGGACGGAGGAAACTGCGCGGGAGAAGACATCCCCCTGGAAGAGATCAAAAGACAGATCGACGATGTCGTGGAGAAGACCGGAGGCACCCTTCTCCAGCTTTCCGGCGGCGAGCCGACCCTGCGGGACGACCTGCCGGAGATCGTGGCCTATGCCCGGAACGCCGGGATCGACTATGTTCAGCTGAACACCAACGGCATCCGTCTGTCGAAGGATTTTCACTACATGCACGACCTGTTCCATGCAGGTCTCTCTTTCGTGTTCCTGCAGTTCGACGGACTGACGGACAGCGTCTATGAAAAACTGCGCGGCCGGAAGCTCCTGAAGATCAAGGAGAAGGCAATCGAGATGATCTCCGGCCACCATATCGGTGTGGTGCTGGTGCCGACGCTGGTGCCGGGGGTGAACACGGACCAGATCGGGGCCATGATCCAGTACGGGATGCGGCGGACGCCCTATATTAAGGGCATCCATTTCCAGCCGGTGAGCTACTTCGGCAGGATCCCTGCTCTTCCGGAGAATGCGGACCGCTACACCCTGGGGGAGCTGATCGACGACATTGTGGTCCAGACCAGCGGGTATATTCCAAGGGAGAGCCTGGTGCCTTCCTACTGTGATCATCCGCTTTGCGGACTGCACGGGGACTATATAGCCTGCCCTGACGGAAAGATCCTTTCTTTAAGCAACCGCTCCAGGAGGCCGTCATGCTGCTGCTCCGGCCCGGAGGAGGGCGCGGCTTCCAAAAACCGTGACTACATCGGCAGCCGATGGTCCAGGACGGATGAGTGGGATGCTTACAGCCAGGATGAACCGGAGGACCCGGAGAGCTTCGAGGGCTTCCTGGAACTGAAGAGTATCCATGGCTTCACCATCACCTCCATGGATTTCCAGGACGCAGGAAACCTGGACGCGGAGCGGCTGCGCCAGTGCAGTCTCCATGTGTACCGGGACGGGAAACTGATCCCGTTCTGCGCAGCGTATCTGTCAGGAATAAAAAAAGCCGCGGAATGGAGACTGGTATGAGCTGGTGGAGCTGTCTCTTTGAGGGGAGCCAGGAGGGAGAACGCCCCGGAGGATTACGGCTGACGGAGAGGGGCGCGGATCTCTGCGCTTTCTCAAAGGGAGACCGCGTCCTGGATGTGGCTGCCGGGGATGGCAGCACAGTGCGCTTTCTGCGGGAGAAGACCGGCTGTATCGCGGAAGGCGTAGACCTGGACCCGCGGGGAGAAGGCGTGAAAAAAGGAAATGCGCTGTCTCTTCCCTACCTTCCCGCTTCCTTTGACGGCTGCTGTATGGAGTGCGCACTGTCCCAGATCCGGGAGCCGGATCGGGCCCTGGCGGAATGCTTCCGGGTGCTCCGCCCCGGAGGCAGGATCTTCATCAGCGGACTATACGCAAAAGAAGGAGAAGGATGTCTGGAAAGTCCTTTCGGGTGTCTGGAAACGAAGCGGAAGATCATTTGCAGGATGGAAGCCGCCGGTTTCTTCGTGAAACACTTCGAGGATCACAGCGAGGAGCTTATCCGGACCCTGGCGGAATTTATGTTCCGGGGAGACGCCTGCGGGTTTCCGGGACGGATGTTCACGGACGCCGGAATCAGGAGAAAAGACATCGGATATTACCTCCTGACCGCAGAAAAAGGAAAACTCCGGGACTTTGAGTCTTTCTGAAGAACCATCGGCAAGGTCGATGATTCACATTAAGGCCGCTGATTTCACAATCAGCGGTTTTTGTTTTACTATGAATTCAGGAGAAAAAAACGCAAAATCCTGCGGAGGAAATACATATGGTTTTCAATGACACCTGGAAAATGGAAGAATATATGCTGGACACAAAGTGGGAGGATCTTCCCGCGGAAGTACAGGGACGGGCCGTGGACTGCGGCATCGACCTGATGATCGCGCTGATCCTCGGGAGTCACGGGGAGCAGTTCAAGAATGGTGTCCGGATGGCGGAATACATCAAAGACGGTGATCTTGAGATCCCGGGCTGCGACAGGACCTTCAGCTTCATGGGAGCCGCCTTCGCCATGGGCCACGCCTCCAACTCCTTTGACATCGACGACGGCCACAACATGATCAAGGGGCACCCGGGCACTTCTTTCGTAGGAGGCGTCCTTGCGGCGGCCCTGGAAAAGAACGTGAGCTACCGCGAGTACCTGACCGCGCTGACAGTGTCCTATGACCTCGCTGTCCGCATGGGGCTTGCCCTGCAGGATCACTACGGTTTCCTGCACAGCACAGGGACCTACGGCGCGGTGGCGACCGCCGGCGGTATCGGCAGGATATTCGGATTTACGAAGGAGCAGGAGAAGACCGCTATTTCCATGGCAGAGTTCCACGCGCCCCTGACACCGGTCATGCGTGCAGTGGAGTTCCCCTCCATGAACAAAGACGGCGTTCCCTTCGGAGCGATGGCCGGGACCCTTGCAGCTCTGGATACCATGGCGGGCGAAAGCGCGAAGACCCATCTCCTGGAGATGCCGACCTATGAGAAATACCTGGATTCCCTGGGGAAGACCTACGAGATCATGAATCTCTACTTTAAGCCCTATACCTGCTGCCGCTGGGCCCACCAGCCTATCCAGGCCAGCATTGAGCTGATGAAGGAAAAGAAGATCAGCCCCTGCCAGGTGAAACACGTGAAGGTCCACACCTTCCGCTCCGCGGCGGCGCTTTCCAAGATCGTGCCCCACGAGACGGATGAAGCCCAGTACAACATCGCATGGCCGGTGGCCAGCGCTATTGTGTTCGGCGACGTGGGATACCGGCAGGTATGCAACGCGGCTCTTGGCAACCCGGATGTCCTGGAGATGATGAAGCGGCTGGAATTCGTGGTGGATGAGTCCCTGGACGCCCAGTTCCCGGAGAAGCGCCTGGCCAGTGTGGAGATGGAGCTGAACGACGGCACTGTCTACCGCACCAGAGTCTATGCCGCGGACGGCGAAGCCACAGATCACGTGGGCCACGAATGGTTCGTGAAGAAATTCAACCGCATCCTGGATCCGTTCCTGACGGAGACCGGCAAGGAAGTTGCCATGAGGCTCCTGACTGAGAATCTGGACGCCCCCGTCCGCGATGTAGTCGCTGACCTCAACGTGGTGCTGAAGAACTACGCAGTCTGACCCGGGCTGTGCCGCAGATCACATCGCGGCAGTATGTCACGCCCTCCTTCTGCCCCTCGCAGATGACTGAACCAGAAATGTCCCGGAGATATTTCCTCGCCGGGATATTTCTGGCTTTTTTATATTGGAAAATATGCATTCCGCCGGTTTTTCCGCGGAAATGCACGGATTTATTGTATCGATTATTACTATCGTAACTGCTGATTTCCATCCGATTGATGCAACTTGTAAAATAAAGTCATACAGGACAAGGCCTGTGTCATCAAATTGGATACAGAGGCAAGCTTAACAGGAGGTGTAAGTTTATGAGGATCACTGATCACCCTGTTCTCGAATTCGAGCATGGCCCCAAGGTCGAGTTTACGTTCGAGGGCAAGACTTACGAAGGATATGAAGGGGAGCCGATCGCGGCTGCACTGCACGCTGCGGGCGTCCGGCAGCTGAGGGAGCATCACGACAGGCCCAGAGGGCTGTTCTGCGCCATCGGAAACTGCTCTTCATGCCTTATGGAAGTCAACGGAGTCACGAATGTCCGTGTCTGTGTGGAGCCCCTGAAGGCGGGGATGGTAGTAAAGATGCAGACCGGCAGCGGCAGACTTGAATACTGAGAGGGAGGTGCCAAAGCGTGAAATTTTCAGATGTATTGGTCATTGGCGGAGGCCCTGCCGGCATGAGCGCGGCCCTGGCCGCAGCGGAAGCAGGCGTCCGAGTCACCCTGATGGACAGGGGAACTATCCTCGGCGGACAGCTGGTCAAGCAGACTCACAGATTCTTCGGCTCTGAGAGAGAGCGCGCGGGTACCCGCGGCATCGAGATCGTGAAGATCCTTCGCCAGCAGATCGCAGAAAACAAGAATATTGAACTGTTCCAGAAAACGGACGTGCTCGGCATCTACAAGGACGGAGTCGTCTCCTACGAGGCGGACGGAAAGTACGGCCTGATGACGGCTGAAAAGGTGATCATCTGCACCGGCGCCGCGGAAAAAATGCTGCAGTTCGAGAACAACGACCTTCCCGGCGTGTACGGCGCAGGCGCGGTACAGACCCTGATGAATGTCTATGGCATCCAGCCGGGCAGCAAGGTCCTTATGATCGGCGCAGGCAACATAGGCCTCATTGTTTCTTATCAGCTGATGCAGGCCGGCGTCAAGGTGGAAGCAATCGTGGAAGCCGCCCCGAAGATCGGCGGATACAAGGTCCACGCGTCCAAGGTCGCCAGAATGGGCGTCCCGATCCTGACGAAGAAGACCTGTGTGAGAGCCCTCGGCAAGGATCATGTGACGGGAGCTGTCATCGCCGATATGGACGACAAGTTCCAGATCGTCCCAGGAACCGAGAAAGAGATCGAAGTGGACACCATCTGCCTCGCAGTCGGCCTGGCGCCCCTGAGCGAGCTGGTCACCCATACCCGCTGCAAGATGCGCTATATCCCGCAGCTCGGCGGCTTTGTTCCGGAAAGAGACGAAAACCTTGAGACCACCTCTAAGGGCTACTACGTTGCCGGAGACGTGTCCTGCATCGAAGAAGCGACAGCTGCCATGATCGAAGGAAGCATCGCGGGTCTTTCCGCGGCCATCGCCACGGGGATGAACCATCCGGACACCATCGCGAAGAGAGACGAGTGGATCGAGCAGCTGAAGGTGCTGCGTTCCGGAAAGACCGGCGCGAAGATCCGCAGCGGCTTTGAAATCATGAATGGAGGTAAGTAAATGGGAAGCTACGAGATTTTAGAGAGTACCGGAATTGCCTCTCGGGATATGTTTGAAGCCCTCCTTCCTTCCGTCGAGCGGAGAGCAAAGGGTCCGTACGTCGTGATGGAATGCTACGAGGAGATTCCGTGCAACCCCTGCGTTACCAGCTGCAAGTTCAAGGCTGTTGAGATGGAAGCCCTTAACAAATGTCCGCATGTCGATTATGAGAAGTGCACCGGCTGCACGAACTGCGTGAGCCACTGCCCGGGTCTTGCCTGCTTCGTGATCAACGAGACGGTGGGAGAGGGAAAAGTCGACATTACTTTCCCCTATGAGATGACCCCGGTCCCGAAGAAGGGCGACATCGTCAATGCCCTGAAGCGCGACGGTTCTGTCGTCGGCAAGGCGGAGATCATCCGCGTGCTCTCAGGACCGAAGATGGACCACACCAATGTTATCACCATGCGTGTCGACGCGGATCTGATCTACGACGCGCGCAACATCAGTCTGGACTAAGGAGGTGCAGCCATGGATGACAGCAAGATTATCCTTTGCCGTTGTGAAAATGTGACGCTTGCGGATGTGAAAAAGCTCCTGGCCTCCGGTATGGATTCCATGCAGGAGA
>JAFSYO010000021.1 GCA_017449925.1 Stomatobaculum sp.
CAGGCTCTCCGTTTTCATCCACGTAGCCCATCAGAAGGATCGTCGGCGTTCCGTCGCCGTCCGGTCCGTGCCATCCCGCGCTCTCGAAGGTGTCGTACACCCGGAGGAAAGTATCGTAGACGCTGACCTCCTCCGGGTCCCATCCATTCATGCCGTAACTGCACGTCTCCACATTATCATTGTTCACAAACTCAAGATAATCGCCGCAGATCACACCGCGTTCCATGTCTCCGAGACACAGCTGTCCCGTCTCCTTGTCCTTCAGGACAGGGATCGTGACTTCCCGTGTGCCGCCCCCCAGGAGATTTATCTTTCCGCTCCAGACCTCCTGTTCAAAGCCGCTGAAAGTAAGGCTGGCGCCTTCTCCGGAATAGACGTCCGCATTGCCGGGCTCCGGCACCGGAAGGGAGTAAAGATAGGCTCCCTCCATGTCCACATAATGGACCAGATAAGCCGTCTCGTACTCCGTGTAAATATTGTTCGTATAGACCGCATAGGCAAAGTAAAAGCTTGTATCGTCGTTGAGGTATGGGAGGAACACTGCTTCCGTCACGCCTTTTTCTACCTCGGCGCCGGTCCCTTCCATTGTCTCCCGGACGATCTCCTCCGCTTCTTCCGCCGTGATCTGCGTCTCGGGCATATCCACTTCGCCGAGGCCGGAGAACAGAGAGCTCACCACTGCGACCGCATGTCCGTCCTTGTCTGCCGCAAGCTTGACCACCGCTCCGTATACGGATGCCTCACCCTGCAGCTGGCGGAAGATGTACCACACAAGTCCGTCCTCATTCGGCCGGATGTAGATGGGCTCCAGGACCGTATCTTCTTCGACACCCAGTCTTCCGAAGAGGCCCCGCAAAGCCTTCTCCGCGTCCTTCTCGTCCCGGATGATCCCGTCATAGAGGTCCTCCGTAAGGAAGCTGCTGTCTTCCTCTTCCACTGCCGCTGATCCTGTTCCCGTTGTAAAGGCAACGCCCTTCGCTGCCTGGAGATTTGAGGCAGCGTCCTTTGCTGCCTGTGTCTCAGCGGCGCCGGCCTCTACGGCCCGGGTCTCTTCCGCCTTGGTCTCTTCCGCCCTGGTCTCCGCGGGCTGCGGCTGTGCCTGCCCGCCTCCGCAGCCTGCCAGCATCAGGACTAGGATCGTCACTGCCGTAAGCAAAAATGCTCTTAATTTCATACCGCACCTCCTTGCTGTTATTTTCGATTATACCATGTCCAGGGACGGAGAACACTCTGCAGGCAGAGTTTCATCGCCACGCGGTCACCAAAAAACCGCTGCTCCGGTATGGAAGGCTGATCCTTCCAAAGCGCCGGGCAGCGGCATTTACTTCATGGGATGTCAGATTACTGGTTTACTCAATGGTCGGCGTCACATACTTCCCGTAGAATTCCGAGGTCTTCATCACGTTGATGATCACCCCGGGATCCGTTTTCCGGATCAGCCGGATCGCCTCCTGTTCCTCGTAGGAAGAAAGGACTGTGTGCAGCAGGTACATCTGCTGATGGCTGTATCCGCCCATGACCGACGCGCAGGAAATGCCGTGGGGGAAGTGGGACGTGTAGACTTCGATGATCTCCTTTGCCTTCTTCGTGGTGATCTGCAGCGTCACACGGTCATACCGGTGATGGAACGTGGAGACCGTCTTCGTGGAGACAAAGGAGTACAATACGGAATAGGCTGCGTTCATCCACCCGTACATGGCGCCGAAGATAAAGTACAGCACACAGTTCCCGATGAAGACCTGGTTCCAGATGGACCTGCCCGTTTTGTTGGAGACGTACATGGCGATAAAGTCGGTCCCGCCTGTGGAAGCATTTCCCCGCAGAGCGATCACCGTGCCGATGCCGCCGATGAAGCCGCCGAAGATCACGTCCAGAAGAGGCTCCCCCTTGAAAATGGGCTGGAAATTGCAGACCTGCAGGAAAAAGCTGAGCAGGAACACGTTCAGGAAGGAAAAGAAGCTGAACCGCTTGCTGATGCCCCTGGCGCAGAACAGACCCACGGGGATATTGATGCAGAGCACGCCGATCTGGGCCGGGAAGCTGAACCCGGCTTTCTGTGCCAGCAGCTCAAGAAGCAGCGCCACTCCTGTAAATCCGGAGGACAGGAGCTCCGCCGGGCGGATAAAAGTCTGGATCATAAAGGCCTGGAGAAGCGCGGACACCGTCACACAGACCGTTGTATTCACGTTGTGCCAGACTTTGCTGTCATGCAGGGAGCGGATCCACGCGTCCCTGGTCTTTTCCGCTTTTTTCTCTTCTTTCAGTGCGGTCTCCGTTTCGCCCGCCGGCTTCTTTTTCACATCTGTTTCCATGATCACGTTCACGCCCTTTCCCGTCCCGCATCCGGAAGTATTTTTCAGACAATACAGTACAGAAATTATGCGGCCTGTCCCTGTAAAAAGCAAGCCTCTTTTCGAGGAGACAGGGGACGGTTTTCTGTCTCTTTTACGCCAACGTTCTCCGGCATTCTTCGACGATCAGTTTCATGAAGACACGCATGTACTCCGACACATACGCCTGCCGGTGCGTGACAAGGAAAAGCTCGTTCGGGTCGGTGATCTCAGGCACCGGGAAGGACAGCAGGCGCCCCGCGATGCGTGAAGCCCTGGGCAGCAGAATATTCCGGAGCATCTGCTGCGGGCAGAAGCAGGCACCCACCTGATGGCTGGCCAGCTCCATCTGCAGGCTGTAGCCGTCCACGGAGATGACCTGCTCTGGGCTGAAAGAGAGTCCTTCCAGATACTCATTGACCCGTTTCCGGAAGTTGCTGGCCTGCTGGTTCAGGATCAGCGTCATTTTCTGCAGGTCTTCCCTCGCCACCTCGCCGATATCCGCGGGATCCCTCTTCAGCGTATCCCGGAGATAGTCCGCGGATACCACAAGAAACGCCGATTCCGAGGCCACATGGACCCGCCGGAATTCCGGGAGATCCCGGGCGTTGATGCCGAAAAAGAAGTCCAGGTCGCCGTTCAGGAGCATCTTCTCAAAGTCGCTGGTATCATGGTTGTAAAAATTCAGCACCACATGCGGGTACTGTTTCCTGAAGCGGGCAATAGCCTCCGGCAGGATGCACCTGGCTCTTGAGGAGTGGATCCCGATGTTCAGACGGCCTTTCTGCTTTTCCCGGATCTCCGTCATAGCGGTATCCAGGCCATCCTCAAGGATACGGATTTTCTGCAGCGTCCCGTACAGCAGCTCGCCCTCCTGTGTCAGCTGGAAGCGGGGCCGCCGGAGAAACAGCTTTCCCCCGTACTGCTGCTCCAGCTTCTGCATCTGCTCACTGAGGGACTGCTGGGTGATATAGAGCTTCCGGGCAGCCTCGGAGATGCCCTGCTCCTCAACGACGGCCATATAGTATTTTTCCGCGGTCTTCATTCTCTTCTTCTCCCTTTATTCTTCCCTTTTTCCAGCCTGCTCCCGCCCAAACTAAGGCATATACCTGTGTCACTAAGATAAACTCCAGTTTTACCTGTGTCAATATCCGGAATACAATAAGCGCATCCAATCCATTCCATCGATCGTACGGGTCCGAATGATCGATCTTATGCATCGGACCCGTACATCCCCGGACAGGAAGACCAGAGAGGAGAAATCATGGGCAGAGAGAATTATCTTTACAAGACCCCTGCGTCAAAGCTTGTGCAGGTGGCATCAATCGCGGCGGAATACCGCGACCGTCCGGATATGCTGATGATGGTGCTGATCAGAGTGCAGGCGATCGTGCCGGCGCTCTCCAAGGCAGTGGTCACCGTCATCGCGCGGGAGATGAACATTCCCCGCAACCAGGTGTACAGCTTCGTGACCTTCTATGCGATGCTTTCGGTAAAGCCCCAGGGCAGGTACATCATCCGCATGTGCAAGAGCGCGCCCTGCCATGTGCACGGCGCCCAGGAGGTGGTGGACGCGATCCGTGACCTGCTGCACCTGGAGATCGGGGAGACATCGGAAGACGGACGTTTTACGCTTGAGTACTGTCCGTGCCTGGGGCTCTGTGAAAACTCTCCTGCTATCATGATCAATGACAGGGCCTACTCAAATCTGACTCCGGAAAGGGCGCGGGACATCATCAAGCAGTACATCAGGGAGGAGGTGTGAATCATGGCGGAAGTGATGCAGAGAAAAGAGATCAGAGAAGTGCGGAACCTTCTCAGGAACCGAGGAAAGATCGATCCGAAAAGCGCCGCAGAGTACGCCGCCCGGGGAGGATTCGAAGGTCTCCGGAAAGCGCTGGCCATGGAATCTTCGGAGATCATTGAAACTGTGAAGTCCTCCGGACTCAGGGGCCGCGGCGGTGCGGGCTTCCCCACCTGGCGGAAAATGCAGTTTACCGGGACGGCGGAGGATCCTGTCAGATACATCGTCTGCAACGCCGACGAAGGAGAGCCCGGTACCAACAAGGACCGCATCCTCCTTTCCTCAGATCCCTGCTCTGTGTTTGAGGGCATGGCGATCTGCGGAAAAGCTGTGGGCGCTCATACCGGCTATGTGTATCTCCGGGCGGAATACACCTATATCTTCCCCATCATGCAGGCTGCTCTCGAAGACGCGGAGCGCCTCGGATACCTCGGGAAAAACATGATGGGCAGCGGTTATGACTTCGAAATCAAGTTCCGCTCCGGGGCGGGTGCATATGTATGCGGCGAGGAGACAGCCCTCTTCGAATCCATTGAGGGAAAACGGGGCGAGCCGCGGTTCCGTCCCCCCTTCCCCAGCATCCGGGGACTCTTCGGAAAGCCCACTATGCTGAACAACGTGGAGACTCTGGCCAACATCAGCCTCATTCTGGACCACGGCGCGGACTGGTTCCGACAGTTCGGCACGGAAAACAGCCCGGGGACCAAGCTCTTCACCGTCTGCGGCAACGTGGAGCGGCGGGGCGTGTTCGAATTCCCCATGGGCGTGAACCTGAAGGACATCATCTATGTAGTCTGCGGCGGCATCCAGGACAGACATAAGCTTCTCGGTGTCCAGACCGGCGGCACCTCCGGCGCCATCATCAACGCGGACCAGATCGACCTTGTCCTGGACATCGATTCCGTATCCGCCTCCGGCGGCCGTCTCGGCTGCGGGACCATCCTGGTAGTGGACGACCGGAACTGCATCGTGGACGTGGTGCTGAACAACCTGGACTTTTTCCGCGGCGAGTCCTGCGGAAAATGCACTCCCTGCCGGGAGGGCGGACAGCAGCTCTACAATCTCGTCCGGCGCATCGCGGAAGGAAAAGGCAGCGTAAAGGATCTGGACAAGATCGAAGAACTCTGCGAGACCATGCAGCTCACTTCTCTCTGCGGTCTCGGTGTCTCCACCTCCGTGCCGGTGCTCTCCAGCATCCGCAATTTCCGCAGGGAATATCTGCACCATATTGATCGTGATTACTGCAAAATCTGCTCGAAAGGAGGGCTTCAGTGATGGTCAACCTGACAATTGACGGCCAGAAGCTCTGTGTGGAAGAAGGAACAACGATTCTGATGGCAGCAAAAAAGGCGAGCATCAACATCCCCACCCTCTGCTGGCACGAGGATCTCGGGATCAAAGCCAACTGCCGGCTCTGTGTGGTGGAAGTGGAAGGTATGCGCCAGCTCCCCACCTCATGTTCCACGCCCGTGGCGGAGGGCATGGTGGTCCACACCGCCTCTCCGAAAGTGCTGAAGGCAAGACGCAACCTTCTGGAGCTCATCTTCGCGCGGCACCCCCAGAACTGTCTGGTCTGCGCGAAAAACGGAGAATGCGACCTCCAGAAGCTCTCCCAGACCCTGGGGCTCCACAACGAAAACCGCTACGACCAGCGGCTCCGCAGCCAGCCGGACGACTGGAGCTCCCCCTCCATCATGCGGAATCCAAAGCTCTGCATTCTCTGCGGACGATGTCTTGAGGTCTGCAACGAGATCCAGAAGGTGAACGTTCTCTCCAGGGAGAACCGCGGATTCCACACTCTGATCGCTCCGGCCTACGGCGAACTTCTCGCGGACACCAACTGCATCAACTGCGGCCAGTGCGTGCAGTACTGCCCGACCGGCGCGCTGACTGTTCACTACTTCACCAACAAGGTCCTGGATGAAATGAGCGCAGGGAAAAAGCTGATCATCCAGGTCGCTCCTTCCGTCCGCATCACCCTGGCCGAGGCTCTCGGCGAGGATCCCGGCACCGTCAGCACCGGCCGCC
>JAFSYO010000022.1 GCA_017449925.1 Stomatobaculum sp.
ATTCCGACGTAGACTGTGCTATACTTCATTTGATGACCTCCATTTGTATGCGGTAATTCCTGTTACATTTGTCTTTGCCGACTTGTAGTATACAGGTAAATCCACGAACCTACAAATCGGAGGTCATTACATATTGTCTAAGCGTATCCTGTCCCTCCCGGGAAGGATCGCTCCTGCGGAACTCGCGCTTAGTTTATCGTCCTGATAATTATTTGAGCTCAAACAGTCCTCGGAGCGATCCGGTCGGGACCGGATACACTAAGAACTTTCGGCTTATGTGTGCTGCGTACACGAGGCCCAGTGCCTCTTGAGGTTTGGCCGGGATTGTGAGAGAAAGGTTTTTATGGTAAGATGGCATGGAAAGGAGCTGACAGCATGAAGTACAGAAGAGTGATGCTGAAGCTGTCCGGCGAGGCGCTTGCCGGCAGCGGCGGTAAAGGATATGATGAGGCTGTCGTGCGGGGCGTCGCGAGACAGGTGAAGGCCTCTGTCGACGCCGGCGTGCAGGTCGGGATCGTGACCGGCGGCGGCAACTACTGGAGGGGACGCACCAGCGAGGCGATCGCGCGGACAAAGGCGGACCAGATCGGCATGCTGGCCACCATCATGAACTGCATCTATGTGTCGGAGATCTTCCGCGCGGAGGGAATGAAGACGGCGATCCTGTCTCCCTTTATCTGCGGGACGATGACAGAGCTGTTCTCGGTGGACCTGGCGAACCGTTATTTCGAGGAAGGAGCTGTGGTCTTCTTTGCGGGAGGCACCGGCCATCCGTATTTCTCGACGGATACGGGAATCGCCCTCCGGGCCGTGGAGGTGGGCGCGGATGCCATCCTTCTGGCAAAATCCATCGACGGCGTCTATACGGCGGATCCGAAACTTGATCCTGCGGCGAAGCGCTACGACACCATCACCATGCAGGAGATGATCGACAAGAAGCTTGCGGTCATCGATCTCACGGCGAGCGTTCTCTGCATGGAGAACCATGTCCCGCTGGCGATCTTCGATCTCAATGAGGAGAACTCCATCGCGAATGCGATGCAGGGAAAAATAAACGGCACAATCGTGACAGTCGAATAAAGGAGAAGAAGTCATGGCAGAAATGAAAGATGTTCTGAAAGAGCTGGAAGACAGAATGGGGAAGACTGTGCAGTTCATGCAGGATGAGTTCGCTACCATCCGTGCGGGCAGAGCCAATCCGCACGTCCTGGACAGGCTGACCGTGGACTACTATGGTTCAGCGACTCCGATCCAGCAGGTCGGCAACATTTCCGTGCCTGAGGCGAGAATGATCGTCATCCAGCCCTGGGATAAGAGCCTTTTAAAGACCATCGAAAAGGCGATCCAGAAATCCGACCTCGGCATCAATCCTAACAATGACGGCAGCGTGATCCGCCTGGTGTTCCCGGAACTCACGGAGGAGCGCCGTAAGGAGCTCTCCAAGGACGTCAAGAAAAAAGGCGAGCAGGCGAAGGTCGCGGTCAGAAACATCCGGCGCGACGGTGTCGACACTCTGAAGAAGATGGAAAAGGGCGGCGAGATCACCGAGGACGATCTGGATCTTGG
Source organism: Stomatobaculum sp. (assembly GCA_017449925.1). Next base: position 1,567 of record JAFSYO010000022.1, read on the forward strand.
CACGGAAAAACTTCAGAAGCAGACTGACAAGGCTATCGAAAAGATCGACAAGGCCGTGGAAGTCAAGACGAAGGAAATCATGACTGTTTAAACATGAGCAGCTGTGACAGCTGCGGCGGGCGGACCGGTAGGGTCCGCTCTCCACTTATGGGGGAAAGAATATGCCGGGGAGACTGGAAGGAAAAGTGATTCCGGATCACATTGCCATCATTCTGGACGGCAACGGCCGCTGGGCGAAGAGACGCGGCCTGCCGAGGGCGCTGGGACACAAGGCCGGCTGCGACGCACTGGAGCAGACGGTCAGGGACTGCGCGAAGATCGGCGTGAAGTATCTTACCGTTTACGGCTTTTCCACGGAGAACTGGAAGCGCAGCGAGGAGGAAGTCAGCGCGCTGATGAACCTGTTCCGCATCTATCTGAAAAAGCTGATCGGGATCGCG
>JAFSYO010000023.1 GCA_017449925.1 Stomatobaculum sp.
ATTTTACCGCTTTCGTATATTGATTGCAAGCAAGACAGGACAGGAAGCGGCAGAAAACCGAAATGTTGCTTAATTTACCATCTGAGGCCATTTCTTCTATGACTATACTATCTAAAACAAATGAAAAAACCTTAACCGGCCGCGCCGCCATTGTTTCCGCCCTTCTCTCCTGGTACCGGAAAAACAAGCGGATCCTCCCCTGGAGGGACACCGGCGATCCGGAGGATGTCTGGATCTCCGAGATCATGCTCCAGCAGACTCGTGTGGAGGCGGTGAAGGGGTACTTTACCCGGTTCCGGGAGGCTCTGCCGGACGCTGTATCCATCGCCGCCTGTCCGGAGGACCGGCTGATGAAGCTCTGGGAAGGCCTGGGGTATTATAACCGGGCCAGAAACCTGCAAAAGTGCGCGCAGAAACTGGTGCGGAACTATAACGGAAAGCTTCCCGCAGATCACGAGGCGCTTCTCCGTCTCCCGGGCATCGGTCCCTACACCGCCGGAGCCATCGCCTCCATTGCCTTCGGTATTCCTGTGCCCGCCGTCGACGGCAACGTGCTGAGGGTCTGGGCCCGTCTCACGGACTGCGCGGAAGATATCTCCCTGGACGCCACGAAGCGCTCCTGCGCCTCCGCAGTCAGCGTACTGCTGGCCGCGGCCGATGCCTCCGCCCCTTCAGCAGATACTTCCGAAACAAGCGCCGCTTTCTCTGTCTCCGACTTCACCCAGGCGCTGATGGAGCTTGGAGCGGTGGTATGTGTTCCCAACGGTGCGCCGCTGTGCGGCCAGTGTCCGCTCCGTTCCTTCTGCAGGGCAAATGCTGCCGGCACCGCCCTCTCCCTGCCGGTCAAAGCCGCAAAGAAACCGCGGCGCATTGAAGAACGGACCATTCTTGTCCTCCGGGATGGCGACCGGTTCTTTTTCCGAAAACGCCCGCCTAAAGGACTGCTGGCAGGTCTGTATGAATTTCCCGGTTTCCCCGGGCACCTGACCCCGGAGGAAACGGTGGATGCTGCCCGGAGCCTCGGCGCAGATCCAATCCGGGTGTCTCCCCTGCCGGAGGGAAAACATATATTCACCCATGTGGAATGGCATATGACAGCTTATGAAGTCCTTGTCTCCGGTGCGGAATTCTTCGCCGGAAAAGAAAACGGAACTCTTTCCCTGTCACGGGAAGAGCTCCGTTCATTTGCAATTCCTTCTGCGTTCCGCACCTGGACTGACTGGTATGCGCTTTTTAATTCCACCCAAAACCGCCGTCTTCCGTCTCTATAAACGAGAGGGCGTAAAACTGTTCCGCGGCAGTTACCAGATCCATAAGGTCCCGCGTTCCCGCTGTCTCATAGGGAGAATGCATGGCCAGCTGCGGGAGGCCGATATCGACAGTCTTCAGCGCCACCTGGTTCCCTGAAATGTTTCCCAGGGTAGAGCCGCCGGCCATATCGCTGCGGTTCAGGAACTCCTGGTATTTCAGTCCCGCCTTCTTCAGCATCATCCGCATCAGGGCGGCGGAAACACCGTCGGTGGTGTACTTCTGGCTGGCGTTGTGTTTGATGACGATGCCCCGGTTCATCACCGGGCGGTTCACCGGATCAGATAGTTCCGGATGGTTCGGATGCAGGGCGTGGGCATTGTCCGCGGAGATCATGAAGCTGCGGGAAATGGCCCGCACGAAATCCTCCTCCGCGCAGCCTGATCTTCTGCCGCAGGAAGCCAGGATCCGTTTCAGCGTATCTTTCAGAAAAGTAGAGGCCGCACCCTGCTTTGTGGCACTTCCCACCTCTTCATTATCAAAAATACAGCTCACGGCGATGCTTCTGCCTGGCTTTGCGCCGATCAGTCCGAGAACTGAGGCGTAGGCGCATTCCAGGTCGTCAAGCCGCGGCGCGGAGATAAAGCAGTCTCCCGGACCCCAGACCGTCCCCTTCTGGCGGTTGTACAGGAACAGGTCCATGCCGCGGAGGTCCTCTTCTTTTTCCCCGGCTGCTTCCGCCACCGTTCCAAGGAACGAAGTCCCTTCTCCGCACATTCCGTAAAGCGGAAGGAGATCCTTCTTCGGATCGTAGGCAAATCCTTCATTCACTTTCCGGTTCATGTGGATCGCCACGTTCGGGATTACCAGAAGATCCTTGTCCACATCCGCCAGTCTGCTGTACAGGCGGCCTTCCCGCTCCACAATGATCCTGCCGGCTGCAGACAGGGGCCGGTCGAACCAGGGCGCGAACAGCATCCCTCCGTACTTCTCAACATTCAGCTTGATATAACTGTTCTCCACCCGGATCTCCGGGTTCTCCTTGATCTTAAAGGAGGGCGAATCGCTGTGGCTGGCGATGATCTGGAAACCGGTATTCTCTGTGCTTTCGCCCGCCTGAAGTCCTGCATCCTCCGCGCTTTGCCCCGGAAGGCGGAAGGCGATCAGCGACGATCCGTTCCTGGTGACAAAACAGTCTTCCCCGGGAAGAAGGTTCCACTGCTCCCCTTCAGAAAGCTCCCGGAAGCCGGCGTCCTGAAGCATCTTCGCGATCTCCCGCACCGCATGGAAGGCCGTGGGGCTTTTTTCAATAAAGCGCAGCAGGCCTTCCGCCGTTTCCTTTGTAGTTTTTCTGTTTTCCGTGCCCATGGCTTCCCCTGATCAGAAGATCTTTACATTGGAAAGATACGGGATCTCCGTCTTCTGCCCAGTGGCTGCGCCGTACAGACCGTAGATCCGGCAGCCGAGAATGACAATACCGATGATGAGTCCCAGGGTGCCCCCCAGCTTGAGGATATTGATGACGATCTGTATGATCCCCAGCAGCAGCGACTGGTTCAGATGCAGCTTTACGAAATCATCCTCTCTGTCACAGGCAAAATAAAGCAGCAGACAGCCGACCAGCGGGATGAGGTATGCAACCACACCGGCGATCTTCGGAGAAAAACCGCCGGAGGACACCTTGCCGCTTCCATGCTGCGCATTTCCCTGGAACGGTGTTCCCTGCTGCGCACCACCCTGGAACGGTGTTCCCTGCTGCGCGCCTCCTGCATCGAAGGGAACCGGTTCAGCTTCACCGGCTTCCTGGGACGGTTCCTCCGGGAATGTCTGGGCAGCTGTCTCTTCCGGGAATGTCTGGGCCGGTGTCTCTTCCGGGAACGTTTGGGCCGGTGTCTGGGACTCCGCGCCGATGTAGGCGATCTTCTGCCCGCAGTTATCGCAGAACTTCGCTCCGGGGGCAAGTTCTGCACCGCAGTTTTCACAGAACTTCATTCCGCTTCCTCTTGTTTCTTCTGTCATATTTTCACTTCCTTCCATATACATATCTCCATAACAGATACTATTATAGTATCATGTTTTTCCTTATTTGATTCCCATAAAGATGGTCGCCATCTCTTCCGGCGTCTCCTGGTAGCCGTGGCGAACCCAGGTGTTGAAGAGGCCAAAGAGACCGTAGGCATAATAGGCGCGGGCGTACTCCGCATAGGTGTCGCTGACGGCGTAGTAACTGCGGATCACTTCCAGGAAAGCGCTGAGGAATGCCTCCTGGTGCCCCCGCTCGTACACGAGGTCAATGATATCCCGAATGCTCAGGCAAAAGGAAAAATACTCCCGGGCGGCAAAGGAGCGTTCGCGAAGGTCCACCTTTCCGTTGTCAACGGTGTAGCGCTCCCACAGCTTCCGGCACTTATACGCCAGCACCTCATCCTTCGATTTGAAATACCGGAAATAGGTGACACGGCCCACATCGGCCCTGGCAGTCATTTCTTCAATACTGATCTTCTCCAGAGGCTTTTCCTTCATTAATTCAATGAGGGCGTCTCCCATACTTTCCTTCAACATTTCCGTTGTTTCCTGTCTTCGTCTCATGATGCTCCTTCTTATTGAAATAACCGTAAAAAATTTCTTATTCGGACCGGCATCCTCCGCCGCTTTAGTTGCACAGAGCGGTTTCGAATGTTAAAATTTTAATATAATTCAGCATTCCGAGGCGGCCGGGGCGCACAGGGTCCCCGGTCTGAAGGTGCTGAACAGATACCATTTCATTGTTTAGTATCTTTGATATCCCAGTCTCTGTGTCGTACCACTTTTCGTTACCCTCTTGCGTTTCCCGAAACAAATGATACTATTGTATCGGTTGATACGAAAGTATCTCGATACTATCATTTCATTTCTCCACCGTCAAGGAGGTTTAAATAATTATGAGAAAACCCGTAACCCCTCTTTTATATGAAGAAGTCCACACCCTCACGGACCTTGTGGACCAGGCCTGTGAAAAGTTCGCGGACCGTGTATTCTTACGCTACGAGAGAAACGATTCCATTTATGATGTAACTTACCGCCACCTGGGAGCGGAATGCCACGCCTTCGCCATGTGGGCCGCGGAGACCGGCAAAAAGCTCGGCCACCAGATCAAGGTCGGTCTGCTGGGAAGCGCCGGCCCTCACTACATCGCCCTGATGATGGGCCTGATGGCCGGCGGCGCTGTCAGCGTCCCGCTGGATGTCCAGCTGGATTTTGAGACCCTTGCCGACAACCTGAACCGCTCCGACGTGGACGTGCTGTTCTACAACTGGGACTTTGCACGCCGCATCCAGGGTATTGAGGACCAGTGCCCGGGCCTTTCCGCCATCTACTGCCTGCAGCAGGGCAAGAACGTGCCGTGCTCCGAGGATATTCTCGCGGAGTATGCCACTGTTCCTTATGTAAGGCCTGACACGAAGCCCAACGACCTTGCCATGATCCTCTTCACCTCCGGCACCACCGGAAAGGGCAAGGGAGTCATGCTGAGCCACGGAAATCTCATTGACAACACCTTCAACGACGATGAGCCCGGCGATCCCACGAATGACACTTACCTGAACGTGCTGCCCATCCACCACGTGTTCTGCATCACCTGCGACATCCTGCTGACCGCCCGCTACGGCTGCAACGTCGCCCTGAACCCGGAGCTTTCCAAAATCGCCCAGGGCATCCAGCATTTCCAGCCCACCGCCATCCGCATGGTGCCGATGCTGGCAAAAGCCCTCTACAACCGCATCCAGAGTCTCGTGGCTTCCAATCCGGGCATGACCGGCAGGGAAGCGGCGCACCAGGTGCTGGGCCACCGCCTGAACAGGCTGATCTGCGGCGGCGGATACCTCACCCCGGAGCTTGCGCAGCACTACTATGATCTGGGCATTCCGATCCAGCAGGGCTACGGCATGTCCGAGTGCGCTCCGAAGATCTCTGTTCCGGACTGGACAAGAACCGACAAGATCGCTTCCGTCGGACATCTGGTGAAGCGCTGCGAGGTCCGCGTCGTCGACGGCGAGATCCAGGTGAAGAGCCCCTCTGTCATGCTGGGCTACTACAAGGATCCGGAGAACACCAAAGCCGCCCTCACTGAGGACGGATGGCTCCGCACCGGCGACCTCGGCTA
>JAFSYO010000024.1 GCA_017449925.1 Stomatobaculum sp.
GGCTGGTCTTCATCCTGGCAGCCCAGCCAGAAGAAAGCCGAGGGGATCTCCTGGCAGTAGTAGGAGAAGTCCTCTCCGCCCAGGGCGGAGTTCTCCGGGATCACCAGGCCGTCTTCTCCCAGGACTTCCACGATGGCATCCCGCACGATGGCGAATTTTTCCGGGTCGTTCACTGTGGGGGAGTAACATTTCAGGTAGGTGAACTCGCAGTTTCCTCCCATGGATTCCGAGACGCCCCGGACGATGTTCCCGATCCTGTCCGGCATGGTATTCCTGATCTCCGGATTCAGGTTCCGGCAGGTCCCCTCCATCTTCACCTCATCCGCAATGACATTGTAGCGGTTTCCTCCCTTGATGGTACCGATGGTCACGACAGCGCTGTCCAGCGGACCCACGTTCCGGGAGACGATGGTCTGCAGGGCGCTGATCACCTGGGCGGCGATGACGATGGCGTCGATGCCGTTCTCCGGCGCGGAGCCGTGGCTGTTCTTTCCCTTGATCGTGATAAAGAAGCGGTCGGAGGAAGCCATCATGGGGCCGTTCCTGAGTCCCACCTTTCCATAGGGAAGATTCGGCCACACATGCTGTCCGAACATAGCGTCCACATGGGGATCTTCCAGGCATCCGTCGGCGATCATCGCCTTGGCGCCGCTCGCCGCCGCGTCCTCCTCAGAGGGCTGGAACACCAGCTTTACCTTTCCAGGGAACTCTTCCTTCAGCTCGTTCAGCACGTATGCCGCGCCCAGAAGCATGGCGGCGTGGGCGTCATGGCCGCAGGCGTGCATCACTCCCGGATTCTCGGACGCAAAGGGCACTCCCGTGCATTCTGTGATGGGAAGGGCGTCAAAATCCGCCCGGAGTCCCACGCACTTTCCCTCTCCCTTTCCTTCGATCACCGCGGTGACACCGTAGCCCCCGACATTCTCTTTCGGGGATAGCCCGATCTTCCTCAGGGCATCCGCAATATATGCCGCGGTATTTTTCTCCTGGTGGCTGAGCTCCGGATGCTCATGCATATAATACCTGTGCTCCTTCACCTTTTCCCAGTACTTTTCCACCAATGCGCCGATTCGTTCCTGATCCATGTCAAAACCTCCTCTGTTCTGTTTTCTTTTATGCGTTTGCGTGCGGGATGTCAGGCGCCGATCTCCAGCGCAATGCCGGCAAAGGCCCTTGCTCCGATCCCCATCACTTTTTCGTCGATGTCAAAAAGGTCGTTGTGGTGCGGCGCCTTCAGCGGGAAGCAGAACACCATCTCTGTCACCTTTCCTCCGTGACGCTGCACCTCCCGCATCATGGTGGTCACATCTTCCCCGCCGCCGAAATAGATGTCCCGGATCACATGCTTTACGCCGTCAATTTCCGGAAGGATCTCCGCAACGCGGTCAACAAGTTCCGGATCGCAGGTCACATCCCCCGCGGATCCCATGAACCGGATGTCGCAGGTGCAGTCGTACATTTCCGCCGCCGCCATGCACACCCGCTTCGCGTGCTCCTCCATATAGGCGTTGATCTCTGCGTTCGCGCCTCTTGTCTCGATCACCATCTTCGCTTCGGCCGGGATCACATTCCGTCCGGTACCTGCGTGAAGGGAGCCGATATTGATCCGGCTGGCGCCGTCTCTGTGGCGCGGGATCGCCAGCATGTTCAGCACCGCGGTGCTGGCCGCCGCCAGGGCATTCTTGCCCTTTTCCGGCGAAGCGCCCGCGTGGGCCGGGTACCCGTGGATCACCACGTCAAATTTGGTGCTGGAAAGGAAATTGTGTCCGCTGGCTGCCACGGTCCCTGTCTCCATCCCCTCCAGAAGGCCCACATGGCCCCCCAGGAAATAGTCGCAGCAGGAGAAATGTCCCGCCGCCGTCAGACTGGCAGCGCCCCGGAGTCCTTCCTCTCCCGGCTGGAACACCAGGAGCACTTTTCCCCGCAGCTGGTCCCGGCAGGCGCACAGGAGCTTCGCCGTGCCGATGCCGATGGCCGCGTGGGAATCATGGCCGCAGGCGTGCATGCAGTTGGGATGCACGGAACGGAAGCCCTCCGCCGCCGGAATATGATCCGGCGTATCCGCTTCCTCCACGTCGTTGCAGTCGATATCCACCCGGATCCCCACGGTGGGGCCGGGAAAAGCTCCTTCGATCACCGTGATGCAGCCTGTATAGCCGCCCTTCATGGCCTCGACAAGCTCCGGCCGGTCCGTCTCCTTCATGGCTCTCTGCCAGCAGGCCTCCATGACCTCCGGGTCCGGCAGTCCGAACATCTTTTCCTTCACATGGATGGAAGGCCCGTACTGTACCGTAAGGCCCAGTTTCTCCAGTTCGTCGATGATCCGCGCCGTGGTGCGGAATTCTGTCCAGCCGGACTCCGGGTATTTGTGGAGGTCCCTGCGGATCTCCTGCATCTCCCGCTCCAGCTTCTCCATGTCCACATTCTGAAATAACATCTGTCTCCCCCTGCCTGTCATTCCTTTCATGGATGAGCCCGGGACCCGCAGGCGGGTCCTTGGCTCAGTGTGTCAGAAGTTCCTGCACCAGCACTGCAGTGCGGCACAGGTTCTCAACAGTGATCGTCTCCTCAGTGGTGTGCACCTTCGTCATGCCTGTGCCCAGGACCACTGACTCGATTCCCTTCTGGTTATAGATATTTGCGTCGCTTCCGCCGCCGCCCAGGGTGACCATCGGCTCGATGCCCATCCTGGCCAGGGCCTCCAGCACCGTTTTCACTGTTTCGCCCTCGGGATCCACCCGGTAGGAAATATAGTTGGTGTAAGGGTCGAACTGAAGCTCCGCCCCGGCTTCTTTGCAGGCATCCCGGAGACACTGTTCCATGTGGGCCACCTGGGCGTTCAGCTTGTCCAGGTTCCGGCTGCGCACCTCCGCGAACAGATGGCAGCGGTCCGGTACGATATTCGTGGCGAACTCAGAGTGGATCTCGCCGATATTGCAGGTGGTCTCCTCATCGATCCGCAGGAGATTCATTTTCGCGATGGCCTTGGCCATGACCTGGATGGCGCTGATGCCGGTCTCCGGCGCAAGTCCCGCATGGGCCCGTTTGCCGATGACATCCGCGCTGACCTTGCTCTGGCCCGGCGCCCCAACGATCACCTTTCCCACATCCCCGCTGGAATCGAATATGTAGCCCCGGCGGCTCTTCAGCAGGCTCACGTCAAAGGCTTTCGCGCCCCGCATGCCGCCTTCCTCCCCGATGGAGAAGAGGATCTCCGCCGGCCGGTGGGGCATGCCGTCCTCCAGGACGGACTGCACAGCCTCCAGGATCCCGCAGATGCCGGATTTATCATCTCCGCCGAGGATCGTGTCTTCCCCGCTCATGATCACGCCGTCTTTGATATAGGGGACGATGCCGTTGCCGGGCTTCACTGTATCCATATGGGCACTGAGGAGATACGGCTCCCCCTCCATGGTCCCGGGAAGATACGCCAGCACATTGAACCCGTTGGATCCGTAGGATGCGCCCGCGTTGTCCGTCACGACCTGGAGTCCCAGATCCCGGCACGCCCGGACCAGCCGCTCTCCCATAGCCTTCTCATTTCCTGATTCGCTGCCGATTCCGACGAATTCAAAAAACTGCTTTAACAGCCTGTCCTTCTGTATCATACCGGTCCTCCTATTTTAACACATTTTTCCAGAGCCGCGCAGACCGCTTTGCTGTCGATCCTTCCTGCGATCTTTTTCGGCTGTTTTTTCAGGTAATCGGAAAGTCTTGTAAAACCGACGGCATAGTTGATGCCCTCCAGGTAGAACTTGGTACTTCCCCAGTTGTCCGAGAATACGATCAGCGGCTCCACCGGAATATTTTTCAGTCCCTCCTGGGTGAACACCTTGTTCAATGCGTTCTTCAGGTTCCGGAGTCCCGGGACCGGATTCTGTTCTTTCCTCGTCTCCCGGTTGTCGGAAAACTGCCACTGGGGCACATTGGCGCCGCCTCTGACCTTCAGCCCGAAGGGAAACACCTTCACTGTGTAGACCCGGTCAGAGCTTACGCAGAGGATGTCAAAGGGAAGCTCCCCTTCCTCCGTCTTAAGACTTCCCTCCCGGAAGCACAGGGTCTCCGGTCCGAGTACCTTCTTCATCTTTTTTTCTACTCTCGGCACCTGGCCATGCAGATTACGGTTCCGGTTCAGCCCGCCCACGGCCACGCGGTACACCGCATAGCCCGCCGCCAGGATCAGAAAAAAGAAAAGATAGTCCCAGACCGTATGAAGTTTCCAAAGCTGCCAATCGCCCATATTCATACCTCCCGTCAGCTGCTGGATACCAGTATAGCAGAAAAACCGGGGCTCTTCATCCCCCGGTCCGGAGCAGGTATTTAATATAGTACTGTTTTTTAACTGTTTTTAGACTTTTTTTACAAATATTGTCAGTTATGCCTATAAAAAGGGCGACATAATTGATTCTCTTCAAATATAGTGATAAAATTGATTCCGAAGATAAACGTACCAAGCTGAGGCGAAGTACAAAGTTTTTATGAAAGAGGAGGTAAATCTATGGCTGCTCAAAGTAAAAAGAAAGGATGGTTCGACGTCTTCCTGGACGGACTGGAGAAGGCCTGTAACAAGCTTCCCGTCCCCGCGATCATGTTCTTCTATCTTTTCATCATCATCGCTGTTATCAGCTGCATCCTGGCGAATATGGGCATCTCCGCGGTGAACCCCGCGACCAATGAGGTCGTCGCGGTCCAGAATCCCATTTCTTCCGAGGGTCTTCTCTGGTTCCTTGACAACATGGTCAAGAACTTCACGGGATTCGCCCCCCTGGGCCTCGTGCTGACCATGACCATCGCCATCGGCATGTGCGAGGAATCCGGCCTCATCGTTGCCCTGCTGAACGATAAGCTCCGCAACATCCCGCCGGCAATTCTTCCCTTCGTTATCGCCTTCGTCGGCGTCTGCGGCAACCTGGCTTCCGATACTGCAATGGTCGTCATTCCGCCCATCGCCGCCATCCTTTACATCGGCGCCGGCAAGCACCCGGTCGTCGGTATGATCAACGGTTATGCCGGTGCCCAGGCAGGTTTCTCCGCGAACCTGATGATCGCCGGAACCGACTCCCTCCTGCAGGGCATCACCAACACCGTCCTTGACGGCTTCCTGGGTGAGGGCAAGTTCCACGTCGATGTTACCTGTAACTGGTTCTTCATGATCTGCTCCACCTTCCTCTGCGCCGCAGTCATCGGCCTGGTCTGCAACCTGGTCGTCGACCAGCGTTTCGGCGAGTACCATCCGGGAGAGGATGTGGAAGTTCCGCAGCTGGAAGAAGTCAAGCCCGAAGAAAAGAAAGCTCTCGGCGCCGCAGGCATCGCAGCGCTGATCTATCTGGCCATCGTACTTGTCGGCTACTTTGTCGGACCGCTGGCCTTGATCAAAGATGACGGCTCCCGCGCCTTCGTGGGTTCTCCGCTTCTGAAAGGCCTGATCCCGATCCTGTTCTTCTTCTTCTCGATCCCCGGCATTGTGTACGGCTTTACGCTTGGAAAGTTCAAGACCTCCAAGGACGTCAACAACGCCATGGTCCATCAGATGAAGAACATGGGCTCCTACGTCGTGTTCTGCTTCGTCTGCGGACAGTTCAACTCCCTGTTCAACTGGACCAAGCTCGGCACCGTCATCGCCATCGGCGGCGCTGACGCTCTTGCAAAAGCAGGCTTCACCGGATTCGGCATGCTGGTCGCCATTATCCTTCTGACCGGTTTCATCAACCTCCTGGTGCCCTCCGGCTCCGCGAAGTGGGCGATCCTGGCTCCGGTCTTCGTCCCCATGCTGATGCTCCTGGGATATCACCCCGGCTTCATCCAGCTGATCTATCGTCTGGGCGACTCCCCGACCAACGCCTTCACACCGCTCTCTCCGTACATCTGGGTCACCCTGAGCGTTGCCCAGGCCAAGTATGATAAGGACCTCGAGATCGGTACCTTCGCAGCAGGTCTGTTCCCCATCGGTATCGTCCTGCAGATTGCCTGGATCATCTTCCTCGGCATCTACATGCTCACCGGACTTCCGATCGGCCCCGGCGTCACCCCTGCTCTTCCGGCAGGCATCCTGTAATATCGCATCTTCAGGGCGGGACTTGGTCCCGCCCTTCTTTAACAGTAAAATTGTAATCTACACTGGAAACCAGCAGACAATATTCTGAAACATTCAGAAAGGACATAGAAAATGAAAGAACTGATCAAAGAAATGATCGCTGCTCCCTCCTGCTGTGCTGAACTGAAGGAAAAGGCGGAAGCCTGGCTCGCCGCGGAAGGCGAAGAGAAAAAAGCAGCTGCGGAAGCCCTGATCGCTGAACTTGAAGAAGACGTCACCCCCATCGACGACGTGATCGGCTTCTTCAGCTCCGACGCCGCCGCCGGCATTTTCGGGCCGGAAGGCGCCGCCAAAATGCTGTCCCACATGAAGGAAGTCAAGGCTGCCGGCGGCGCCTGGTGCGACTGCGGCGCCTGCAGCGCCGGCAAGAAGATCCTGGACCGCAGGGAAGAACTGTTCTGAGACCAGCGCCCACGCCCCCATACATATCAACACAGAAGGCCGGACCCATCAAGGGTCCGGCCTGTTTTTGTAATAAGAATTATATTCCGTTGTTTTCTCAGATCAGGCCCTGCACAAGGATCACGAGGATCAGCACCGGCAGGACGAACTGGAAGTAAGGCTTCAGCCACTTCGGCATTTTCAGGCCTTCGCCCTTATTGCACTCTTCCATATACTTGTCGAAGCCCCAGCCCCATTTGGTCACGCAGAACAGCAGGTAGATCATGGCGCCGATGGGCAGCAGGAGGTTCGACACGATGAAGTCCTCGGAATCCAGGATGTCCTTGCCCGGGAAGGGGTGGACGCCGCTCCATACGTTGTAGCCGAGGAGACAGGGCATACTGCAGATCAGCATGGCGATGCAGCAGATGACAGTGGCCTTTTTCCGGTCCCAGCCGAAGTTGTCGATGGCGGGAGAGACCAGGTTCTCAAAGACCGCGATGACAGTGGAGAAGCTGGCAAAGGTCATGAACATGAAGAACAGGGTTCCCCAGACACGTCCGCCGGCCATGTTGATGAACACGTGGGGCAGGGTGATGAAGATGAGGGACGGGCCCGCGTCCGGCTGCACATTGAAGCTGAAGCAGGCCGGAAAGATGATAAGACCGGATACGATAGCCACAAAGGTATCCAGAATGGTGATCCGGACTGCTTCGCCGGTCAGGGAGAACTCATCCGTCATGTAACTACCGAAGATCTGCATGGAGCCGATACCAAGGCTCAGCGTAAAGAAGGCCTGGTTCATGGCTGAAGTGATCACGGTGGAAAGTCCGACTTCCGCCGCCCTCTCCGCGCTGGGCAGCAGGTAGAACTTCAGTCCCTCTCCCGCGCCGGGCAGGATGAGGCTGTGCACAGCCAGGACCACGATCAGTACCAGAAGAGCTGTCATCATGAACACAGTGATCTTTTCAATACCCTTCTGCAAGCCCAGGGAACACACCAGAAAGCCTCCCAGGACCACCACCACCATGGCGAGGGTCATCTCCAGAGGATTAGCCAGCATGGCGCCGAACACGCCGCCTACTGCTTCCTCCTCCATACCGGTGAAGGTCCCCAGCAGGAACTTCACGAAATAAGAAACCATCCATCCCGCAACGGTCGTGTAATACATCATCAGCAGGAAGCAGCCGAAAATGCAGACCCAGCCGTGGATATGCCAGAACGAGCCCTTTGGTTCCAGTGTCTTGAAGGCTTTTACCACGCTCAGCTTACTGCCGCGGCCCACCGCAAGCTCCATGGTGAAGACCGGGATACCCATGATCAGCAGGAACAGCAGGTAGAACAGTACGAAGATCCCGCCGCCGTTCGCGCCGCAAAGGTACGGGAACTTCCAGACATTCCCGATTCCGATGGCGCATCCTGCGCTCACCAGAATAAAACCAATTCTTGATGCAAAACTCTCTCTTTTCATAATCATTTTCCCCTGTTAGATTCTGAATCAGCGCCGTGCAGCCGAATCTCCGCGCCGCTGTCAATTCAACAGTATAGCACAAAATTCCTCGCTTGACATCAGAACATGAAGCTTGACATCAGAACATGAAAATGGTATATTAGCTCACGTGGCAGCCCGCAGAAGGATGCTTACAGGGGAATAGTTCAGTGGTAGAACGGCGGTCTCCAAAACCGTTAACGGGGGTTCGAGTCCCTCTTCCCCTGCTCTTTTTTTGCCGTTTTTCAATATTCTGAAAAACATGAACGGAAACAGGATGGCAAGTATGACTGCCATCCTGTTTTTTACTCAAATATTCTGAACAGACCCGTATGTTCAGTAGATATCCAATCCCGCTTTTTCTGCTTCTCTTCTCACAATGTCGACGTTTAGGAAGAAAAACATACTGAACAGCAGGCTGGCGACATCCATCCGTGTCTGCTGCCACCCCTCCCTTTGAAGCAGGGAGAACCCTATTTCCACTGCACGAAGTATCACCATCAGCAGGGAAATATACCACACCGGCAGGATCAGTTCCGGCTTATCGAATACTTTCCTCGCCAGGATCCCTTCCAGCAGCGTCGCTATCCCGCCCAGAAGACTTGTAATAAAATCCCCCATACAGACATATGGCACCCAGGAAGCTCCGCTTACCGCATTTTCATCCAGCGTCGAGTACGTCTGCATTTCTGCTGTTCCCAGCAGCACAAGAAGGAGGATTGCAAAGAGAATCGTTCCGATACCTGTTATGATCATCAGAGTGGAACCGATCCTCATCAGCCTCCTGTTGATCTTTTTACCCATATCTCAGGCTCCTGTTTTTTATAAAGGTTTCAGCAGAGCGACCGTCTCGATATGTTCTGTCAGCGGGAAATTGTCGAAGGGCCAGGCCTCCTCCATCCGGAAGTTGTACCTGCGGAAAATGTCCACGTCCCGGGCAAGGGTCTCCGGATTGCAGGATACATAGACCACTCTCTCCGGTTTCGCGCTGCAGACGCTTTTGATGAACTCCGGTGTGCTGCCAGTCCTGGGCGGATCCATCAGGACCACGTCCGGCTGCACGCCTTCCTCTGCCAGGTCCTCCAGAAACACACCTGCGTCATTGGCGTAAAAGCTGATATTCCGAATGCCGTTGGCTTTCGCGTTCGCCTCTGCGTCCTTCACCGCCTCCGGGTTCAGCTCCACGCCGATCACCTCCCGGGCGTCCTTTGCGGCGATCATCCCTATGGTGCCTACGCCGCAGTAAGCGTCCAACACCAGTTCCTTCCCTGTAAGGGATGCCAGGCCGATCGCCTTTTCGTAGATTTTTTCCGTCTGCGCCGGATTCACCTGATAGAAAGAACCGGAGGATATGCGGAACCGGAGCCCGCAGAGCTCATCCTCTATGAAGCCCTTCCCGAACAGAACTTTTTCTCTGTTCCCGAGCACCATGCTGGTGCGCAGACTGTTGATGTTCTGGATCACGGTGGTGATCTCAGGGCACTTCTCCCGCAGTACCCGCACGAAGTTCCTGCTGCCCGGGAATACAGGGGATGCCGTCACCAGGATCACCATCACCTGTCCCGTCTTTTTAGCTGTCCGAACCATCACATGGCGCAGCAGACCGAATCCGCTGTCCTCGTCAAAAGCTTTGATCTTAAAAGAAACGCAGAGGTCGCGGATCACGTGGATAATGCGGTCCGCCCTCTCGTCCTGGATCAGGCAGTGGTCGATGTTCACCACCCGGTGGCTGTTCTTTTCGTATGCTCCGGCGATCAGTTTTCCGTTCCGGAAGCCGAAGGATGCCGTCACCTTGTTGCGGTAATAGTGCGGCTGTTCCGCCCCGGTGATGGGATGGACTGTCCCCTTTCCGGAAAGGAGCTTTTTTACCGCCTGTTCCTTTCGTTTCAGCTGCTCGGGATATTCCATTCCGCTGTAGACGCAGCCGCCGCATTTCTTTTTATACGGGCAGCCGGCCTTTTTCTCTTCCGCGGCATTTTTCTGCGCCGCAGCTTTTTTGTCTTCAAATCTCTCTGCTTTCATGATCAACCTGTCTTCCGCTTATTTTCTTTCAGCAGGAACCGGTCCCGGACACTTCCCATCTCCGCAGTCGTGATGATGTCGCCCTGGACGTTCATAATATTCAGAATGCCGCCAAAAAACACTTCACAGAAAATGGCGATCGGGATGAGTTCAATATGTTCAACATAATGAAGAATGATCAGCATGGCGATTAGAAAAGAGCCGGGCTGATTCGGCGCGCCGAGGGACAGAAAGAATACAAGTGTCGCTATACCCAGTACATCGATGACAGTCGCATTCGGATTGCTCATGAATACAAGGATCAGAGCGACCAGAGTAATAAAATAACAGTTCCCGTCCAGATTGATCTGTGCCAGGACCGGCAGATTCTTGTCAAGTTCACCGCGGTCCATATTATAGACTCTTGCGCAGTATCTGATATTGTACGGAACCGCGTCGATCGCTGAACCGATCTTGAAATTTTCCATCAGCAAAGGCCCCATTTTTTTCAGGAACGGCATCACCTTTATACCGCATCTTCTGAGCCTGATCACATAAAAAGCCAGAAGCACCGCTGCGCTCATTATAACGAGCAGGATCAGTTCGGCAAGATATTTAAAAGCTTCGAAACCATATCTGAGCAGTACGTCTGCGATCGCGGCAAAAATGAAGAACGGGAGCGGGATCATCACAATGCTGAGCATTCTTGAAAACAAAGCAAAGCCTGCATCCACCGCGCCCTTCAGATTGTCGAAATACTTCCCCACCGAGCAGAAGGCGTAGGTGACCATAGCGGCAACAATAATGATCGGGAACGGTGACAAAGTCTGCAGCGGTGTAAAAATATCCGACGGGATAAGCTCTGTAATGAAGGTCCTGAGTGAAAAGCCCATCTGCATAGTCATATCATCAAACAGCGGTATCTCCCGGCCGGAGGCAAGCAAAGCGACCATACGGCTCGTTGCAATGGCGAGCAGCACGGAGATCCCCGAGGAGACGAAAACACGTTTCTGCATGATCCTTACACTGGAATGCAGATCTGAAATGATATATGTATCTGTCAGGTTCTTAAGCAGCGACAAGAAGGTGACCGGAGCACCTACCATCAGCATCGCGTTGCCAAACAATTCCTCAAGAGGAGAAATGAGTTCTGTCAGCAAATACTGTCGTTCAGCCTCTCCTGTCAGCGCCTGCAGGGGTAAATACGCTGCGATCGCCAACAGCACCCCGACTGCGCAGGGCAGCAGAGACCTGAAATAACTGTTCCTGACCGTGATGACGATCTTATTGTATCCGGCGCGGTAACTGTAGTCTATTTTTTCGGCGTATGCCTTCAGGATCTTGCTCTCAAGGGAAAAGCCGGCTGCGCTGCCGCCCTCAGGATCATATCTTTTTCCGTTAAAACTGATCCTGATGGAAACATAGCCCCCCTTATTGCTCCCCTGGACACGGACCGGCGGATCGTTCTTTTTTCTCTGTTCGAAAATGTTCATGCAGAGAGCTTCAAAGATAAGCATGGTCTCCGACTGCATCGTGTCAGCCACTTTGCTCCTTGCGAGAAGTTTTTCCACTTCTCCGGCAGCCGTTTTATAGCCTTCCGTAAAGCTTTTCATTTCTATTGCTTCCACGGTCGTTATCCCTTCTGTTGTTCAGAATGTTAATTGATCGTAAGTATGCTTGAAAGTCCGGTGATATCAAGGACCTCCATAATGTTTCTGTTTACATTGATTAGCTCCATAGTTCCGTCTTTGTCCTCCATCGCCTGCTGTGCCGCCAGAAGGACCCGCAGTCCTGCAGATGAGATATAGACAAGCTTTCCGAAATCAAAAGTAATATCGGTGACGTCATTAATATATGACTGCAGCACTTCATCGAACTCCGGCGCAGTAATGGCGTCCAGGCGGTCCACAGGGGCAATCGTAAGCTCCGTCCCGTTAAGTGTTCTGATGATCTCCATATTATAATCCTCCCTGCAAATATTTCTTCAGTTTCAGAATATTTTTACCGTCTTTATATTCATAGACAATATCGTCCATGATCTGTTTCGTCATAAAAATTCCCAGCCCGCCGATCTTTCTCTTTCTCGCCGGAAGACTGATGTCAGGATCCTCTTTGGCCAGCGGATCATATGGCACGCCCCAGTCCGTAAAAGTAAAAACAACTGCGAGCGGATTGTCTTCAGCTTCTACAAGAATGACCGCTCTTCCGCCTTCCGGGCCGTAGGAATACCTGGCGATATTGGTAAATATCTCTTCGACAGCCACAATGATCTTCATCATCAGATTCATGGGGCAGCCGGCGTCCTCCAGCTGCTTTTCCACAAAGGCCTGCACCTCCGGCAGGCGTTCCACCGCAGCTTCGATATCCAACTTCATTCCGCTCATCTTCTTTTCATCCATATTTATTTCATTCGCGGTTACCTGAATCTGATTATAACATTTCCCGATGCTTTCATACAGACTTCCATGATATCTTCAGATCTCTCTGGTCACGTAGTTCAGCCAGTCTCTTTCTTCCTCCGTCAATTTCGGCCCGATCTTCTTCCGCACCAGGGCCTGGTACTCATTGTACCACCGGACATCCTGCTCCGACATGATGGTCCTGTCCAGGGGTTCCGGGTCCAGGGGCGCCAGGGTCAGGGGCGCAAAGGTACAGAAGCCCTCGTATTTCGGATGGGCCGTGCAGAGCAGCAGGTTCTCTGTCCGGATGCCGTACTTTCCGGGGACATAGACTCCCGGCTCATCACTGGTCACCATCCCCGGTTCAAAGGGGATGTCCCTTTTCGGATCCGCGGAGGGGCGCATCCTTACGGAGACAGGCATTTCGTGAACATTATTCAGGAAGCCCACACCGTGGCCTGTGCCGTGGTTAAAGTCCACTCCGGTTTCCCACATGGCCTGCCGGGCAATGGTGTCCAGGTTCATCCCCCGGGTTCCCGCCGGAAATACCGCATGCATCAGCCGCAGCATCCCGATGACGGTCAAAGTGTAATCTCTTTTTTCCCGCCGGGTCACCGGCCCCAGGGCAATGGTCCGGGTCACATCCGTCGTCCCGTCCAGATACTGGGCCCCGGAATCCACCAGGTAAAGCCCCTTACGCCGAAGCACTGCTGCCGTTTCCGGCCGCGGCATATAGTGAGCCATGGCGGCATTTGCCCCGTAGGCCGAAATGGTCGGGAAGCTCAGGGAAATATACAACGGATCTTCTGCCCGCATCCGGTCCAGTGCCTCGGCCGCTTCCGTCTCAGTGATATTTCGTCCGGCTGCCAGGACTTTCTTTACCCGGAAAAGGTACTTTGTAAGATACACGCCGTCCCTCAAATGGGATCTCTTCATACATCGGATCTCTGTCTCATTCTTTACGCATTTCATCCTTGCGGCGGGACTTAAAACATCTTTTACATGGTTCTTTTCCCGCACTGCATTCCAGCAGGAGAAGGGAACCGACGTGAGGTCCATCAGCATTACTTCGCCCTCCAGGGCCTGAAGCGCTGGCAGCACCTCGTCATAATCCCGGATCTCCACGCCTTGAAGCTTTTTCACCGCTCCTTCCGTGAGGGCCTCCGGCTGTACGAACAGAACACAGCTGTCCTCTTTCAGAAGAAGATAAGAAAGGAACACCGGATTGCAGGCGATGTCTCCCCCCCGGAGATTCAGGATCCACGCTGTCTCATCCAAAGCCCCGGTAAAAAAGCAGGTGCAGCCTTCCTTTTGGAGCGCTTCCCGCAGCCGGAGGATCTTCCACCATGCATCCTCTCCCGCATACTCCCTGGGATGGACCCAGATCCCGGAGGCGCTTCTGGGCGGCCGGTCCTTCCAGACCCGGTCCACCAGGTCAGTGTCCGTCCGGAAGGACTTACAGTTCTTCTTAAACAGCTCTGTGAGCTCCCTCCCTTGCTTCGCGCCGAACAGGGGCGCATAAAACGCCGGCACATCTTCTTTTCCCAGATGCCCTCTCAGAAACGCTAAAAATGCCGGCACGTTCTTTTCCCCCATTTTCATGAGGGTGATCCCGCTGCCGGCCAGTTCCTTCTCAGCCTGCTCAAAATAGCGGCCGTCCGTCCAGAGATACGCTTCCTCTTCCAGCACCAGCAAGGTGCAGGAATCCCCGGTAAACCCGCTCAAAAACCGGACGCACTGATCGTGCTCTCCAATGTATTCGCTTCCGTGGGCATCACAGCATGGACTGATCCAGGCTGTGATCCCCTCTTCCTTCATAACGCCTCTCAGCGCCTCTAGTTCCTTCCTCATGCTTCTCCTTTTGGAAAACGCTGATCAAGTCAGCGCTTTTTCAGAACAATCCGAAATGCACGCAGGCATTCCAGATCCCGTCATCCGCGATATCAGAGGTCACATAGTCCGCTGCCGCTTTCAGTTCTTCTCTTCCGTTTCCCATGGCGATGCCGATAGCCGCTGCCTCGATGATCTCCATGTCATTCAGTGAATCGCCGAAAGCAATGGTGTTCTCCATGCCGATCCCGTAGTATTCACACAGGCGCTTCAGGCCCTCCGCCTTGCTGAAGCCCTTCTCAATAATATCCGCGCCGTAATTGATGGAAAACATGCGGAGCGTCACTTCCGGGAACACCTTTTCCATTTCCCGGGCCTGTTCATCTGTCCCGATAAAAGCCACGGTGCGCACATCCAGCGCCATCAGTTTTTCCGGGTCCCGGAACTTCCTGCCGCAGGCGCCCCAGCGCCGTATCTCCGCCTGCTCCACGATATGGGGATTAACATAGTAATCATCGTTTTCTATGGTAATACCAAATCCCACGTTATGTGCTTTGGCATAGTCCATCATCCGCCGCAGCAGCCCTTTGTCGATCCGGTGCTCATACAACAGCTCATTTCCTGCGATGACCTTGGCTCCATTCTGGTCGATGCGGGCGTCCGGCCGCACGATGTCGAGGAACGGGCGGCTGTAATAGCTGTCCATATCCCGGCCCGTTCCGAGAACGATCACATGACCCTTCTTCCGCAGCTTTTCCAGGGCCTTCAGGGCGCTCTTCGGCACCTTCATATTACTGTGGTCCAGAAGTGTTTTATCCAGATCAAAGCTGATGATCTTCCTCATTCTGCAAACCTCCGGCATCCTGCGCGTTTAAATGCTGCTCCGTCAGCTCATTTCCTGCTTACCGGAGCGGCTTCTTTGATTATACAATAAAAGAGTTGCATTTTTCATTTGATTTGTTATAATTATACTTGCTGTTCGGGGCGTGGCTCAGTTTGGCTAGAGCGCACGGCTGGGGGCCGTGAGGCCGCAGGTTCAAATCCTGTCGCCCCGACTGGACAGAAAAGTCCGGAACCCTTGTATTTACTGGGTTCCGGGCCTTTTTTATTGTCTGGGTGACGTTATTTTTTTGCCGACACTTAATCGCCGCCACCCGTTTTGGGTGACGGCGAGTTCGTGCCATGTTCAGTCTGTTGTTTTTTCCAGTATGAACTCCGATGTACCGGCCTCTTCTTCACGCTTCAGGATCAGCCTGTCGTCCTCCACAGTGAAGGTAAAGACGGCCGTACCGATACTTGTGTCCTCAAACTCCAGGGTCAGTAC
>JAFSYO010000025.1 GCA_017449925.1 Stomatobaculum sp.
ACGAGACGCTGTCGGTGAGCGGGCAGACGCTGGTGAAGCTGTTCTGCCGCGAGGAGCAGGAGTACAAAAAGTACGAGAACGCCAACGGCCGGATGATCGCCCTGAACATCAAGGAGCGTATGGCGGGCCGCTGGTTCCGGGTAGTGCTGACCACGATCACCAGCGTGGGCCCCATGCTGCTGTACCTGGTGGGCGGCATTCTGATCATGAAGTACAATTCCTCCCTGACTGTCGGTGACATCACGGTGCTGGTGGCATTGCTCGGGAGAATGTACGGACCGGTCAACTCTCTTCTGAACATCCAGGTGGACTGGATCCGCTCCATGGCCATGTTCACCCGTATCTTCGAATACTTCGATATGCCGGTAGAGATCAAGAACGCGCCGGATGCCATCGTCCCGGATCACGCGGAGGGCTGCGTGGAGTTCCAGCATGTGGGCTTCTCCTACGAGCCGGAACGGAAGATCCTGAAGGACGTGAGTTTCCGACTGGAGAGCGGCAGGTCGGTGGCCATCGTGGGCCCCTCCGGTTCCGGAAAGAGTACAACCATCAACCTGATCCCGCGTCTGTACGATGTACAGGAGGGTGCGGTGCTGTTTGACGGGGTCGATGTCCGGAAGCTGGATCTTACCTTCCTTCGGGGAAGCATCGGTGTGGTGACTCAGGGGACTTATCTTTTCAACGGGACCATCCGCGAGAACCTTCTGTACGTGCGGCCTGACGCCACCGAGGCGGAGCTTGAGGAGGCCTGTAAGAAGGCCAACATCTGGGATTTCATCGAGAGGCAGGAAAAGGGCCTGGATACGGTGGTGGGAAACCGCGGCCTGAAGCTTTCCGGCGGCGAAAAACAGCGCATCTCCATCGCCCGCGTGCTGCTCCGGAAGCCAGCGCTTCTGATCTTTGACGAGGCCACGGCCTCCCTGGATTCCATTTCCGAAGCGAAGATCCAGGAAGCCATCGATCCGCTGGTGAATTCCTGCACCAGCATCCTCATCGCCCACCGTCTCTCCACCATTCTTTCCGCGGACGAGATCATCGTTCTGAAGGACGGGCAGATCGTGGAGCGGGGCGTCCACAAGGATCTTGTGAAGGCCGGCGGCGTGTACACGGAGCTTTACGAGACTCAGTTCAAGGTGAAGGCCGTGGAAGAAGCGGAAGCAGAAAATGCCGCCGCGGGTTCTGCGGGCGATGCGGACAATGCCGGCGAAGAACAGCCTCTCGGGGAGATCATGTGGGAGCATGAACCGCCGGAAGAGGCGAGTATTCAGGCCTGGAAAAAAGTGAAAGAGGAGAACCGGAGGATTGTACAGCAGATCATCGACGAAATCGAATACTGAACGGGATGCTGCGCCGGGACCTCGGAAGGAGCGGGACCTTACTCTGGATCTTCTGAAGGGGATCGCCATGATCCTGGTGATCATGGTCCACAATAACGTACACACCAACGGCGAGAGCGTCCTGGACATGGTGGTGATGACCTTCAGCCAGTGCGCCATTCCCTGTTTCTTTATGGCGGCGGGGGCGGTGTATCTGAACGATCCCCGGGACCCGGCAGGTTTCGGAAAACAGGACGTTATAGCACAGTACCGGCGGGTCCTTAAGGTCTATCTGGGACTCAGTTTCTGGAAGGTGCTGTACCTGGTGATCTATCACCGGTTCGGTGCACCTGTTCCCGGAGCCAGGGACATCCTGACCTATGTATTCTGCTTCGGAAGCCTGCCCGGCGTGAACACGTCCCACTTCTGGTTTATGGAGGCGTACATCACCATTCTGCTGATCGTGCCGCTGTTAAAAGAAGTGTACCTCCGGAACAGAGGGCTCTTCCTGTATCTCATGGTGGTGCTGTTCATGTTCGAGAACGGCCTCACCGGCGCGGGACTTATCGTGCGTCTCTTCTGCCAGTTCGTGCTGCACAAGGAACCCTTCCTTCTCGGAAACCTGGGGGCAGTGAACCCCATGCATTTCCAGTATTCCTTCTGCATTCTTTACTACATGGCAGGGGCGCTCCTCTATGAAAAACGGAAGGATATCCCCCGCAGGCGCGCCGCGCTCCTGTTCGCGGCCGGTCTTCTGGGCCTCATCCTGATCCGCTTTTCCCAGTACGAGACCTTCCGCTGGAAAGGCAGCATGGTGATCAGCGGCCACTTCTGGGTCAGCACCCTTCTGATGGCCTCGGGATTCTTCCTGCTTATTACGACGCTGCCGGGATTGAACAAGTTCGCGGAGTTCTTCGCGAAGACCGTCGGACAGAGCACAGAAATGATCTTCTACCTGCACATGCCTGTGCTGGTGTTGATAGACCGGGCACTGTATCCCCGGATGCTGCCCTATGACGGCACTCTTCTGTGCCTGGCCGAAAGCCTGGTGCCGGTGGCGCTGGGGACGATCTTGTCGATAATACTTGCTGTGGGAATGCGCGCATTGAAGGCCGGAAAGGTGTGAAAGCCTTAAAAACTTGAGGAAATAGGAGGGAGAGATGGAGAAAGACAGAACACCAAGGACGGAAAAGCCGGATCTCCTGAGGATCGACGCTTCCTGGGACAATGACCGCTTCATTGCTGAGGCGGAGACGGTGGTCTGTGGAGGAACGGACGAAGACGGAACCGCCGGCGGCGAGACCATATACGCCCTGGTCACGGATGAAAACGATACTCGGCAGTACCGGGTCATGACGGAAAGTCTCTACGACGCCGTGTTCTGCCGCACCGACGGCTTCAAGCCCGGGCCGGAGCATATTGTTGAAGAGTATGGTTCCCTGCGTGAAGCGAAGGAGGCCGGATGCCCGTGGCTCATGATCTTCGGCAGACTGGATGACCTGGCGGACGTAAAAGACCAAATCCTGGAGTACCGGTGGCAGCCGGGGGACGAGGAAGAGCTGTGAACTGAACCAGGCAGAATGCTCACATAAGTAAAAAGAAAAAAGCCGGCTCCATAGGCGATCGGTCGTCCTGTGGAGCCGGTTTTTGCGTTCGGGAAAGTCTGTTTTCAGAACCTCGTCGAAAACCTGCCGGGAATCTGCTTCGCGAGAGTGCTGCGGATCTTCCGGAGCTGGTCCTCTGTGAAGGCCCTCTTGGGGACCAGGTAGACCTGCTGGGCGGTGGTGTAGAGGAGAAAGAGGGCGCTGATCTCGAAAGCGACAGCCAGCCGGTTTACAGTGAGGTTCGCGGTGATGTTCTTATCGGGAATCTGGATGCGGATCCGGTTTCCTTCCATAAAAAAAGTGTTCTTTAGGCCGATCAGGCAGTCTTTGGAGCGGACATAGCTGCGGATGCGAATCTCCTCCTGCCCCAGGATGATGAGGACCCAGATCAGGTAGGCGGCAGCGACAAAGAGGATAATGGGATGCAGAACGATGATCCCGATGGCGACAGTAAGAA
>JAFSYO010000026.1 GCA_017449925.1 Stomatobaculum sp.
AAAGTCACTTCCATGGCTGTGAATATTGATAGTAAGCAGTCTCATAGTTCTTTCCTCTGCGTATTGAGCAAAATCTGCCCGGTGAGCAGGCTCCCCGTTCATATTTCACTCATTTTTCCCGGGGTGCTGAATAGTTATCATATACAGCAGGCGCCGGCGTGTGATACAATGGGGGCCAGCGTATTTTAAAGAAACGAGGTATAAAGCATGAAGACAAAGGTGTATATCGACGGACAGGCAGGAACCACAGGTCTGCAGATCTTTGACAGGATCGGATCGAGAGATGATCTGGAGCTCCTCAGGATCGCGGAAGAGAAGCGCCATGACAACGACGAGAGGAAGAAATTCCTGAACGCCGCGGATATCGTGTTCCTGTGCCTTCCGGATGACGGAGCCAGAGAGGCAGTCTCCCTGATCGATAACCCGAACGTCCGGGTGATCGACGCCAGTACCGCCCACAGGACAGCTGACGGATGGACCTATGGTTTCCCGGAGGCTTCCAAAGAGCAGAGAGCGGCGATCGCTTCCGGAAAACGCATCGCGAACCCGGGCTGCCACGCCACAGGTTTCCTTGCTTCCGCCATTCCGCTGGTCCGCCTCGGCATCCTTCCGAAGGATTATCCTGTGACCTGCTATTCCCTGACCGGCTACTCCGGCGGCGGAAAGAAGATGATCGCGGATTATGAGAGCCCGGAGAAGCCGGAGAAGCTCTTCGCGCCCGGTATCTACGGCCTGACCCTGAAGCACAAGCATGTGCCGGAGATGCTGAAGATGAGCGGCCTCACCTATGCACCGGTCTTTAACCCCATCGTGGACGACTACTACAAGGGCATGGCTACGGCGCTGATGCTGCAGAACCGCCTTCTGAACGGCGCACCCTCCGCGAAGGAGATCTGCGAACGCCTTCAGGAATACTACAAGGACGAGCACTTCGTCACGGTGAGAGAGTTCGAGGAGAAGCCGGCGACCATCTATGCCAATAAACTCGCGGGCACCAACCATCTGGAGCTGGTGGTCTGCGGCCATGAGGACCAGACCACGGTGACCGCCCTGTTCGACAATCTCGGAAAGGGTGCTTCCGGCGCGGCAGTCCAGAATATGAATATCATGCTGGGAATCGACGAGGCCACAGGGCTGGAGTGAACCCATCCGGCGGCGTGGCATTGAATGTGCCGCGCCGCTGATACATTCCGGATGCTGAAGGCGGAAATGATCCGCCCGCCCGGCTGAAAAGGAGACAGAGAGAATGAAAAAGAAGATCGACGTGAACGAATACGCCGGACTGCTGAATGATGCGATCGGCAAGGGCATCCTGCTGAACACGCAGGATGAAAAGTTCAATTCCATGGTCATCGGCTGGGGCCACCTCGGCAGGATCTGGAACCTTGCGACCTATGTGGTCTATGTGCGGGAGAGCCGCTTTACCAAAGAAGCACTGGATAAGACCGGGGAATTCACCGTCAGCGCGCCGCTTTCCGGCATTGACCCGAAGATCCAACAGGTCTGCGGATCTCTTTCCGGCAGAGACGTGGACAAGGTGAAGGAAGCGGGGCTTACACTGGAAGATCCGGAAAGCAACCACGTTCCCGGGATCCGGCAGTATCCCCTGACACTGGAGTGCAGGGTGCTGTACTCTCAGAAGCAGGATCCGAAGGCGATCCCGGCTGAGATCCTGGAGAAATTCTATCCGCAGAACTGCAGCCTTCCGGGCGCCGAGGACAGAAGGGACGTCCACACTGCATACATCGGTCTCATTGAAGATGCGTACATCATTGAGTAAAACGGAACCGGAAACAGCACATCACGAACACAGCAAGGAAGGAGGATATTATGAAAAACAGAAGAAACAGAAGACTGGTATCGGCCCTGGCAGCGGCAGCAGCCGTGACGGTTCTTTTGGCCCAGACAGCGCTTGCGGGTTCCTGGAACTGGAACTCGGAGAAGGATAAATGGTGGTATCTGGATGATCAGAATACCTTCCCGGTCAACGGATGGGAGTGGATCGACGGAAAGTGCTACCGTTTTGACGAAGAAGGATTCCTGTACACCGACACCGTTACGCCGGAAGGCCTTACGGTGAACGCCGACGGCGCCTGGACAGTGAACGGCGTCGTGCAGGAGATGGAAACGATTCTGAAAGAGAGTTCTCCGAAGCAGGAGATCGTGATACAGGAGACCGAGCCGGAGACCCAGCCTGCAGAGACGACCGCGGCCGAGACCACTGCGGCCGAGACCCAGCCTGCTGAGACCACTGCAGCTGAGACCCAGCCTGCTGAGACCACTGCAGCCGAGACCCAGCCTGCTGAGACGACCGCGGCCGAGACCCAGCCTGCAGAGACTGCCGCGGCAGCGACCCAGCCTGCTGAGACCACCGCGGCAGCTTCACCCTACAGGGAAGAAAACGGCCGTATGGTGACGCCGTGGTTCTCCTTTGCTGTTCCGGAAGCGTGGATAGGCAGATATGCGTGCAGGGTCTGGGACGACAATGCCGTTGACCTCTGCAGCAAGGCAAACCTTTCGCATGGCGGGACCCTGTTTACCGTGATCTGTTCCGAGACCTACCGCGAGCAGGATTCCTTCCCGGACTACGGAGAGATCCGCTATCTTGGATTCTACCAGAATGCTGAGACAGGAAAAGA
The DNA here is from genome assembly GCA_017449925.1 of Stomatobaculum sp. The sequence goes on from JAFSYO010000026.1 coordinate 2,640, forward strand.
TAACTATCTCTACTATGCGGGTACCACAGGTGTTACCGTTGACCATATGGATCCGCTGAAGATGGTGGAATACAGTGCGATGCAGGTCACGG
>JAFSYO010000027.1 GCA_017449925.1 Stomatobaculum sp.
ATCCCGGTCCTGACCTTCCTGATCATCGCTCTGCTGTGCGTGTTCATCATATGGTTCCGGAAGACCAAACTTGGTCAGGACATGAGAGCAGTGGGACAGGATATGGAAGTGGCAAGAGACGCGGGCATCGATGTGGAGCGCACAAGGATCATCTCCATCGTGATCTCCACAGTGCTTGCAGGGATCGGCATGATCATTTACCTGCAGAATATGGGCAATATCGCGACCTACAGTTCCCATTCCCAGATCGGCATGTTCTGCATCGCGGCGCTCCTCGTTGGCGGCGCTTCCGTGGACCGTGCCTCCATCGGCAATGTGTTCCTGGGCGTGATCCTGTTCCACACCATGTTTATCGTGGCCCCGCGGGCGGGCGCGTACATCACGGGAGACTCCATGATCGGCGAGTATTTCCGCGTGTTCGTTTCCTACGCAGTCATCACGATGGCCCTGGTGATGTATGAGACTAATAAGCGCAAAGCCAGAAGCGCAGCGGGACAGCAGCTCATGAAGGCCCAGGAGGAAGAGGAAAAGAGCGGAAAGGAGGCGTCTAACTGATGAAATCCAGACGACAGCTTTTGTTCCGCGCAGGCGCGATCCTCATCGTGCTCTTTATTGCTGCGGCGATGTTCGTGATCGGCCGGGGCCACACCGTTTACTTTGACAACAAGACGATCGAAGTCAACGGCCAGAGCTATGAAGCTTTCCACAAGGTAGAGGTCTTCGTTAAGGGCGAAAAAGTCGCAAAGCTTAGCAAGAAAGACCGCGGCATGGCGGAGACCATGGGGCAGAAGTTTGAGATGACCCTGGAAGTCACGGAGGAAAAGGGAAAGGATCCCGATACCTACGGCGTCAGCCTGAACCTGCCCTACGATATGGACGGTATCCTGATCAACCTTCCGGCCCTGCTGGGCGGACTGACAGAAGCGGATTTCCTCTCCGAGCTGGAAATCGCCGTTCCGGAAGAAACGGAAGAGAGTCAGGAAGGCGGAGAAGGAGATATGATGGAAGGGCTTACCCCGGGAGATATCTGAGGCATGTCTTTGAATACGGAAAAGGTCCGGCACTTCAGTGCCGGGCCTTTTTTTGCGGTGAGGTTGAGGTTTTCGCCCTGTTCGGGTACAATCTGTTACTAGAAAAGCTGATCCGTATAATATCGGTGAGGAAAGACTAAAACAGGAAAGAAAACAGAATGTATGATTTTATAATTCCGGAACCGGGGGAGAGCGGCCCTGGTCCGAAGAGGGAGGAAGTGGAGAGCTGCCTCCGGAAAAAGTTCCACACGCCGCTGTTTTCGAAATTTGCGAAGGCCATCCGCCAGTATGAGCTTCTGAAGCCGGGGGACAAGGTGGCAGTGTGCATCTCCGGGGGGAAGGACTCCATGCTGATGGCAAAGCTCTTCCAGGAACTGAAGCGCCACGACAAGTTTCCCTTTGAGCTGGAGTTCCTGGTGATGGATCCGGGATACCGGGAAGAAAACAGGAAAAAGATCGAGGAGAACGCGAGGCTTCTTGGCGTGCCGGTCAGGATCTTCGAGTCGCAGATCTTCGACGCTGTGGATGTGATCGAAAAATCTCCCTGCTACATCTGCGCCAGGATGCGCCGGGGATATCTTTACCGGGCAGCGAAGGAGCTGGGCTGCAACAAGATCGCTCTGGGACATCACTACGACGATGTCATAGAGACGATCCTCATGGGACTTCTGTACGCGGGACAGTTCCAGACCATGATGCCGAAGCTTCACAGTACCAATTTCGAGGGGATGGAGCTGATCCGCCCCATGTACCTGATCCGGGAGGAGGATATCATCCGCTGGAAGGATTTCCACGGTCTGACCTTCCTGCAGTGCGCCTGTCACTTCACGGAGAACTGCTGGACTGTCCGGGAGGACGGCACGGCGGCGTCAAAACGGCTGGAGACAAAGCGGCTGATCGCAGAACTGAAAAAAACAAATCCCTATGTGGAAAGTAATCTGTTCCAGAGTGTGACCAATGTCAGTCTGAAAACTGTCATTGCTTATAAGGATCAGAGCGGCGTGGCCCATCACTTCCTGGAGAAGTATGACGGAGTCCGCCCGCCGGATCCGGAAAAGAGCGGGACACAGATATTAAGACCCGAAAACGAATCCTGAACGGTAGAGAGGAGAGAGGAAGATGACAAAAAGAATATTTGGCAGCACAGTGCTTCTTTTCCTGGGACTTGCAGTACTCAGCGCCTGCAGCGCGGACAGTACGACCCGGGCCGGGGATCTGGAAAAGACGGCGCTGAAAATAGCTGCGGAGAAAGTTGCCAAGGAAGAAACGACCGCGGAGGAGAAAACCGCAGAAACTGAAGCAGCACAGGCGGAGGAAAAGACCGCGAAAGAAACGGCTGCAGAGGAAAAGACCGCAGAAACAGAAGCGGCGAAGGAGAAAGCGGCCGGGAAGAGCCTGGCTTCCCGTATGGCAGGCGTATATTCCTGCGAACAGGACGGGGAATATCATACGCTGGAGCTCTTTGAATTCGGCGGAAACCTTCTGGGGCAGGGCGGCATCGCGATGAAGCCTGAGGGAAAAGACCCGGCGGAGCTCTATTCCTTCTGGGCCCTGGAGTTGGTCCCTGCGGATGCGGGGGCGCTTCTCAGCGAAAAAGGGGATTCCTTTGAGGCAGGTATCCTGCAGTTTTCCGTTATGTCCAACATGTCAAGATACTGGGGCACGCCGGTGAAAGATACCGTGCGTCTGACAGACAAAGGAATTCTTTTTTCAGGGATGGAATATGTGCGGGAAAACAGGGAAGGAACTGCCTTTACGGACGTGACGCCGATGTTCGGCGGCATGGAGCCGGGAACGGTTCCGGAGAAGCTCCCCGGTCTGTGGAAACAGAAAAACGGCGGAGAGGCGCCGGTGTTTCTTGAGTTTTCGGAGGACAGCGGCCCGGAGGGTTCAGGTTCCCTCAGGATCTACAGAAAGGTTCCCGGAAAAGAGGTCCTGTTCTGCTGCGGCCGGTTCTTCTTTGACAAGGACGGCAAATTTTATGCGGGATCAAGTTTCCTTCACAATGCGGCGCCTGTCGAGACCATGAACGCGGATGTGACGTTCCCGGGGAACGACACCATGAAGATCGTCCTGGAAGGGAACGACAGCCTGTTCGGCGAAGGGTTCTCCCTGGGAGAAAAGGCCGAATTTGAGCGCGTGTCACCGGATGCGGTCCCCGTGACTGTGCTGGCGGAGCCGGATGATATGGAAGCGCTGCAGGGCACAAAGTCTGTGAAGACTGACAGCGGTGAGCGCAGCGTGATCAGCCAGTTCCTGGGAACAGAGGATATCGAAAACAACGGCGGCTATTTTGTCCGCGTGGGAGACCTGGTATTCTTCCGGGATTACAGCGGCGTGACGGAGAAACTGACCGGCGTCAGCGGGGATTTCCTTCATGACAGTAATCTGGGGAAAGGCTCCAGATTCTGCTGCTTTGACAAGGCTTCCGGAAAGACCACGGTCCTCTCGGAGGACGAGGGATCCGGACCGCTGTATTACGTGAACGGAATGTTCTATTTCAAGGGGCAGACCGGGCTTTCTGACGGGACAGAGACCGAAGGTGTGTACCGCTGCTGGCCCGACGGAAGCGGACGGGAGCTGTTCTCAGGGGACGGATACGCGGGGGTTTCAGCGGTCTCCCGGACAGGACACAAGATCTATATCCACCAGTACGGTAAGAATCCCCAGGGCATTCTTACCGACGGCACGATCTACGGGACCTTCCTCGATATGCCTGCGGATGAGATTCACTTTTTCTCGGACTTTGACGGGGACGACCTGATCCTGGCGGTCCACGACGGAAAGAAAGGTGAGAACCGGGTGCTGCGGATCGACGGCACCACCGGAGAAGAAACGGTCCTCGGCATCATTCCGGGAATCGAAGCGGACAGCTGGGGATATCCTTCCATAGAGCAGATGTATCTGGAGGGCGAGGATCTTTACCTCGGAGCGGCGTGGTACGCAGGGACAGCCCATATGCTCCAGGACTACATGGTGCTGAAAATGAATGCCCGCAAAGCTGACAGCCTCACGGTCCTGAAGCAGGAGCTTCCGGAGGGCTCGGGAGAAGGCGGACCGGCGCCGAAATTCTATTTTAACTACAACAATGAACTTCTTTTTACGGAACATGATCCAAAGGGAGAAGCAGCCCTTTCGGAGGACAGCAGCGGCGACCTCGTCTGGTACGACAGCCCCTTCGGCGCCACAGTCCTGCAGAAAGACTTTGTGAAAAAGAACTGGTACGAGGCGAAGGATGGAGAGACGGTGCCGGTGCTCCAGAAGGCGGAGTTTGTAGACGGAGACGTATATCTTCTGATGGCGGAGGCGGTGCGCACGCCGGAGGAGGATATCGGATGGCGTATGGGATTTACCATGAAAAAGATGTACCAGCAGAGGATCGCAGTAAAGGATGTTGCTTCTTCTGACTATACAGTAGTACAGCTTCCATAATTGTGGTATACTTATTCACTGATATGTATGATTCAAGGGTCAGATAAAAGCGCACAGCGCAGAACGACCCGCGGATCATGTATAGTTATGTATCAAAAAAGCAAATGATTGGGAGGTACTGAAAATGAAGTTAAGAAAGCTGGCAGCACTTGGATTAAGCCTGTGCCTTGGCGCGGCTCTGGCGGCATGCGGCGGCGGCAGCAGTTCCGGCGGCGGCAGCAGCTCCGGCGGCAGCAGCTCCGGCGGAGGCGCAGCGGCGCCCTCCGGCGAAAAAGTGGTGAAGATCGGCGTGTTCGAGCCCCAGTCCGGTGACAACGGCGCGGGCGGCAAGCAGGAGATCCTTGGAATGCAGTACGCGAACGTCCAGACGCCCACCGTTGAGATCGGCGGAGAGACCTACAAGGTCCAGCTGGAGTACGCGGACAACGCTTCTTCCAACGACAAGGCTCCGACCGCAGCCCAGACCCTGATCTCCAACGGCGTCTCCGTGGTGCTCGGATCCTACGGCTCCGGTGTTTCCATTGCAGCAGGCGATACTTTCCTGAATGCGAAGATGCCGGCCATCGGCGTCACCTGCACGAACCCGCAGGTCACTGCCGGCTGTGACGTTTACTTCCGTATCTGCTTCCTGGATCCGTTCCAGGGCACTGTCCTTGCGAACTACGCGAAGAGCATCGGCGCCACCAAGGCGTACTGCCTGGCGAAGCAGGGCGACGACTATTCCGGCGGCCTCTGTAACTATTTCATCGATGCTTTCGGCAAGGAAAACTGCATCTACGAGCAGTTCCCGGAAGGCACCTCCGACTACTCCACCTATGTGACCAACGCCCAGAACCAGGGCTGCGACGTGTTCTTCTCCCCGGTCTCCACAGAGGCAGCAGCCCAGATCATCGCGAAGGCAGCAGCCCAGAATATCGGCATGCCGATGCTGGCAGGCGACACCTGGGATTCCAACGTCATTCTTGACGCTGCGAAGGGCAACAATGTTGAGATCTGCGTCACTACCTTCTATCAGGAAGGCGCGGACGCCGAATTCGACAAGGGCATCAAGGAGTGGATCAACAGCGACAATACCGCAAAGTCCAACAACGGCGGAAACGACGAGCTGGCAGCGGTCACGGCAATGGGCTATGACGCTTACTATGTCGCCCTGGAAGCTCTGAAGGCAGCCGGCTCCACAGATCCGGCAAAGGTCCTGGAGGTCCTGCCGTCCCTGAACTACACCGGCGTCACCGGCGCCATCGCCTTCGACGAGGTTGGCGACGCGAAGCGCGACAGCGCTGTCGTCAAGAAGTGCAACACCGAGACCGGCAAGTGGGATTTCGTCACGGTTGCACAGGCTAAATAATTACAGATCCTGATATCAGAATGTTCCGGAGCAGCGGGGGCATAATGCTCCCGCTGCTGTTCAAATCAATGAAACCTGTCTGAAAGCTAAGGAGAAACAACATGAGTCTCGGCCAAACGATTCTCCCGTATATTATTTCCGGAATCTCTGTCGGAGGACAGTATTCCCTGATCGCCATCGGCTACACGATGGTCTACGGCATCCTCCGCCTGATCAACTTCGCCCACGGCGACGTGTTCATGGTGGCGGGCCTGATGATGGTCTATCTTGCGGCGGCACTGCCGCTCTACATCGCGATTCCCCTTGTGATCCTCTTCACGGTCCTTCTGGGCTTCACCATTGAACGAGTGGCATACAAGCCGCTCCGCACAGCGCCCAGAATGTCTGTTATGATCTCCGCCATCGGCGTCAGCTACCTGCTCCAGAACCTGGCGCTCTACATCACCGGCGGACTGAATAAGAATTATCCTCCGATCCCCTGGATCTCGGATTCGATTAATATTTTCGGCATGCAGACTACCCGCGTCACGATCATTACACCGTTCCTGACGGTGTTCCTTTCCGCGGTCCTTGTCTGGCTGATCACCCACACAAAGCTCGGCATGGCCATGAGAGCGGTCTCCAAGGACTTCGAGACATCCCAGCTCATGGGTATCCGCATCAACAATGTCATTTCCGCCACCTTCATCATCGGTACGTTCCTGGCGGCAGTGGGCTCCATGCTGTTCTTCACGAACTATCCCGGCGTGGTCCCGACCTCCGGCGGAATGCCTGGCCTGAAGGCCTTCGTCGCTGCGGTGTTCGGCGGCATCGGCTCCATTCCAGGGGCGGTCATCGGCGCCTTTATCATCGGAATCTGCGAGAGCCTGATCAAGGGACTGGACACGATCCTCCTCACCAGGGGCGTGATCGCGGACCAGGTGGGCTTCGCCACGTTTTCCGACGCTTTCACCTTCGTGCTTCTTATCATCATCCTGGTCTTCAAGCCGACTGGCCTGTTCGGCGAAAAGGCCACGGATAAGGTCTGACGGGAGGTGGCAGAATGACTCACACAGAAAGATCAAGAAATGCCAAGGCATTTGCCGCAGTCTCTTTATTCCTGATCGTGATCCTGATCCTGGACCAGCTGATCAAGCCCACCAGCAGCCTTTCCATGCTGCTCACTGTCCTGCAGAAGGGCTCTGTCTACGCCCTGGCGGCAGTGTCGATGAACCTGCTGAACGGCTTTACCGGCCTGTTCTCCCTGGGCCACGCGGGCTTCATGCTGCTCGGTGCCTATACCTATGCCATCCTGACCATCCCCTCCTCTGCGAGGGACACGGTATACCAGTATTATGACGCCATTATCCGCGTCTCCATCCCGGAGGCCCTGAGCAATGTGGCGGGTCCCCTGGGCACAGTGATCGGCGTCGGCCTTGCGGTGGTGATCGCCGGGCTTGTGGCGGCGCTGTTCGCCTATTTCATCGGACTGCCGGTGCTGCGCCTGAAATCCGACTATCTTGCCATCGCGACCCTCGGCTTCGCGGAGATCATGAGGGCCATCTGCCAGTGGGGAAAGCTGGGGCCTCTGACCAACGGCTCCAACCTGCTGAAGAGCTTCGCCAGGATCTCCACTTTTAAGCTGGACCTGGGAGGGACCACCCTGAGCTTTTCCACCTTTGTCCCGGTGTTCATCGCGACGGTCTGCATCACCCTCATCGTGCTGCTGGTGAACTCTACTTACGGCAGAGCCTTCAAGGCCATTCGGGACGATGAGATCGCTGCGGAAGCCATGGGCATCGACCTGGCGAAGCATAAGATGCTTTCTTTCTGCATCAGCTGCTTCTTCGCCGGCGTCGCGGGTTCCTGCATGGCCATGGTGCTGAGCATCGCCCAGGCCTCCAACTTCAAGTCTGCCATGACCTACGAGATCCTTCTGATGGTGGTCCTCGGAGGTATTGGTTCCATTACCGGTTCCGTCATCGGCGCCATGCTCTTTATCTCAGCGTCGGAGTGGTGGCTCCGCGGACTGGATTCCGGAACCTTCCTCGGCATTACTGCCCCGGGCGTCTTCCGAAACGGATTCCGTCTGGTGGTGTTCTCTGTCATCATCATGATCGTCGTCCTGTTCTTCCGGAAGGGCATCATGGGCGACAAGGAGCTGCCGGATCTGATCGATTCCTGGAAAGGCAGAAGGAAGAAACCCGCCGCGGCGGCTGTCGTGGAAGCTCCTGCTGCGGAAGCGCAGGATGAGACGCCGAAAGGAGGTGCGTGATGAGCAAAGTCCTGGAAGTGGAAAATGTCACCATGCAGTTCGGCGGCGTCGTCGCAGTGAACAACCTGAACATGGTGGTGAACAGCGGGGAGATCGTGGCCCTGATCGGACCGAACGGCGCGGGCAAGACCACGGCCTTCAATGTCATCACCGGCGTATATCAGCCTACCAACGGAAGGGTCGCCTTCCGGGAGGAGACCATCATCCGCAATCATCCCCAGGGTAAGATGAAGAAGCTTTACAAGGGGGAGATCGGAGAGTACTACACTAAAGAAAAGGTCCTGGCTCCGACTCCGGACAAGATCACAGCCCTTGGAATGGCCCGGACCTTCCAGAACATCCGCCTCTGGAAGACCCAGACTGTTTTTGATAATGTCCTGATCGCGAAGCATTACCAGACGAAACACAATTTTGTCAGCGCCATGCTGCGGATGAACCAGGACGAGGAGAAGGGACAGAGAGAAAGAGTCCGGGATCTGCTGGAGATCGTCGGTCTGTCCGACGTCCAGAATGAACTGGCCACCAGCCTTCCCTACGGAAAGCAGCGCCGCCTGGAGATCGCCCGGGCGCTGGCCGCGGACCCGAAGCTTCTGCTGCTGGACGAACCGGCTGCCGGCATGAATCCGCAGGAGACTGAGGAACTGACGGAGTTCATCGGAAAGATCCGGACGCAGTTCAACCTGACGATCCTTCTGATCGAGCATCATATGGACCTGGTCATGGACATTTCCGACCGGATCTATGTTCTGGACTTCGGAAAGCTGATCGCTGACGGAACGCCGGAGCAGATACAGAACAATCAGCGCGTCATCGATGCGTATCTGGGGGTGGCCGAGGATGCTTAAAATATCGGATCTGTACGTTAACTACGGAGGGATCAACGCCCTTCGGGGAATCAGCCTGGAAGTTCCGGACGGGGAGATCGTCACCCTGATCGGGGCCAACGGTGCCGGAAAATCCACGACGCTGCGCACTATCACCGGTCTGGTGAAAGCGGCGTCCGGATCTATTCTCTGGAACGACACGGAGCTGCTGGGGAAGCCCATCGACGAGATCTTCAAATCAGGGATCGCCATGGTGCCGGAAGGCAGAAGAGTGTTCTCCGACCTGACGGTGCTGGAGAATCTCCGCATCGGCGCCTTTCTCAGAAAGGACAAAGACGAGATCGAAAAGGACATCGAGTGGGTCTACAGCCTGTTCCCGCGCCTGAAAGAGCGCTACTGGCAGTATGCCGGGACTCTTTCCGGCGGCGAGCAGCAGATGCTGGCGGTGGGCCGCGCGCTGATGTCCAGACCGAAGCTGATGATGATGGACGAGCCTTCCCTGGGACTCGCCCCTCTGGTGGTGCAGGACATCTTCGGCATCATCAAGGAGATCAACAAGCAGGGCGTCACAATCCTGCTGATCGAGCAGAACGCGAACATGGCGCTCCGCGTCGCGGACCGGGGCTATGTCCTGGAGACCGGAAGGATCAGTATGACGGGAACCGGCATGGAACTCCTGAACGACGAGTCCGTGAAGGCAGCCTACCTGGGGACCAAGAAACACTGAGGAACCGGAAGTCTTGCATAAAAAACGCCCCGCGGCATGATCTGCCGGGGGCGTTTTTGAATGATTGTGAGGTGAACCGGTTCAGGAGGACAAAGGAGGCGTGCCGGTTCAGGAGAACAGAGCGGTGGAAAAGTACCGCTCCGCAGTGTCCGGAAGAACGGTGACGACGGTCTTTCCGGGTCCCAGCTTTTCCGCCAGCTTCAGAGCGGCGGCCACGTTAGTGCCGCTGGAGATCCCGCACATGATGCCTTCCAGCCGGGAGAGATCCTTTGCGGTCTGCAGGGCTTCCTCGTCGCTGACGATGTAGATGTCGTTATAGATATTCTGGTTCAGAATGGGCGGAATGATGCCGTCCCCGATTCCCATCTGCAGGTGGGTACCGATGTTGCCGCCGGAAAGAATGGCTGCGTTTTCCGGTTCCACGGCCCAGATCTCCATGTCCGGGAACTGGTTCTTCAGTGTTTCGCCGATGCCGGTAATAGTGCCGCCGGTGCCGATGCCGGAACAGAAGCCGTGGATGGGTCCTGCCACCTGCTCCATGATCTCCAGGGCGGTGTGGTTCCTGTGGGTCATGGAATTGTCCGGATTGGCGAACTGCTGGGGAACAAATACGCGGGGATCCTTTTTTTCCATATCCAGTGCCATTTCGAGGCATTCAGCGATGCATTTGCCGATATCCCCGTCGTCGTGCACCAGGATCACCTCGGCGCCGTAGTGCCTGACCAGTTTCCGGCGTTCTTCGCTGACAGAGTCCGGCATGATGATGATCGTCCTGTAACCCCTCACAGCGCCGACCAGCGCGAGTCCGATGCCCTGGTTCCCGCTGGTGGGCTCCACGATGATGCTGTCCTGATTGATCCGTCCTGCTTTTTCCGCCTGGCAGATCATATTGTAAGCGGTGCGGGTCTTGATGGACCCTCCTACATTCAGGCCTTCAAATTTCACAAGGACTTCAGCACTGCCGGGGCGGACCATTTTATTTAGACGGATGATCGGTGTGTGACCGAGTGCTTCCAGAATGTTTGAGCAGATCATAATATTAGAATCCTCTTTCCTGAGTTATTTATTCAAATACGAGTCCCGCTTGCGGGACTTGAGCGCCGCGTGCGGGCTGCCGTCAGGCAGCAACTTCCATACCGCGCGCGTGTGCATCAAATGCACGACTTTAACAGTGTAGCAGAAGAATCGGAAAAAATCCACGAAATACTGCCGGACTGTGGTATGATGATGTTCGTAGGATCGCAGGAGTTTGAAGAAACGGAACGATCCGCGAAATTATTTCAAAACTATACAGGTCCGCCGAGACGGACCGGAGAGGAAACGGAAAAAATGAAAGGTATCGTACTTGCAGGAGGTTCCGGTACACGTCTGTACCCGCTGACCAAGGTGACATCCAAGCAGCTGCTTCCGATCTATGACAAGCCAATGATCTACTATCCGCTAAGCACCCTGATGCTGGCAGGGATCCGGGAGATACTGATCATCAGTACGCCCGACGACACGCCGCGTTTTGAGTCTCTGCTGGGTGACGGAAGCCAGTTCGGCATTTCTTTGTCTTACAAGGTCCAGCCCAGCCCGGACGGTCTTGCCCAGGCGTTCCTTCTGGGAGAGGAATTCCTGGCCGGAGAAGCCGGCGCGATGGTGCTCGGAGACAATATTTTTTATGGAAGCGGATTCGCACGTCTTCTCCGGGCAGCAGCAAAGAACGCAGAAGAAAATGCCCGCGCCACGGTGTTCGGGTACTATGTGACAGACCCGGAGCGTTTCGGCGTAGTGGAGTTCAATGAAGAAGGACAGGCAATCTCTATTGAAGAGAAGCCGAAGGAGCCGAAGAGTAATTACGCGGTGACAGGTCTCTATTTCTATCCTGCCGGAGTCAGTGAAAAGGCGAAGGAAGTAAAGCCCTCCGCCCGGGGAGAACTGGAGATCACCACGCTGAACGAACTGTACCTGAAGGAAGGGGTCCTGGACGTTCAGCTTCTGAGCCGCGGCTTTGCGTGGCTTGACACCGGCACCATGGACAGTCTCATTGAGGCGGCGGAATTTGTCCAGACTCTGGAGAAGCGGCAGGGCATCACAGTTTCCGCACCGGAGGAGATCGCCTACATCAACCACTGGATCAACAAGGAACAGCTGCTGGAGAGTGCCGCTGCCTACGGGAAGAGCCCCTACGGAGAGCATTTGAAAGCGGTGGCGGACGGAAAGCTCCGCTACTGACACGGAATACAGGACTATAAAGAATTACAGGACCGAAGGAGAAGTTTCAGTTATGAAGGACAGAAAGATCTACTGCATGAACAATATCGCAAAGGTCGGAACGGACCAGTTCAGGCGGGGCTACTCGCTGACAGAGAGCGCAGAGGAGGCGGCAGGTATCCTGGTGCGCTCGGCTGACATGAAAGCAATGGAGTTCCCGAAGGGGCTCCGCGCCATCGCCCGGGCGGGGGCAGGAGTAAACAACATTCCTCTGGAGCGCTGTGCCGAAGAGGGGATCGTGGTGTTCAATACCCCCGGCGCCAACGCGAATTCCGTGAAGGAGCTTGTTCTGGCAGGACTTTTTCTTGCGTCCCGGGATATCATAGGCGGCGCGGAATGGGTGCGGGAGCATGCCGGCGATCCGGAGATCGCAAAGACCGGAGAAAAGGCAAAGAAGGCGTTTGCCGGGCATGAGATCGCCGGCAAGACGCTGGGCATCATCGGACTGGGAGCTATCGGCGTACTTGTGGCGAACGATGCCGTGGCGCTGGGTATGAATGTCTACGGCTATGACCCTTATTTATCCATGAAATCCGCCTGGACTCTGAGCTCAAGGGTGGTACACGCGGAGACACTGGATGAGGTCTGCGCGAACAGCGATTTCATCACGATCCACGTCCCGGCCATGGATGCCACAAAGGGCATGATCAGCAGGGAAGTGATCTCGAAGATGAAGGACGGTATCACGGTCCTGAATTTCGCCAGAGACGTCCTGGTGGATGAGGAGGCTATGGGAGAAGCGCTGCAGTCCGGAAAGGTGCGGCGCTATGTCACGGATTTCCCGAACCCGCTCAGCGCTTCCATGAAGAATGCCATCGTGATCCCGCATCTCGGAGCCTCCACGGAGGAGGCAGAGGACAACTGCGCGGTCATGGCTGCCCAGGAGCTGCAGGACTATCTGGACAACGGCAATATCCGGAACTCCGTGAACTATCCGGACCTTGACGCAGGAATCTGCCAGTCGGAGGCCAGGGTGGGGATCCTGCACCGGAATGTGCCGAATATGATCTCCCAGATCTCTTCTTTCTTCGGAAGGAACGGACTGAACATTGAGCACCTGGCTTCTAAATCAAAAGGCAAATATGAATATACACTGATCGATCTGGGACATCCGATGCCGGACGACACGACGGAAAAGCTGCTGGAGATCGACGGCGTGCTGCGGGTGCGGCGGATCAATGAAAGGGGGAAGGAGCTGTGAAGAACCTCTGGAAACGCGCGCTGACTCTTTTTATGGCAGCAGCGGTAATGCTGGCTTTTGTATCTCTTCCCGTTTCGGCGGATACTGTCGTGGGAGTGGGGCCCGGCGCTTCTGCAGGACAGCAGAGCGGGGATGCGGGAAATACTTCTCCGACGGGGCCCTCGGCAGGGAGCGCAGGAAGTTCCTCCGCGAGCACCCCGGCCCAGAGCGCCGGCAGTCCTGCCGCGAATACTTCAGCTTCCTATGACAACAGTTTTGCACTGGCGGCAAACTTCGCCATGTTTTTCCACAACACGGGCTGGGGCACCTGGTCTCCGGACAATCAGAGAGTCTACAGGACCAGCACCTATCCGACAGCCTTCAAAGCTGTTCTGACAGGGGCGCAGCCCTCCAATGTATCCGGGACCATCCAGTACCAGGTGAATGTCAGCGGCACCGGGTGGAGTGCCGTGGCAGAGAACGGACAGACTGCAGGAAACGAGGGCGGCACAGCGCCGCTGGAGGCGGTCCGGGTCTGGCTGAACGGCGATCTGGCGGCCGGCTTTGACGTCTATACGATGGTCATGACCGGCGGTCATTGGGGAAACTGGGTCATGAACGGACAGGATGCCGGGGAGATCGGGACCGGAAAGCATATCGACGGCGTCCGGATCACCGTGGTGAAGAAAGGGGCGCAGCCTGCAGAAGTGCCGGAGACTTCCACCGCGACCGCGGCGGTATACACCGGCGGCGGCAGCGTAGACGCTTCCCGTCCGATGATCGCCCTCACCTTTGACGACGGTCCTGCGGCTCCCGATAACCGGATCCTGGCTGCACTGGAGGCTGTGGGCGGAAGAGCCACCTTCTTCATGGTAGGCCAGAATGTCAAGGGACATCAGGATATCATCCGGAGAATGGTCGCGGACGGCTGTGAACTGGGGAACCATTCCTGGAACCATCCGCAGCTGAATAAGCTTTCCGCTTCAGAAGTCCGCAGTCAGATCAACCGCACCAACGACGCCATTGCATCGGTGGCGGGACACGGAGCGACAGTCATGCGCTGTCCCTACGGCGCCACTGGCGGTTCCGTAAAATCAGTCCTGGCAGATATGGGATATGCCTCCATCCTCTGGAGCATCGATACTCTGGACTGGAAGACAAGGAACAGCGCCAGCACAGTGAGTTCCGTGCTGAACAACGTTAAGGACGGCGACATCATCCTCATGCACAGCCTTTACAACCAGACAGCGGACGCTGTGGAGGCCATGGTTCCGGAACTGGTGAGAAGAGGCTACCAGCTGGTGACAGTAAGCGAACTGGCAGCAGCGCGGGGAGGAATGAAAGCGGGAACAAATATCGGCAGCTTCAGGAAGTAAGCGGTCCGGACCGCAGGAAAGGAGAAGTATATGCCTGAAAACAGACCTCTTGGCAGAAAAAAGAATGTATTGGAAGGAAGCGCTAAGATCGACGCCCACCGGGTCGACGGAGGACCTGCGGGGAGCGGTTCCGCCATGGGCGGCGGTTCCGGCTCCGGCGGAGGGAAACGGAATTCCGGCGGGGGAATGCCTCTGATCCTGCTGCTGATCGTAGCGCTGCTGGGCGGCGGCGGAAGCCTCGGCGGACTCCTGGGCGGCGGCTCCGGCGGCACCACTGTTCAGACTGCAGCTCCGACTGCTGCACCTACTGCGGCACCCACCGCGGCGCCACAGCAGACATCCCAGCAGTCCTCCCAGGGAAACTACGGTTCGCTCCAGCAGCTGCTGGGCGGAGGGTCCTTCCTTGAGGGCCTTTCCGGATCTTCCAGCGGCTGGGGAAGCAGCTCCGGTTCCTTCGGAAGCAGCAGCGGGGCTCCGGCCTACAGCACCACTGCAGGAAACACGGGAACCCTTACTGAGACACAGGTGAGCGGCGCCCGGGAGCGCTTCACAAAGCTGAAAGGCAACGGAAAAGATGTTGTGACCATCATGGTCTACATGTGCGGCACGGACCTGGAGTCCAAGAGCGGCATGGCGACCAGTGACATGATGGAAATGACTAAAGCGGACCTAGGGGACAATGTCAACCTGATCATTTACACCGGCGGCTGCAGAAAGTGGCAGAACCAGGTGGTGTCCGCTTCGAAGAACCAGGTCTACCAGGTGGTGGACGGCGGTCTGAAGCGACTGGTGGCGGATGACGGCAGCAAGGCGATGACAGACTACCGCACCCTTGCTTCCTTTATCCAGTTCGGCGCGAAGAATTTCCCGGCGGACCGCAATATGCTGATCTTCTGGGACCACGGCGGCGGTTCCGTGTCGGGCTACGGCTACGACGAAAAGCTGGGATCTTCCTCCTCAATGACCCTCGGCGACATTAAGAAGGCGCTGGAGGCCGGCGGCATCAAGTATGACGTGATCGGTTTTGACGCCTGCCTGATGGCGACGGTGGAAAACGCCCTGATGCTGTCGGACTATGCCGATTACATGATCGCGTCCGAGGAGACAGAACCCGGTATCGGATGGTACTACACCGATTGGCTGAATAAGCTTTCCAAGAACACCTCTGTCAGTACCACTGAGCTCGGAAAGACTCTGATCGACAGCTTTATTTCAGCCTGCAATTCCCGCTGCCCGGGCCAGCAGACCACCCTTTCCCTGGTGGACCTTGCGGAGCTCGGCGAGACGGTGGGAGATGACTTCAAGGCCTTTGCCAGCAGCACGGCTGAGCTGATCTCCGGCGATGGCTACCAGACGGTGGCGACTGCCCGCGGCCACACCCGTGAGTTCGCGAAGTCCACCCGCATCGACCAGATCGACCTGATCCATTTCGCGAAGAACCTGGGGACGAAAGAGGGCGACGCCCTGGCTTCCGTCCTGCTCAGCTCCGTGAAGTACAACCGCACCTCGTCCAACATGACGAATGCTTACGGCCTGTCCATTTACTTCCCCACGAAACGAGTGGCGGCACTGGACAAGGCGCTGAAGACCTACCAGGATATCGGACTGGACGATGCCTACGGCGACTGCATCCGTGAGTTTGCGGCCCAGCAGACCACCGGCCAGTATGTGGCCGGATCCCAGGGCGGCTCCTACGGATCTCTCTTTGAAGCGCTGATGGGCGGCAGTTCTTCCTACGGCGGCAGTTCTTCCTACGGCGGCAGCTCTTCCTACGGCGGCAGCTCCTACGGCGGCAGCTCCGCCCACGGGTCCTCCACTGCCTACGGCGGCGGAGAGGACCTGGCTGAGCTCTTCAGCATGCTGTTCCGCTCCGGCGGAGGCAGCGGAGACCGCTCGATGAGTCCTGAGACGGCGGAGTCCTACGCCGAGGCCAATTCCTTCGACGCGTCGAAGCTGGTCTGGACAAAGAACGCGGAGGGGAATCCGGTCATCGCCCTGGACGAAGATCAGTGGAGGCTTCTGACAGAGGTCAACCTGAACATGTACATCGATACCGGAGACGGCTGGTTCGATCTGGGACTCGACAATCTCTTCGAGATCGGCGACGACGGCACGCTGATCGCGGACACCAGCGGCACCTGGCTCACGGTGGACGGCATCCCGATGGCATATTATCACACGGACACCACGGAGAACGACGGGAAGTACACCATCACCGGTTATGTCCCTGCCGTCCTGAACGATGAGCGGGTGGACCTGATCCTGATCTTCGATACCGACAATCCCAACGGATTCTTTGCGGGAGCGAAGCCGCACTACGATGAGCTGACCCAGACCGATACCGTTGCAAAGGGCCTCATAGAGCTTCAGAACGGCGACAAGATCCAGCTCCTGTATGACCACTACACTAAGGACGGGGAATGGGATTCCCTGTTCGCCTCCAACAGCACCGTCACGGTCTCCGACGGCATGACCATCGGCGACATGAAGATGGAAGGAGAGGCACTGGCACTCTACAAACTGACGGATATCTACCAGCAGAACTGGTGGACTCCGGTGATTCCCTGAAAGGCTGGCCTATGATCATTTCTGCGGTCGGCGCAGGCGGAAAGACGACGCTCCTCCGGAAAACGGCGGAGCGTCTTTCCTTGCGCGGAGAAACGGCGGTTCTGACGACAACGACAAAAATAAGGAAACCGGAGATCTCTGATGTCCGGAGATGGGAAGAAGACGGCGGGAGGATCCGGGTATTCGGGACCCCGGCGGATAACGGGAAACTCTCGGCGCCTTCGGAAGAAGAGTTCCGGGCCCTGTTCCGGCATTACTCTCATGTGCTGATCGAGGCGGACGGGGCGAAGGGACATCCACTGAAGGTTCCGGCGGACTGGGAGCCGGTGATCCGGGAGGAAACGGAACTGGTGGTGTGCGTCGCAGGGATGAGCGCCCTGGGGAGACCCTTCCGGGAAGCGTGCTTTCGCTGGGAACTCCTGCCGGACAGGCTCCGGGACGGAAGCAGGTGTATTACAGAAGAGGATATCGCCCTGATCCTGGCATCGGACTGGGGAGGAAGGAAAAATACTTCTGGTTCTCCTTTCCGGGTCTTCCTGAATCAGTGCGATACCGTTTTGTTAAGAGAAAGCGCGATGCGGATCCTGGACCTTCTGAAGAGCCGGTGGGGCGTGGAAGGAGACTGCGGTGCACTGCAGAATGAACCGCTGAAAACAGATTTTTGGACAAATTGTCCATAATTCTGGCTGAAAGATACGTAAAGTGGCATTTTAGCGAAATTGAAGTATAATGGTGGTGTTGTTTTGAAAACCACTTAAAGGGGGAATTTTTCTGTTATGAGTATGCATGCAACTTTCTGGGCACTGGTTCCGCCCATTGTCGCGATCGCGCTGGCGCTGATCACCAAAGAGGTGTACAGTTCCCTGTTCCTGGGGATCCTGGTGGGCGGTCTGTTCTACTCGGGGTTCAACTTCGAGGGAACGCTGGTGCACATCTTCAATGAGGGCCTTATTGCCCAGGTGTCGGATTCCTACAACGCGGGCATCCTGGTGTTCCTGATCTTCCTCGGCATCATGGTAGCCCTGATGAACAAGGCCGGGGGCTCGGCAGCCTTCGGTAAATGGGCTTCCGAACACATCCACTCCAGGATCGGCGTCCAGCTGGCCACCATCGCCCTCGGCTGCCTGATCTTTATCGATGACTATTTCAACTGCCTCACCGTAGGCAGCGTTATGCGTCCGGTCACGGACCGCCAGAATGTTTCCAGAGCAAAGCTGGCCTACCTGATCGACGCCACTGCGGCTCCGGTCTGCATTATCGCACCGATCTCTTCCTGGGCGGCGGCGGTCTCCGGTTTCGCACCGGAGGGGACCAACGGTCTGATGCTCTTTATCAAGGCCATTCCCTATAACTACTACGCGCTTCTCACCATTCTGATGATGGTGACCCTGACCGTCCTGAAGATCGATTACGGCCCCATGGCAAAGCATGAAGCAAATGCCCTGAAGGGAGATATCTTTACGGTCGATCCTCCGGTGGTGAGCGATGACAGAAAGATGGAGGGCAACGGAACAGTCCTGGATCTGGTGATGCCCATCGCGGTCCTGATCATCGGCTGCGTCATCGGCATGATCTATTCCGGCGGATTCTTCAGTGGTGAGACCTTTGTGGATTCCTTCGCGAATTCCGATGCCTCTGTCGGCCTGGTGCTGGGTTCCGCCTGCGCCCTGTTCCTGACGATCTTCATCTATGTGCTCCGCAGAGTCTTAAGCTTCAAGGAGTGCATGGGATGCCTCACGGAAGGCTTTAAGGCCATGGTGCCGGCCATTATGATCCTTTCCCTGGCCTGGACCCTGAAAGCGATGACGGATTCTCTCGGCGCTGCGGAATATGTCGCCGGAATCGTCGAGAACAGCGCCGGAAGCATGCTGGGCTTCCTTCCGGCGATCATCTTCCTTATCGCTGTGGGCCTGTCCTTCGCGACGGGTACTTCCTGGGGAACCTTCGGCATCCTGATCCCGATCACCCTGAAGGTATTCCCGCTGGAGAGCGGCAATCCGCTGGCCATCATCTGCGTCTCCGCCTGCATGGCAGGCGCTGTGTGCGGCGACCACTGCTCGCCCATTTCCGACACGACCATCATGAGCTCCGCCGGCGCCCAGTGCGACCACATCGCCCACGTCTCCACCCAGATGCCCTACGCCCTGACCTGTGCTGCGATCTCCTTCGTGACCTACATGGTGGCGGGCTTCGTGAAGAACGCGGTGGTCTCCCTGCTGATCGGCATCGTTCTGACCCTGGTCGTCATGTTCACCCTGAATATGGCCCAGAAGGGCATGAAAGAAGCCTGAAGAACGAAACAAAAGGAATAAAGAAGACCTGCCTGGAAATCCAGGCAGGTCTTTTCTTATGAGCGTTTTTGCAAAGCTGCAGGGCCGCAGGTCCCGTGAGCCGGAAGTATCGGTGATCACACTTCAAGTGACGCATCTGTCCCGATCCGGCTGATGGTGTTCTTCCAGATGCGGCGCAGGAAGAAGAGAGAAAGGATGAGGGACATGATCTCGGCGATGACATAGGACCACCAGACCAGGGAGAGCTTCCCGGAGAGGGAAAGCAGGTATGCTGCCGGGAGCAGCACCACCAGCTGACGGCACACGGAGACGATCATGCTGTACAATCCTTTGTTCAGGGCCTGGAAGACCGTGCCGCATACAATGCAGAAAGCGGCGATGGGGAAGGTGATGCCGATGATGCGGAAGGCTGTAGTGCCGATTTCCATCATGTGGTCGGAGGCGTTGAACAGGCGGAAGAACACGTGGGGGATCGTTTCAAACAGGATGCAGCCGACCGTCATGATGCACACGGCGGTGATGCAGGCAAGCTTCATGGTCTCAATGACGCGCTCACGCCGCTGGGCGCCGTAATTGTAGGCGATGATGGGCACCGCGCCGCTGTTCAGTCCGAAGACCGGCATGAAGATCATGCTGTTGATCTTGAAGTATACGCCGAAGACCGCGGTGGCCGTGGGCGTAAAGGAGATCAGGATCTGGTTCATGCCGTAGGTCATGATGGATCCGATGGCCTGCATGATGACGGAGGGAAGTCCCACGGAGAAGATCCCGCGGATAATGAAGGGATCCGGCCGGAAACCGCGGAAATTGAATTTCACTTCTTCGTTTTTCTTCAGATTGAGGATCAGCGCCATCATAGCCGCGATATGCTGGCCCATCACCGTCGCAGTGGCAGCGCCCGCGATCCCCATCTTCGGAGCGCCGAACAGACCGAAGATCAGAATGGGATCCATGATGATGTTGAAGATCGCTCCGGTCAACTGGGACACCATGGAGTAAAATGTCCTGCCGGTCGCCTGGAGGATGCGCTCCAGCGTCACTTCCATAAAAATTCCGAGGGAGCAGCAGCAGACGATGCGCATATAGGTGTATCCGTTGGCGCGGATATCCGGGTCCGTGGTCTGGACGTCAAAAAAGGGTTTTGTAAGGAAGAGGCCCACCAGGAAGAATCCTGCCATGACCACCAGTTCGATGAAGATCCCGTTGACAGCGCTTTTGTTGACGTTCTCAAAATTCTTCTGGCCCAGGGAGCGGGACAGAAAAGCGTTGATTCCGACAGCCAGCCCGACTCCAAAAGCGATCATAAGAGTCTGGATGGGGAAAGCGAGGCTGACCGCCGTCAGGGCGTTCTCACTGATCATCGAGACAAAGATGGAGTCCACGATATTGTACAGAGCCTGTACCATCATGGAGATCATCATAGGAATGGACATAGTGGCGAGGAGCTTCCCCACCGGCATAGTCCCCATCTTATTTTCTTTTGCCGGCGCGTTCTGAGTCATGATACAGGGTCCTTTCAGCCGATGCGGAGAAGAAGCCGTCCGGCATTGGCGGTCGTGAGAACTGCGTTGTTATGTCTTATAATCAGTATACATCTTTTGGACATCTGCAGGAATAGAAAGAATAGTAAAACAATGCTATACTGGATTCATCACACACTACCAAATGCAGGAGGATTGACGCTATGATTGAAGTTGCGGCACTGGGAGAACTGCTGATAGATTTTGCAGAAAAGAGCACGGATGCAGACGGCTATCCTACGATGGCAGCACATGCGGGGGGAGCCCCGGCAAATTTCCTCGCGGCATTGAACCACTTCGGACATCAGGGCGCGCTTCTTGGAAAGGTGGGAGAAGATGCCTTCGGGAAAATGCTGCTGAAGACACTGGATGATGCAGGGATCGTGACCTCCGGGATCGTGGAAGATCCTTCTGTTTTCACGACCCTGGCTTTTGTCACCTTTGACAAGAGCGGAGACCGGTCTTTCAGCTTCGCGAGAAAACCCGGCGCTGATACGTGCCTCAGGTTCGACGAAGTGAAGACAGAGCTGATCGATGAGGCGAAGGTATTCCATTTCGGCACCCTTTCCCTGACGAACGAGCCCATGCGCTCCACCACCAAGGCCTGCGTCGCCTACGCGAAGGCAGCAGGAAAAATGATCACCTGCGATCCGAACCTCCGTCTGAATCTCTGGAAGAGCGCGGAGGAAGCCAAGGAGCAGATGGAATGGTCCCTGCACCAGGCGGATGTAGTGAAGATCAGTGATGAAGAGGTGGAATTCCTCTGGGGACTGACCCCGGAAGAAGGAGCAGACAAACTTCTGAACGAATACGGCGTCAGCCTGGCCATGGTCACGCTGGGGCCGAAGGGCTGCTATCTGAAGAACCGGACGTCAGCTGTGCGGGTGAACAGCCCGAAGGTACATCCTATCGACACCACTGGCGCCGGCGATATCTTCGGCGGTTCCGCGGTGACGCAGATCCTGGAAGCAGGAAAGGCCCCTGCGGATCTGAATGAAGCAGAACTGACCAAGGTGGGAAGCTTTGCCTCCACCTCCGCAAGTCTCAGCACGGAATTCTCCGGCGGCATTCCCAGCATCCAGGACCGTGAGACCGTGGAGAACAGGATCGCGGCAGACAGGAAGGCATAAAACGGAGATATCCGTTACCACTTTCTTAAGAATTCCGCGGTTCCTTGACTTCAGGGCAATTCATTTTATAATGGAGGTGTAACACAATTGTAACATCTTTACCTTGGAGGCGGTATGAAAAAACATTTTGCAGTGATTCTTTCCTTATTTCTTGCACTGGAAGCGGTATCCCCTGCTTTTGCTGCAAAACTGACAAAGAACAATGTGGAGAATATCGCCGCCAGGGAGGAACAGGCAGCTACCGACTATGTCACGGGACCGGCAGCCGGGGGTTCTGAAACAGCGGGAGAACAGCTGACCTCTGAGGAACAGCAGGCTTCGGAGGAACAGCAGGCGCTGCAGGCGGGAAAACCTTCGGAAGTGACAGGCAAGAACGCGCCGGGCGAGGCGGTCCAGCACACAGAAGCACCCACCGGGGAAGAAGAACAGGAGGCGCCTGCCGAGGCGGCGGAAGAACAGGCGGTGTCCGATGAGGCAGCAACGGAAGCAGAGACAGAAGCTTCCGCAGAATCCGGACAGGAAGCCGAAGCATCGTCAGAAGATGGACAGGAAACGGAAGCTTCTGCTGTAGAAAGAGGAGAGAAAGGAACATATCTCGGAACCTTTACGACTACAGGATATTCCAATCCGGACGGCAGCGCCAGCGCTGACGGCACGATGCCCAGGGCGATGCACACAGTCTCCACGGACTGGAACGTCCTTCCGCCCGGAACCAGGATCCGGTTCGGAGACAGCGACATTATCTACACTGTGGAGGATACCGGGGTGCACGGAAACTGGGTGGATGTTTATTATCCCACCCACAGCGAAGCCTGGAGCCACGGCCTGGTGTACAAAGAAGTCTACCTGGTAGACTGACCGCTCCAAAGTCCAGTAATTATGTAAACTATAATATTTATGTAAACTGTAACACTTATGTAAACTATTTAAAATGTTGCAAATCCCCATTTGGTTCACATAATATGCGGCCTTCGTACCACGGAGGCCGCTTTTTCGTGTCTTTTTTGCAGTACAATCCCCCACTTTTTTAAAAATCAGAACCTTAGCACTTGACATATCACAATCTTATGTTAATATAAACATGTCAATGTGTTACATAAATATTACGAGGTTTTACAAAAATGTTCAATATCTTGTTGTCTATGAAGAAGGCAGCCATATATATCGTGGTTCTGGTCCTCGTCTTCTTCCCCGCTCTGTTTATTGAGGCCCCGGTAAAGACTTACGCCGCGGGCGTCGCGGAGGAAGGCGTGCAGGCGACAGAACCGGCGGAAGCTGCCGAAGCTGAGACAGAACCTGCTCCTATTATGGAAGAGGTTCTCGAAGAGGTGGATCTTCCGGACATCGATTTTCTTGACATTCCGGAGATCCAGGACGCGAAGATCGACGCGCAGGCTACTCTGATGGCAAAGCGTGAGGATCTGGACCGCGCATGGCTGGACCTGAAAGAGAAAGAGCAGGAAGAAGCCAGGGAACGGGAGCGTGAAGCTGCCGAGAAAGCTGCTGCGGAGGCTGCTGAAAGAAAAGAAGAAAGCACGTCTTCCCATAGCAGCGGAAGTACTGAGACTGCGGAACACGGCAGCGGAAGAGACCTGGGCCAGTTCAAGCTGACAGCCTACTGTCCGTGCTACTCGTGCTCCGAGGGCTGGGGCCGAATGACCAGTTCCGGCCGTCTGGCACAGGAAAGACACACCATCGCAACGGATCCTAACGTAATCCCGGAAGGGACCAAGGTCGAGATCAACGGTGTCGTCTACACCGCGGAGGATATCGGCGGCGGCGTCAGGGGCAATCACATCGACATCTTCTACGAGAGTCATGAGGAATGCCTGGAGTTCGGCGTCCGCTACGCGGAGGTCTACAAAGTCAACTGAATAAGCGTTTCACAACCAGAAAACGGCAGGCTGCCGCGTTGGGCTTATATTCTGAGGCCCGGCGCGGCGGTTTGTTTGTGTAAGGCGCGCAAAGTCCGCAAGCGGACTTTGTTCTTCTTGTATTTTATGAGGAATTGTGTTACAAACGAATGATGCGGGAGGAATTATTCCAGTATGAACACAGTGAATCGATCGGAATTTTTAAGGGGAATGCGGCACGGATGGCCCATCGGAGTAGGATACTTCGCGGTATCCTTTGCCCTGGGCATTGCCGCCAGGAACGCAGGTTTTACAGCACTGCAGGCATCGGTCATGAGCGCGGCCTGCACAGCCAGCGCCGGTGAATTCGGCGGTGTTACCGTCGCGGCGGCGGGAGGCACGTTTCTTGAAATGGCGCTGATGGAGCTGGTGGTCAATGCCAGATATCTTCTGATGTCCTGCGCCCTTACCCAGAAGCTGGAGCCGAAGCTCGGAACATTGCATCGCATGATCCTGGCAAACTTCGTCACGGACGAGATCTTCGGACTGTCGGCGGCGGTGCCGGGAAAACTGAATCCCTTTTATTCCTACGGCATCATTTCCGTATCCTGGCCGGGATGGATCATCGGCACGTGTCTTGGCGTGATCATGGGAAATGTTCTCCCCGCCAATGTGGTGAGCGCTCTTTCCGTGGGCCTTTACGGAATGTTCCTGGCGATCATCATCCCTCCGGTGCGCACCAACCGGGTGCTGGCAGGCCTGGTCCCACTGTCCATGGCGGCGAGCTGGGTCTTTACAAAAATGAATGAAGCGGGCATTTTCCGGCTTTCCGGGGGCACCCGCATCATCCTTCTGACAGTAGTGATCTCTTTTGCGGCAGCAGTGCTGTTCCCGCGGACGGAAGAGGAGGAAGCATAATGCATTCGATCTGGTCTTATATACTGGTGATGGCGATCGTGACCTATTCGATCCGGGTCCTTCCACTCACCCTGATCAGGAGCGAGATCAAGAACCGGACGATCCGTTCCTTCCTATATTATGTTCCTTATGTGACCCTGGCGGTGATGACCTTCCCGGCGATCATCCATGAGACTGCAACGCCCGTTTCCGGCGCGGCGGCACTGCTCATCGGCATCGGCCTGGCATTCATGGGAAACGACCTCATGATCGTCTCTATCGCATGCTGCATCACGGTGTTTATCACGGAACTGTTCCTGCTGTAAATGGTAAGACGGGGCTGCTGCACAGATTCCATTAAAAAAATAGGACTAAACGTGCGGCGACATATACAAAACTCTGTTTTTAGCGTTTCGTATGTCGGAGAGAAAAGAAACTAGCGTATTATACCCGGGAGGGGTATGTGAAAAGCGGGACAGTAGCAATACAGTCCCGCTTTTAGTGAATAAGTATAAGAAGGACGCGTGCCATCAGGACAGCGGTCCCTCTGTCGGGTTCACATCGCAGCGATCCGGACGCCGCTTTGGGCTCCATCAGACCGTGGTCGCCGTCGCGGCGCCGCGCTGCTTGTGAAACTCTCCGGCGGGAACGATCTGCCTTCGGACACGCGTCCTTCTTTATTATTAATTACTCAGAGATGCGGAGCAGGCAGTCGTGGTCATCGTCCGCGTTCAGGATGACATTCACGATGCGGAACGTAAGGGACTCGCCTAAAGCTTCCCTGCTGTCGGAGAAGTTCTCCCAGATGATCTCGATGGGCTCGCCGTAGTGGTGCTTTCCAAAACCGCCCCGGAGAATGTCATTCAGAGCGTCCAAATTGCCGCCGGTCTCCGTGGCGCCGTCCGTCATGAGCCGGGCAATCTCCTGGTAGAAACCGGAAGCGTCCTTGAAACTGCTGCCGTCCAGCCGGTAGATCACGCGTTCCTGTGCGGCTTCCCGGGCTTTTCTGCTGACCGGTTCCGCCCGGTTCAGGCGGCGCACCAGCATGGGCAGCGCCTGTTCAAACTTCACTCCGTACCAGTGGTCAGGGTCGTCTGCGGTCTGCATAAGCGACTCCACCACGAAGTCTGAGGCCAGGACGGCGGCATTGTACGCGCTGCTTCCCTGGAGCAGGGCGCCGGTAAAGGCCGCGGCAAAACAGTCGCCTGTCCCGTGGGAGCTTTTGGCGAATCTGTCGGTGAAATAGAAGCGGACCTGGTCCGTCTCTGCGTCATAGACCGCGTTCCCCAGTTTTCCTTCTTCAAAGGAAATGCCCTTCAGGATCACGCGGCGGGCGCCGAAGTCTGAGAGCTTCTCCAGCAGGTCCCGTACATAGGATTCTTCCACTTCCCCTTCCATATATTCTGTTCCCGTGAGGAAGCAGGCTTCCGTCAGGTTCGGAAGAAGGATGTCCGCACATTTGCAGAGTTCTCCCATCGCGGTGACGTGGGCCTGGTCGAAGCCGCGGTACAGTTTTCCGTGGTCAGCCATGGCCGGGTCAACGATCCGGAGCCCTCCGGGAAGAAGACAGCTGTTCATGATGTCCTTTACCATACTGATCTGGGCGGCATTGCCAAGATATCCGGTCAGGACAGCGCCGAACAGGATCCCCTCTTTTTCCCAGTGCTCCCGGATCTTTGGGATATCGTCCGTCAGGTCCCGGAAGAAAAAGTCCTTAAACCCTCCGGTATGGTTGGAAAGCACTGCGGAGGGAAGAATGCAGGTCTCGATGCCGCAGGCGGAAAGAATAGGCTGCGCCACAGTGATCGAGCACTGGCCGACGCAGGAGATGTCCTGGATAGTCAGAATACGTTTGTTTGTGATCATTTCTTTAATCCTCCGCTCTCTATTGTATCACCCCGCCGCAGGATTGCACACAGATTCTTCCGCCGAGATTATCAGCAGACTGTTCACAGAAGAATCACAAGAAGGGTGTTGACAAACTCTCCGAGAGGGCATATATTATGCATTGAAGATGTTAGCACTCTCGCGAATTGAGTGCTAACAGGAAAGGGGAGCGACATGGAACTGGACAGCAGAAAGATCATGATCCTGAAGGCCGTGATCAGAAACTACATGGAAACTGGCGAACCGGTCGGATCCAGGACCATATCCAAGCTCCCGGAGTGTTCTTTCAGCAGTGCGACCATCCGGAATGAGATGTGCGATCTCGAAGATATGGGATATCTGATCCAGCCGCACACCTCCGCGGGCCGTATTCCTTCAGACAAGGGCTACCGTTTTTATGTGGACGAGATCCTGAGGGAAAAGCAGACAGAAGTGGAGGAAATGAAAGAACTGATGCTCCAGCGTGTGGACCGGCTGGAACTGGTGTTGAAGCGCATGGCAAAACTGATCGCGTCGAATACGAATTACGCGGCCATGATCAGCGGGCCCAGCGCTCACCAGGCAAAGATCAAGCTCCTGCAGCTTTCCAGAATGGATGAGAAGCGGATGCTGGTAGTCATCGTGGTGGAAGGTAATATCATCAGCAACAAGATCATCACGGTGGACAGGGAACTGAGCGACGCTGAGATCCTGAATCTGAACATTCTCCTGAACACAAGCCTGAACGGTCTGACCATCAATGAGATCAATCTGGATGTGATCCGGAAGCTGAGAGAGGACGCCGGGGACAGAAAAGACCTGGTGGAAAATGTCCTCAATGAGCTGGCGGAATCGTTCCGGGAGGATGAGGACCTGCAGATCTACACCAGCGGAGCCACCAATATTTTCAAGTATCCGGAACTGACGGACGGAGAGAGCGCCAGCAGGATCATCAATACCTTTGAGGAAAAGGATAAGCTGAAGGAGATCCTGAAGGACATGAACTCCTCCGATCAGGAAGACGGAGACGGGATCCGGGTGTTTATCGGAGAGGAATCTCCGGTGCCGGACATGAGCGACTGCAGCATGGTAACGGCAAATTACGATCTGGGCCACGGCCTTCGCGGCACGATCGGAATCGTGGGACCGAAGCGGATGGATTACGAGAAAGTGCTTTCGACCCTGCGGGCGCTGATGAACCAGCTTGACCAGAATTTCGGAGGAAATCCTTAGGGTACGAATGATCGGAAAAACAGAATTCAGGACGGTGGATGAAGACATGAGAGAATTTTACGAAAACGAAGCAGACAATGTGATCAGGAATATGTCGGAGGAAGCGGAAGAGGCGGCAGAGACTTCCGCAGACCAGGCCCCGGAAGAAGCAGAGACGGCAGAAGTTCCGGAGACGGCGGAAGCCCCGGAGACAGAAGAGTCTGCGGAGAAAGCGCCGGAAGAGAAGGACGCTGAGGAAGCTGATGCCGGGAAAAAGATGCCGAAGAAAGATCCAAAGGACCAGAAGATCGAGGAGCTGGAGGACCGGCTGAAACGGAATCTGGCGGAATTCGACAACTTCCGGAAGCGCACGGAAAAGGAAAAGAGCGCAATGTTCGATATGGGCGCCAAATCCATCCTGGAGAAGCTGCTCCCGGTCATCGACAATTTCGAGCGCGCGTTTTCCACGATCCCGGAGGATCCGGAAGCGGCCCAGTACGCGAAAGGCATGGAGATGATCTACCGGCAGCTCCTGAAGAATCTGGAGGACGCAGGAGCGAGGCCCATCGAGTGCAAGGGAAAACCTTTTGATCCGAATTATCACAACGCTGTGATGCACGTGGAGGATGAATCCCTCGGGGAGAATATGGTCGCCGAGGAGTTCCAGAAAGGATACATGTACAAAGACAGCGTTTTAAGATACAGCATGGTGAAAGTCGCCAACTAAAAATCATAAAAAATTATTCTTTCATACGGAGGACAAACATATGAGCAAGATCATCGGAATCGATTTAGGTACGACCAACAGTTGTGTGGCAGTGATGGAGGGCGGAAAGCCCGTGGTCATCCCGAACAGCGAGGGTTCCAGGACTACGCCGTCCGTGGTTGCGTTTACGAAGACCGGCGAGCGCCTGGTGGGCGAGCCGGCAAAGCGTCAGGCAGTGACGAACTCCGAGCGCACCATTTCTTCCATCAAGAGACATATGGGAACGGATTACAGAGTAACGATCGACGGAAAGACCTACACGCCCCAGGAGATCTCCGCAATGATCCTTCAGAAGCTGAAGGCCGACGCGGAAGCGTACCTTGGCGAGAAGGTCACCGAGGCGGTCATCACCGTTCCGGCTTACTTCAACGACAGTCAGAGACAGGCAACCAAAGACGCCGGAAGAATCGCCGGACTTGACGTCAAACGGATCGTCAATG
>JAFSYO010000028.1 GCA_017449925.1 Stomatobaculum sp.
ACACGTTTTTCCCGATGTGGATGGGCGCCGGGTGAAGATCGCCCCGTTTCGCCGGATCCGGATCATGATTCAATGTGGCAAGGACAACATGATGTCCGATCAGGGCGCCGTCTTCAATGGTGATCCCGCCTTGATCCTGCATACATACACCGGCATTGATGGTCACATGCCCGCGGAGATGGATATTCATCCCAAAATCCGTGTGAAACGGCGGGAAGAGAAACAGCTTTTCTCTGACGTCTTCCCCAGTCAGGTCGGAAAAGATCGCCTGTACCTCTTCAAGCGGATGATAGGCGCCGTTCAGCTTTGCCGTGATCTCCAGGGCTCGCTGCGTCATCGTAGCGCTGAACAGCATCGCCTCTGAATTGGCCGGGACAGTTTCCCGCCTTTCCATTCGCTCCAGGAATTCCTTCAGTTCCATAGAAATGCTCCTTTGACAATGCGGCAGGAAGAGGTCTCCTGCTGCACGGTTCATGCTTTTCCCAGCTGATAGCTCAGATAGTCCAGCCTGTCGATGCAGGCCTGGGAATCGTGCAGCCGGTCAAGCTGCTTTTTCCGGCATGCTGCGATCAGCTTCTCTGTGCCTTTGCGATCTCCCTTCTGGATGCTGGACAGGATGCTTTCGACCTCCGCTTCGCCACAGCCTGCGGCAAGGAGATTCTCCGCGATCTCTTTTTCGCTTTTCACGGCCGCCCTCCGGTTCCGTTCAGATGTTCCTTGAAGAAGCTCTCCAGCTTGTCGAAGGGGATCCTGTCTGTGCGGTCATAGAGGTCGATATGCTCCGCGTCTTCCACGATATAGAGCTCCTTCGGCTCCGCCGCCATCTCAAAAGCCTTTTCCGAGAAAGCTCTGGAATGGGCCTTGTCTCCGGCGATGAACAGGATCGGCCGCGGGGAGATCTCCCGGATATACTGCAGGGACGAGAACTGCATCATCGCCAGCATCGAGGTCGCGGTAAAACCGCTGCAGGCATTTACATGATGGCCGCGCTTCGTTGCGTAGAAACGGTTCCACTCGTTCGTCAGAGGGTCGGTCTCCGGAAGATCCTCCGCAGTTTCATACGGCACTTCCGGGTAGTTCGGATGCAGCTCCGCTTGGCCGTTTGCAAAGTCTGTCCAGCGCTTCCAGGCCAGCTCCTTCTTCTGCTGGGCGATGACCTCCGCAGGCATGCCGAACATGGTCCTGGCTCCGGTGATGTCATACATGACGGAGGTCGCCACGGCCTTGATGCGCGGATCAACGGAGGCCGCGGACAGCGCAAATCCGCCGCTGCCGCAGATGCCGATCACACCGATCTTTTCTCTGTCCACGTAAGGGACCTTTACGCCAAGGTAATCGACCGCCGCGCTGAAGCTCTCCGCAAAGAGCTCGGGGGAAGAGAGATTCCGCGGCTCGCCGCCGGATTCGCCCATATAGACCTGGTCAAAGGTCAGCACCACGAAGCCGCGCTGTGCCAGTTCATTGGCGTAAACGCAGGGCCCCTGCTCCTTCACGCCGCCATGAGGCGCGCCTACGATAAGGGCCGGATGCTACTTCGTCTCAACCAGATCCTTTGACCAGTAGAGGTCCGCCGCGATTGCGATCCCATAGCGGTTGTTGTAGCGCACATGCTCTCTTGTCACATTCTCATTCAGCTTGCTGATATATCCGGCTGCCATGTCTGTCGCCCTCCTGAAGGTTCTTTTATTTCTTTGATGGCTCTATTATAATTCAGCTTTCTCCTATAATCAAATGCTTGATATCTATTCCTTCCTATGCTATAAATGGATAGCAAGGTGATAAAAGGAGGTTCTCCATGGATATTCGTACGATGCAGTACTATCTGGCGGTCGTCCGGGAAGGGACGATCTCCGCGGCGGCACAGGCGCTTCACATCGCCCAGCCGTCCCTGTCCCGGCAGATGAAGGAGTTGGAAGAAGAACTCGGTGCCGCTCTTTTCGTGCGCGGGAACCGGAAGATCACACTCACCGAGGAGGGCATGGTGCTCCGGAAAAGAGCGGAGGAAGTGGTGCGCCTGGTGCAGATGACAGAGGACGAGATATCGCAAATCAAAAACAACATCTCCGGGTCTGTGCGGATCGGTGCCGGGGAATCCTGGTCTTTTCATTACCTGTCACGCGCGGCTGCCAGCCTCGCCGGGGAGCACCCGGATATCCGCTTCCATATTACAAG
>JAFSYO010000029.1 GCA_017449925.1 Stomatobaculum sp.
AGAAGAAATGGCCTCAGATGGTAAATTAAGCAACATTTCGGTTTTCTGCCGCTTCCTGTCCTGTCTTGCTTGCAATCAATATACGAAAGCGGTAAAATAAAAGCAACGCATTTTGGCACAAATTCATTTCAAAACGGAGGTATACTCATATGGCACTGGTAACTTCTACCGAGATGTTTAAGAAGGCTTACGACGGCGGCTACGCGATCGGCGCATTCAACGTCAACAACATGGAGATCGTTCAGGGAATCACCGAGGCGGCTGCTGAGCTGAAGAGCCCCATCATCCTGCAGGCGTCCGCCGGCGCAAGAAAATATGCGAACTCCATCTACCTCGTAAAGCTGGTCGAAGCAGCAGTTGAGCTTCATCCGGAGATCCCGATCGTCCTTCACCTGGATCACGGCGCTGACTTCAATGTCTGCAAGGACTGCATCGACAGCGGATTCACCTCTGTTATGATCGACTTCTCCAGCCATTCCTTCGAGGAGAACATTGCGGAGACCAAGAAGGTCGTTGAGTATGCACATGCTCACGGCGTAGTGGTCGAGGCTGAGCTCGGAAGCCTGGCAGGCATCGAGGATGATGTCAACGTCAGCGCTGAGGATTCTTCCTACACCCGTCCCGAGGAAGTCGAAGAGTTCGTGAGCCGCACCGGATGCGACTCCCTGGCCATCGCCATCGGAACCAGCCACGGCGCATTCAAGTTCAAACCCGGCACAGATCCGAAGCTTCGCATGGACATCCTGGATGAAGTTTCCAAGAGACTTCCGGGCTTCCCGATCGTTCTGCACGGATCTTCCTCCGTCCCGCAGGAATATGTTAAGATCATCAACGAGAACGGCGGCGCCCTGAAGGATGCCATCGGCGTTCCGGAAGATCAGCTCCGTGAGGCTGCAAGACGCGCAGTCTGCAAGATCAACATCGACTCCGACCTGCGTCTTGGCCTGACTGCCGGCGTCCGGAAGCATTTCGTTGATCATCCGGATCACTTCGATCCCCGTCAGTATCTGACCGACGGCCGCGCGAACGTCAAGGCGATCGTCGCTCACAAGATCAAAGATGTCCTCGGCTCCGACAACAAGATCTAATTGTTAATTGAAAGCATTGCAAATCAATGGAACAAATCTCCCGGATTCCCTCTGCAGGAATCCGGGGATTTTTTTGCTGATTTATCGGACGCGGGCCCCCTCCCCATTGTTTTTTCAAAAGAAGAAGAATATAATGTTTTGCAAAGGTTGTGCCCGGGGGAAGAGCATCGGAGATTCAGAGCGTTCCGAAGGGAAGAGTATAAGAAAAGGGGAATTTGATATGGAGAAGAAGAACATTGACTGGGGAAACCTTGGGTTCGGGTACATGGTGACGGATAAGCGTTATGTGTCCAACTGGAAAGACGGCAAGTGGGATGATGGCGCCCTGATCGATGATCCGACCGTTCAGATCAGCGAGTGCGCAGGCATTCTGCACTACTGCCAGGAGATCTTCGAGGGACTGAAGGCTTATACCTGGGAGGACGGCAGCATCGTGACTTTCCGCCCGGATCTGAACGCCGAGAGAATGATGGATTCCGCAGCGCGCATGGAAATGCCGGCTTTTCCGGCAGAGCGCTTCCTTGAGGCGGTGGACGAGGTCGTCAAGGCGAACGCGGCGTGGGTTCCGCCGTACGGCAGCGGTGCTTCTCTGTATGTCCGTCCCTACATGTTCGCTTCCGGCATCGTGATCGGTGTGAAGCCGGCACAGGAATACCAGTTCCGTATGATCGTCACTCCGGTGGGACCCTACTTCAAGGGCGGCGCGAAGCCCATCACCATCTGCGTCAGTGACTTTGACCGTGCTGCGCCCCACGGCACAGGACACATCAAGGCCGGCCTGAACTATGCCATGAGCCTTCATGCCCATGTCACAGCTCACGCAGCAGGCTATGACGAGAATATGTATCTGGATCCGGAGACCAGGACCTATGTGGAAGAGACCGGCGGCGCCAACTTCATCTTCATCACGAAGGACGGCACCCTCGTCACCCCGAAGTCCGATTCCATTCTTCCGTCCATCACCAGAAGATCCATCTGCTACATCGCCGAGAACATGCTGGGCATGAAGGTGGAGCACCGTCCGGTGAAGTTCAGCGAGCTGAAGGATTTCGCAGAGGCAGGTCTCTGCGGGACTGCAGCGGTCATCAGCCCCCTGGGAAGAGTCGTCGCAAAGGACGAAGTCATCAACTTCCCGGCAGGCATGGAGAAGATGGGACCGACCATGCAGAAGATCTACGACACCATCACCGGAATCCAGCAGGGCCGCATCGAAGGACCCGAGGGCTGGATCAGAAAGATCTGCTGAATCTGAATCTGTAACTGAGAATCGGAAGCGGGCGCGGATAACGCCCGCTTTCTTCATCTTATCTTTACTATCACTGTGAACAGGAGCAAGCTCATATGGAACTGAAGCTTCAGCACGGCCGCCCGCAGGATACAGAAGGACGGCTGCCCCGGGAACTCCGGGTCTACGATTATCTTGAAAAACTGGGGATCGAGTACGAGCGGCTGGATCACGAGGCTGCCTTTACTATGGAAGCCTGCGAGGACTTCGCGGAGGTACTGGGGATCGAGGACTGTAAAAATCTGTTCCTCTGCAACCGGCAGCAGACGGATTTTTATTTGCTGATGATGCCGGGAAATAAGCCCTTCAAAACAAAAGAGATCACGAAACAGATCGGATCCGCCCGCCTTTCCTTCGGGAGCGGGGAGAAGATGCTGGAATACCTGGATATCGAGCCGGGTTCTCTGAGCGTCATGGGGCTGATGAACGACAAGGACTGCCGCGTGCAGCTTCTGGTGGATGAAGATGTGCTGGCGCTTCCTTTTGTGGGCTGTCATCCCTGCGTGAACACCGCCAGCCTGAAGCTGAAAACAGAGGATGTGTTCGAAAAATTTGCTAAGGCCACAGGTCACGGTTACCGCGTCGTCCACCTGGTGGGAGAATGAATTTCCGGGAAACCGGAATAATGCCGGAAGACTGAAGTATACACCGCAAAAGCGCGGAAAGCGCGGAAAAGGAGAATCGTGGGAGAGGGACAGTTTACAGGACGCTGGGCACACGGCGGCGATGTATATCGGAATGAAGTCCGGTGCGATTTTTCTGTCAGCGTGAATCCCCTTGGGATGCCGGCTGAAGCAAAACGCGTCTACCGGGAAGCAGAACGAAGGCTGCAGCAATATCCGGACCCGGAAAACGAGGCTCTGGCACAGGCCATTTCCAGGAGGTACGGGGTTCCGAAGGAGGAGATACTCTGCGGTACAGGGGCCTCCGGCCTTCTGACGGCGGCGGTCATGGCGGTACGCCCGGAGCGGGTGATGCTGGCGGTCCCTTCTTTCAGCGGCTACCGCTTTGCTATACGCGCAGCGGAAACGGCGACAGGGAGAGGGATCATCACAAATTCGTTCGAACTTAGGGAAGAGGATGGGTTTGTCATGGATGGGCGCTTTCTCCGTCAGCTCTCGGAAAACAGGCAAAGTCCGGACCTGCTCATTCTCTGCAATCCGAATAATCCGACCGGCAGAGGGATCGAACCGGAGATCCTGCGGAACATCCTGCAGTGCTGCCGTGAAAAAAGAATACGCTTTCTTCTGGACGAGTGCTTCCTGGAGCTTCTTCCCGGAGGGGAAAAGATGAGCCTGAAGGAGGAATTGCCGCATCACCCGGAACTGATGATCCTCAACTCTGTTACCAAGACTTATGGGATGCCGGGAATCCGGGCCGGGTGGCTATTCTGCTCCGACCGGGAACTGGTGCGGCGCATCGAACGTATCCTGCCGGAGTGGTCTGTTTCGGTTCCGGCGCAGGAGACTGCAGGAGCGGTGCTTTCCGCAGACCAGGAAGAATTCCTTGTTAGATCCCGGGAGTTTGTCAGGAAAGAGAGGAGATTCCTGGAAAAAGGACTGAAGCGGTGCGGCTGCACCGTGTACCCGGGCAGCGCAAATTTTCTTTTCTTCAGCACCGAAAAAGAAATTGCCGCGGCCCTGCTGGCACGCGGCATTCTGATCCGTCCCTGGACAGAGGACACAGGAAGTGACGGAAAATATTTTTTCCGGATCGCGGTACGGCGGCACGCGGAAAATGTAATGCTGATAAAAACACTGGAGGAACTTCTGTAACGGTCCGTGTAAGACCTCTCACTTCAGCTTGAAGTACACATTCAGGTCCTTCCGGATCGTCTCGAAAAGGTCCAGGGATTCAATGAAGGGAACGAACTTCTTGTACTTGTAGTTGCGGACGTCGAAATCCGGGAACTGCTTGCCCAGAAGATTGCCAAGCTGGCTGGAGGAGATGCGGCCGTCGTCGTCGGAATTTTCTTCCGCGATGGTCACCAGGGCTTTCCGGATGCGGTTCAGGCCCTTGGAGTACTTGACCGCTTCCGCTCTGGTCTTCTTTTCGGGCTTTGTTTCGGGCTCGCTCGCGGCGTAAAGCAGATCGATATAGGAGAATTTGTTGCAGGCGCTGATGAAGCTTAAAGGCGTCTTCTGTTCTCCCATGCCCAGCACGTACATTTCAGATTCCCTGAGGCGCGCAGCCAGGCGGGTGAAGTCCGAATCCGAAGAAACGATGCAGAAGCAGTCCAGCCGTCCCTGGTAAAGAAGGTCCATGGCATCGATGATCAGCGCTGAATCGGAGGAATTCTTTCCGGTGACGTTGGAGTACTGCTGGATAGGCTGGACTGAATTGTTCAGGATCACGCTTTTCCAGGAACTCATGGTCATGTTGGTCCAGTCGCCGTAGATCCGCTTGATGATGATATTTCCGAGGCTGATAGCCTCATTCAGGATGATCTCAATATATTTGCTTGAAACATTCTCCGCGTCGATCAGTACTGCGACGCGTTTTTCTTTATCTTCCATAAAACTCTCCTGTAATTAAAGCTTATAAAAAAATTCACACATTATACAAATCAAACGTGTATAATACCAGACAGCGCAGAATCGGTTTTCTGCGCAAATCTGAGTTTATGTCGTCAGTATAACATGAAAGGAACTAAAATGAGAAGGAATCATCTTCTGAAACATACCGCTCTGCTTTTCCTGGCTGGTGCGCTTCTTACTGCCATGCCGCTCAGCGTTTCCGCGAATACCGACGTCGGAAAAGGCGCCAGCAAGAAATATACCCAGAACAGTTCCGAATCGAAGGGGCCCGGCGGAAGCGCCGGTGCCGGGAACAGCCAGGGGACGGGCGGAAACTGGCAGGAGACGCAGGTGGCCGGCGGGGCCGGCACGGATCCGGGAGTCATTACTTCGTCGCCTGGTGTGAAAGAGACCAGGGGAGGAAGCTACGCTTACCGGGATCAGGAGGCACCCGCTGCGACCGGAGCTTATGGTTATTCCCGCGAAGATGCGCAGGCCGTATGCGAGTATCTGTACGGAATGAAGACCGACCCGGTGAAGAAAGAGATCGCCAAGACCATTCTGATGAACAGCATCTGGTATGATCCGGAGAATATTATGAAAGAGTCCGGAGGGAAATCGCTGCTGAAGATCTATGAGGGACCGAAGGGTAATTACAACAAGGCTTATCTGGAGGCGCTGGACGGACTGGAGTTTTTCCCGAATCCGACGGTGATGTTCCTGCAGACAGGTGAAGGCACGGTGATCGTCGCGGTCGAAACGAACGGCAGGTTCACCGAGGAGCAGGCGGCTTCCAACTTCGGGACGATCAGAAGCCTGGTCCCGATGATCGAGGAAATGAAGGCAGCCACTGCCCAGAAGGATGCTGCCGACACCGCAAAATATATCAGCGACTATGTGGCCCGGGTCCTGGAGTATGATGACAACTACGGCAGAAATTCGCTGGGCGACGCCATTCGCTATGGCAGAACAGCCTGTGTTGGTTACAATTCCCTGACGGAACTTCTGTTTGAGCACTGCGGACTGCCCTATATCAGTGTCGTGGCGGATGAGACGGGCAGCGATGCCAGCCATATTTTCGGCGTTTCAAAGGTCAAAAACTCCTGGCTCGTATTTGATATCACGAACTATGACCGCGAAGGCGGCAACGAACCCTTCTGGATCTTTTCCGACAAGTACCGGGAAGGTCAGTACTACTCGAATTTCCGCATGGTGGAAACGCCGGACGGATTACTGCCGGAAGGCTGAGCCCGCCTGAGAGACAGAAAGTGTAAAACCGGGGCGTCTGTTTGACGCAGATGAAATACCTGTGCTATGATAGGCCGTGAAGTATGTTTTATCTGCTTCACGGCTTTTTCTTTTTTTCTTTCTTGCCGTTTCGGTATTAAAGTTTCCCATTACTTCGGAGATTAAGATATATGGATTTGTTTGACTTAATGCGTGAGGACACGCTGAAGCGTGAGGCGCCTCTCGCTTCACGTTTACGCCCGGAAACGCTGGATGAGATCGTAGGGCAGCGCCACATCATCGGAAAGGACAAGCTCCTGTACCGCGCCATCAAGGCGGACAAGATGGGTTCTCTTATTTTTTATGGACCTCCCGGCACTGGAAAAACGACCCTGGCCATGGTGATCGCCAACACCACCAGTTCCGTCTTCCGTCAGATCAACGCCACTGCTGCCGGAAAAAAGGATATGGAGGAAGTGGTGGCCCAGGCGAAGCAGGCGATGACCTACGGGAAAAAGACCATCCTTTTCATTGACGAGATCCACCGGTTCAATAAAGGCCAGCAGGACTACCTGCTGCCTTTTGTGGAGGACGGGACCATCACCCTCATCGGCGCCACCACGGAAAACCCTTACTTTGAAGTAAATTCAGCCCTGCTTTCCCGGTCCCGGATCTTTGAACTGAAACCACTGGAGGCAGAGGATATCCGGACGCTGGTGTATCGGGCAGTCAGGGACCCGAAGAAGGGAATGGGCAGTTATAACGCAGAGATCACAGAAGACGCTGCCTCCTATCTCGCGGATGTGGCCAACGGCGATGCCCGGGCCGCCATTAACGCGGTGGAACTGGGCATACTTACCACCCCGCCGGACAAGGACGGAAAGATCAGGATCACGCTGCCGGTGGCGGAAGAATGCATCCAGAAGCGGGTGCTCCGGTACGAGCGCAACGGGGACAATCACTACGACACCATTTCAGCGTTTATAAAAAGCATGCGCGGCTCGGATCCGGACGCTGCTGTCTATTATCTGGCCCGGATGCTTTACGCAGGGGAAGACGTCCGCTTTATCGCGCGGCGCATCATGATCTGCGCTTCCGAAGACGTGGGCAATGCGGACCCGATGGCCATGGTGGTCGCGTCCAGTGCGGCCCAGGAAGTGGAGCGGGTCGGCATGCCGGAAAGCCAGATCATTCTGAGCCAGGCGGCGACCTATGTAGCCTGCGCGCCGAAGAGCAACGCCGCAGTCGTCGCCATCACGGAAGCGACAGAAGCGGTCAAGGAGAACGTCACTGCCCCTGTACCGGCACATCTCCGGGACAGGCACTACAGCGGAGCGGAGAAGCTGGGCCGGGGCATCGGGTACCAGTATGCCCATGATTACCCGAATCACTACGTGAAACAGCAGTACCTGCCGGACGGACTGACGGACAGAACCTTTTATCATCCCGGAGAGCTGGGATACGAAAAGAAGATCCGGGAACATCTGGCATTTTTGAGAAAGCAGGTGGAGGAAGAATGAGGGAGAAGCTGAAAACACTGTCTCTGGTCGAACTGAAGGAGCTGGCGAAGGCCCAGGGACTGAAAGGCATCAGTTCCATGCGGAAGCAGCAGCTGATCGACTGGCTGGCGGACCGATGGGAAGCAGAGGTCGGGAGGCAGCAGGCGCAGAAAACTGAAAGCAAAGAGCCTAAGACGGAGAGTACAGATGCGAAGCCTGCTCCGGCACCGCAGCCAAAACCGGCCACTGTTGTTCCGGCACTGCAGCCAAAACCTGCGCCGGAAGATCCGGCACCGCAGCCGAAACCGGTCCCGGCAGTTCCGACACCGCAGCCGAAACCTGCGCCGGCAGCTCCACAGCCTCAGGCAAGGCCCGCTCAGGCGGAGACCCACGACCCCTTGGCCCACCTGCCGGAGGAACTGCAGAGCGCGGCGGACCGGGATTCCTTTGCCTCCGGCATTCTGGAAGTCATGCCGGATGGTTTTGGCTTCCTGCGTTCCGAGAACTATCTTTCCGGGGACAATGATGTCTATGTTTCGCCTTCCCAGATCCGGCGCTTTAACCTCCGGACCGGCGATGTCGTGACCGGTGTGCGGCGCATCAAGACAGAAAAAGAAAAATTTGCTGCGCTGCTCTATGTCAATACCGTCAATGGGAAGCGTCCTGCCGAAATACAGAAAAGAGT
The DNA here is from genome assembly GCA_017449925.1 of Stomatobaculum sp. The sequence goes on from JAFSYO010000029.1 coordinate 8,301, forward strand.
CAACTTTGAGGATATGACGCCCATCTTCCCGAACGAGCGCATCCACCTGGCGGGACCGGGGGCTTCCACAGCCATGCGCATCGTGGATCTCATTTCCCCCATCGGAAAGGGACAGAGGGGCATGATCGTCTCCCCGCCGAAGGCAGGAAAAACGACGCTTTTAAAGCAGGTGGCCAAGACCATCACCGACACCATGCCGGATATGCACCTGATCATCCTCCTGATCGACGAACGTCCGGAGGAGGTCACCGACTTCAAGGAGTACATTGAAGGCCCCCAGGTAGAAGTGATCTATTCCACCTTTGACCGGGATCCGGAACAGCATAAAAGAGTATCCGAGATGGTGATCGAGCGGGCCAGAAGACTGGTGGAGCAGCACAGAGATGTGACCATCCTCCTGGATTCCATCACCCGACTTGCCCGGGCCTACAACCTGACGGTGGTCCCCAGCGGACGCACGCTGTCCGGCGGCCTGGATCCCGCTGCTCTTTACATGCCGAAACGCTTCTTCGGCGCAGCCCGGAATATGCGGGAGGGCGGAAGCCTTACCATTCTCGCCACCGCCCTGGTGGACACCGGCAGCCGCATGGACGATGTGGTCTATGAAGAATTCAAAGGCACAGGCAACATGGAACTGGTGCTGGACAGAAAACTCCAGGAACGGAGAGTATTCCCCGCGGTGGATATCCTGAAGAGCGGGACCAGGCGGGACGACCTTCTGCTCTCGAAGGAGGAGCGCGACGCGCTGGACATCATCCACCGCGCCACAGCAGGCGGCGCCTCCCGCCAGGACGACGGCGTGGAACGCGTGCTGGATCTCTTCGCAAAAACCAGGGACAACAAAGAGCTTGTGAACATCATCCGCATGAACCGCAGAGTGTGAGAGAACTGTACTTCTGCAGGACAGGGCATAGATATGTTAAGCACACATAAGCGGAAAGTTCTTGACGAGTGGCATCCCAGGAGTTTAGACTTTCCGGCAGTGTGCGGTACATATCTATGCCTTGTCAAAGTCCGAAGAAAAAGTACTTGCATTGCATAGACCATCGTGCTATACTGTCAAAGCTGTCGGGAGACAGTGGGTTTTTGGTGTGAAAAAGCGGGCGGACCGCTTTCCTATAACACGATGAAAAGAGGTAAATTGAAATGAGAGAAGGCATCCATCCGAAATATTATCAGGCGACAGTTACCTGCAACTGCGGCAACACATTTGTGACTGGCTCCACCAAGAAGGAGATCCACGTCGAGGTGTGTTCCAAGTGCCATTCCTTCTATACCGGACAGCAGAAGGTGGCCAGCGCCCGCGGCCGTATCGAGAAGTTCAACAGAAAGTACGGCGTTCAGTAATCAGGAAGTATTCTTTAACGGGGTTGAGTATGCGCGGCTTACTCAACCTCTTTTTGTATTTTGTTCAGCACCCCGGAATTATGAGTGAAATCAGGATAGGGAGCTGAACATATATTATAATGCGGGCCCTTTTGGCCCGGGGAAAGGTTCAGTCGTGGAAAACAATACTTGCCAGAAATACTCCGGGATCGGCGGACAGGCCGTCCTGGAGGGAATCATGATGAAGAACCGGCAGAATTATGCCTGTGCGGCGCGGCGGCAGGACGGAAGCATCGCCCTCGACGTGCAGAAGTACGTAAGCCTGCCGGAGAAGTACCCGGTGCTCGCCCTGCCCCTGCTTCGCGGCGTGTTCTCTTTTGTGGATTCCATGGTGCTGGGGATGCGTTCCCTGAACTGGTCCGCGGAGATCTACGCGGAGGATGCCGGCGAAGAGGAGGAGCCCTCCGCCTTTGAAAAATGGCTGGACGAAAAACTGGGTGAGAAGGCGGAGAAGGTGGTCATGGGCGTCGTGATGGTGTTCTCCTTTGTTCTTGCCATCTGTATTTTCATGCTGCTGCCCATGTTCCTCAGCACTCTGATAAAGAAAGTGGTCGCGAATGAATATCTGGTGGCCTTTCTGGAAGGCGTGCTCAGGATCCTGATCTTCATCACATACATTAAGCTGATCTCCCGCATGGAGGATATCCGGCGCACCTTTATGTACCACGGGGCGGAGCACAAGTGCATCAACTGTGTGGAGCACGGCCTGCCGCTGACCGTGGAGAACGTGATGAAGAGTTCCAAGGAGCATAAACGCTGCGGAACCAGCTTCATTCTGATCGTTATGGTGATCTCCATCCTGTTCTTTATGGTGATACGGACTGACACCATCCTGATGCGCGCGGTCTCCCGGATCGTCCTGATCCCGGTGATCGCCGGCGTCTCTTATGAATTCCTGCGCTGGACCGGGACCCATGACTCAATGCTCGTCAAGGTGCTGAGCCGTCCCGGCATGTGGATGCAGGGCCTGACTACGAAGGAGCCCACCCCGGACATGGCGGAGGTGGCTATCAAGGCAGTGGAAGCAGTGTTCGACTGGAAAGGGTATCTGAAGGAGAACTTCGGGTGGGAAGAGCCGCCGGCCGCGTAAGCCGGAAGGAAGACAGAAAACCGCATATCGCAGTATGCCGCATATCGTGAAAGGAGGCGCACATTATGACATTTCGGGAATTGCTGATGGAAGGCCGGAGACGTCTGGAAGCTGCAGGGGTTGAAGAAGCGGAGAATGACGCGAGACTTCTTCTTCTGGATACTTACCGGATTGACTGGTGCAGCCTGGTCTCGGTCTATGAGATGAGGGTGCCGGTGAATCCGCCCACGCCGCCGGTATCGGCGTGCAAGGTGATCCCGCGGCGCATCGATCACGAGACAGAGGCAGGAGGAGCGTACCTTTCGGTAATTGACCGGCGGGCCGCCCGGGTGCCGCTCCAGTATCTTACCCACGAGCAGAATTTCTGCGGCTCGGATCTCTATGTGGACGAGCGGGTGCTGATTCCGCGCCAGGACACGGAAGTCCTGGTGGCAGCGGCGCTGGACGTGGCAGCTATGCTCGACGGCTTCCCGGCGCTCCTGGACCTCTGCACCGGCAGCGGCTGCATTCCCATCGCCCTGTCCCGGCTGGGAGATTTCGGCAGCATTACGGCATCGGACCTTTCGGCGGAAGCGCTGGAGGTGGCAAAGATCAACGCGGAACAGAACGGCGCACAGATCCGCTTCGTACAGTCGGATCTCTTTGATGCCTTCAAGAAGAAATCAGCCTCCGGAGAGTCAATTCCGGAACCGGCGGAACGTTTTGACCTCATCACCTGCAATCCGCCCTATATCCGGCGCGGTGACCTGGCCGGACTCCAGCCTGAGGTGCGGGATTACGAACCCGCCATGGCGCTGGACGGCGGAGAGGACGGGCTGGATTTCTACCGGCGGCTCGCGGCCGAGGCGGGACAGTTCCTGAACCCGGGCGGCGGCATCTGCTTTGAGATCGGCTTTGACCAGGCGGCGGATGTTGCCGCGCTGCTGGAGAAGGCAGGATTCCAGGATATCCAGGTGCGGAAGGATCTGGCGGGACTGGACCGGGTGGTGACAGCTTATGTTTGAGCATCTCGACACTGTCGTAAAGCACTATGAGGAGATCATGGCAGGTCTTTCGGACCCCTTTGTGACGGGGGACCCGGAGAGGTTCCGGGCCATGATGAAGGAACAGGCCTCTCTTCAGCCCGTGGTGGAGACCTACCGGGCCTGGTGCCAGGCGGTGCGGGACCAGGCGGACGCGAAGCATCTTCTGGAGACGGAGAACGACGAGGACATGCGGGCCATGGCCAAGGAAGAACTCTCCGAGGGCAGGATCCGGGAAGAGGACCTTTCCGGGAAGCTGAAGCTGCTCCTGCTGCCGAAGGATCCCAACGACGAGAAGAACATCGTCCTGGAGATCCGGGCCGGCGTCGGAGGAGATGAAGCCGCGCTGTTCGCGGCGGAGCTGTTCCGCATGTACCAGCATTACGCGGACATGCACCGCTGGAAGGTGGAGATCGACAGCCTGAATGAAAACGGGATCGGAGGCTTCAAGGAAGTGGTGGCCACCATCTCCGGACAGGGAGCCTATTCCCGGCTGAAGTACGAATCCGGCGTCCACAGGGTGCAAAGGGTGCCGGAGACCGAGTCCGGCGGACGCATCCACACCTCCACCGCCAGTGTGGCGGTGATGCCGGAAGCGGAAGAGTTCGAGGTGCAGATCGACATGAACGACGTCCGGATCGACGTGATGCGCGCCTCCGGGAACGGCGGACAGTGCGTCAACACCACGGACTCTGCGGTGCGCCTCACCCATATGCCTACAGGTATCGTGATCTACTCCCAGACGGAAAAATCCCAGCTCCAGAACAAGGACAAAGCATTCCGGCTGCTCCGCAGCAAACTCTACGGCATGGAACTGCAGCGCCGTCAGGCGGTAGAGGCGGCGGAACGCCGCAGCCAGATCGGGACCGGAGACCGTTCGGAGAAGATCCGCACCTATAACTTCCCCCAGGGAAGAGTGACAGAACATCGCATCAAGCTGACACTATACAAGATCGACCAGGTGATGAACGGGGACATCGAGGAGATCATCGACGCCCTCACCGCAGCAGACCAGGCAGAAAAACTGTCCCGTATGGAAGAAGGAGGAGAATCATGAAAAGTACACAGATATTTCTTACACCTAACGAAGGAAAGAAGCTGATCGCCGACGCGCTGGCTTCCTTGGAATTTGTCCAGGAGGCTATGCAGGAACACACGGTGGTAGTGGTCATGGGAACCACCAATGCATATCTGGCGAACGCACTTCTTGACAGACTTGGCGAAAAGGAACTGGACATGAGAGGCTTCCACCGCGGCATCACGAAGCCCGACTCTGTGACGCTGAAGGTTCCTGCGGATAAATATGACCTTGTGATCGAAAAAGGGAAAGTGATCCCGGAGAAGACCATATTTGATGTGGTCGGGAGCCTGACAAAGGACGATATCATCTTCAAGGGCGCCAATGCTGTACATATCGCGTCGGAGACAGCGGGTGTCCTCATCGGCCATCCGGCCGGAGGAACTGTGTTAGCCTGCGAGCAGGCGGCTGTCGGAAAGCGCACCACCCTCATTATGCCTGTGGGCGTTGAAAAGCGGGTGGAATTTCCTATCAGCGATCTGGCATCCATGGTAAACGACAGCTTCAGCGCCGGCCTGCGGCTCTATCCGGCATCCGGTACGCCCTTCACGGAACTGGACGCCTTGTCGGATCTCTTTGACCTGGATGCGGAACTGATCGCGGCAGGCGGGATCTGCGGCGCAGAGGGCGGCTGCTGGTTCCAGTGCGAGGGCGAAGACGAAGACATCGACCGCCTGGAGAAATACACAGAGGAACTGAAGGCTCTGCCGGCCTTTGAGGTCTGATCGGCAGCAAAAAACCAGCCATGGCTTTGGGTGAAACCCGGCCATGGCTGGTCTTTTTTTATATCAGTGCGGTCCGCTGTTCGAACATCTGAGCAGTCCGCTGTTTGAAAATCAGTAGTTGTCCGCGAATCTTTCGAAGTACGCCTTCGGATGAGCGCAGCAGGGACAGAGATCCGGAGCTTCCGCGCCTTCGTAGACATATCCGCAGTTGCGGCACTTCCAGAGGATCGGAGCCTTCTCCTTGAAGGTGGCATCCTGCTGCCAGTGCTCCAGAAGCTGGCGGTAGCGCTTTTCATGACGAGCCTCGACCTCAGCGACCAGCTCAAACTTCTTCGCCAGGTCCTCGAAGCCCTCTTCTCTGGCTTCTCTTGCCATGCGGGCGTACATGTCGGTCCACTCGAAGTTCTCGCCTGCAGCAGCGTCCTTCAGGTTGTCATCCACGTTGCCGATGCCGTGGAATTCCTTGAACCACATCTTTGCATGCTCTTTTTCCTGGTCAGCGGTCTCCAGATAGATGGCTGCCAGCTGCTCGAATCCTGCCTTCTTTGCCTGGGAAGCATAATAGGTGTATTTGTTCCTTGCCTGGGACTCGCCTGCGAACGCGTCCATCAGGTTCTTCTCGGTCTTGGTTCCTGCGTACTTGGACATATGATAACCTCCTGTTTCTTGTAATAAAGATTGAATCTGAAGCATCTTAATTATAATCTCGCGACAAGAGGTTAATCAATACTAACGGATATAATTTTAGGAATTATTCTTATTTTTGCTTTATCGCTTTTTGTTTGAATGTTTTCGGGCCTTTTCAAGCATTTTTCAAGTCTTTTTCTGCCGGTCTGGGGCTATATCGAAAAGTCCTGATCTGCACTCCATCGCCCGGATCATTTCTGCTTTAAATAGGACCGGATTCAAGCACTTTTCCGGGCCTGTTCCCGCTGGCCTGGGGCTATATGGATAAGTGACGAAATTCCACTCCCTTGTTTTTTCCGAGAAGAAGGGAGTGCGTCGCAGGAAATAGCGAAATAACCCCAATTCCCTGGGAAATCTCTTCCTTGGACGATGTTTCGAGAGATCGACATGGAGTGCAAAATAAGAGTTAAGCCCATACCCCCAAGGGGCAGCCTCTTGACAATTGGAGTCAGATATTCAATAGTAGTTTATAGATGTTTCTTAACAAGCCCGAACTGTTTATCGGCAACATATCATCTTACCGCGGGCGATGCGGGTGATGCAGGGGCCCGGCTGATTCAGAGGAAAGGATTCGAGATGGGAAAATATAACTGGGGGATTCTGGGAACAGGATGGATTGCTTCGGAGATGGCGGAAGCGCTGATGGCGGTGCACGGTGAGATCTATGCAGTCTGCGGCACTAGCATGGAGAAGGCGGAGCGTTTTGTCTCGAACTATCAAGTACAGAAGTGTTACGCGGATGCTTTTGAGATGATCCACGACGAAGGACTGGATATTCTCTATGTGGCTACGCCCCACAGCAATCATTATCAGTTCATCCTGGAGGGTGTCAGGTGCGGGAAACATGTCCTGGCGGAGAAGTCGATCACCATGAATGACCGGCAGCTTCTGCACTGCATGGAAGAGGCAAAAAAGACCGGGGCTGTGATCAGCGACGGGACAACGATTCTGCATATGCCGCTGTACAAAAAACTGAGGCAGATCGTCCGGGAAGGGGTGATCGGAAAGATCAAAATGATTCAGGTCAGCCACGGAAGTTTTAAACCCTACGATGTGAACAGCAGATTCTTCAAGAAAGAACTTGCGGGAGGAGCAATGCTGGACATCGGGGTCTATGCGGTATCCGCTGCCCGGTATTTCATGAGCGAGTGCCCGGAGGAAGAGGTCAGCCAGGTCCATTTCTTTGAGACCGGGGTCGATGAGACCATGGGCATCGTCCTGAAAAACAGCGCAGACGAGATCGCGACTCTGGCGCTGTCCCTTCGCTGCCTGTATCCGAAACAGTGCGTCATTGGCGGAGAAAAGGGGTATATAAAGATCGATAACTACCAGCGCCCGGACCACGCAGTACTGGTCTTCAACGAAGACCTGAGAGAAGAGATCATCCGGGAGGGAGAGACGGAAAAAGCGCTTCAGTACGAGGTCCTGGACATGGAAGACTATGTCCGGAACAGAAGCGGAGAGGAAAACCTGACCGTGGTGTACGATACGATGCGGATCATGACGAAGATACGGGACAGCTGGGGCCTGCACTATTCGTTCGAATGAGGATGTAAGTGCCGATAAGGTGCCAAAAAAGCAATACAAGACACGAAAAAAGAGGGAAAGGATCACTCCTTTCCCTCTTTATAAGTTTTTGACTTTACAATGTCCGTTACTCGGACTTGTAGTCGATATGCCAGTGCCAGAAATGGAATCCTATCATAAGGAGATAAATGGCGATGGCATAAAAGAACGTAAAGGCCATCAGCGGGACTGAGAATTCATAGTCTTTCTTCATGGAACTTTCCTCCTGATGACTAACGAGCCTGAAGAATTATCCGAAGTACCTCTTCAGCAGGCCAGCGAATGCTCTGCCGTGTCTCGCCTCGTCGCGGGCCATCTCATGGACGGTGTCGTGGATCGCATCCAGATTCTGGGCCTTTGCCATCTTCGCAAGGTCGGTCTTGCCCTGGGTGGCGCCGTGCTCAGCAGCGACACGCATCTCAAGGTTCTTCTTGGTGGAGTCAGTCACGACCTCGCCAAGGAGCTCGGCGAACTTGGCCGCGTGCTCGGCCTCCTCGAACGCATAGCGCTTGAACGCCTCCGC
>JAFSYO010000030.1 GCA_017449925.1 Stomatobaculum sp.
GCGAACAGCAAAGCGCCGCAGACTGAAAAAAGGGGGGTGACCGTCATTTTTCTCAGCACAAGATACGCGGTCACTGAGCAGAGACAAAACGTCAGCAGGAGCTGAACATTGACGAGCACCGCCGGATCCTTTGTCCAGAGCGACCAGAATTTGATCATTAAATACTCTGTGTTCTGAAGCAGAACAGAAGGATAGTCCAGCATATTCTGGCCGAAGGGGGCCCCCAGCCGTTCCGTTGACCAGAGCCATTTCTGCTGTGAGAGTTCCTTTGCCTGGACCAGGATCGAATAGTCGTCTCCTCCAAGAGTAAATCCATATGGATAATTAAATCCTGCCTGCCAGAAGCCAAGGAATGCACCGGCAAGAAGTCCGGTGAACAGCGCAGTCCCCAGCACAATCAGCAGATCCTTTTTTGTAAGTGTCCCTTTCCTGTCATTCATATGATCGTTCCAGTCCGCTCCTGTCTTAGTTTTTCACAAATAAAGTATAACTGAAAACTTGTATTACACCAGTCTGCTAAGTATACATTTGAGAAGCAGTTTTTTCAAGCAAAGCTGTTTCGCTGAATATAGAAGCAGCCCCCGGCAGGCCGCATATTTAACGTCCTGCCTGAGGGCAGTATATCATCCTCAGTCTTTTTTTTACAGTACGCTCAGGATCGATACTCCCGCCAGAATGCCGGCTGCCGCCAGCAGGATCCCAGCGATGAGCATCCAGAGCCGCGCGTTCTTTTCCAGCACTTCACCGGTCTCCGGGTCATAATAGAGGGTAATGGTATTGCCCACCTTGAAGCTCTTCTCCCGCTCGGAGTTCACATTGCAGCGCCGCACGGTCTCTTTGCCGTCCAGGGTGTAGCGCACCACCGGGTAATAGGTGAACCGGGCGGCTTTCACGATCTTCGACTCTTTCGAGATCTGTCTGCTGTACAGTCCTGTGATCACGGCGGGCAGTTCCCGGAGCCTTCTTTTCCGGTAGTCCAGCCACTTCCACACGAGGCTCAGACCGGCGCCGGCCAGTACTGCCGCGAGGCATGCCATGGCCGGGATCTCATGTCCTCTGTTCTCATCCAGAGCCAGAATGATGAGGAGCGCTCCGCCGATCATCATCGCCAGCGGGTGGAACAGGTTCTCTCCCCCGGCTTCCGCGAAGGCGAGATTTCCGTCCGGTCCTTTAGTCACGATGAGCCTCTGTCCTTCCGCGTATTCCACCGGGGATTTCAGCATGTTCCTGCTCGACCTGCCCTTCTGGTCCCGGTATTCCACCGTCGTATTATAGTAATCGAAGGTCTCACGTCCCTTCGCGTCTTTCTTCACCACATGCTCGGTCTTTAAGACCGTGCCCTGCATGGCTCCTCCCGGTCCCAGACTCCGGAGCCAGGTCCGTGTCTGTCCCGATCCCACAAGGAAAATAATGATCCCGGGAATATACAGCAGAAGCTGCGAGAAGTTGTCCATGTTATTTCCTCCTGTTTTCTTATCCCGGAACCTGGACGACCTTCAGTCCCGACCGCATCAGCTTTTTGATGGCGTCAGCATCCGCCCGGCTGTCCGTGACCAGCGTGATCGGATAATCGTACATACAGCTTCCGTACCGCGGGGAGTCATCGCTCTCTTTTGCCCTGATCTTGGTGTGATCCGCCAGGACATAGATATCCTTTTTCGTTCTTGCGAACATCGCTTCGTTGATCCCGATCTCCGTGGGGATATCATAACGGAATTCCCCGTCCTCATAGACTGCGGCACAGCCGATGAACGCCTTCACGGCCTCCATTTCCAGCAGGTTCCGCATGGCCAGTTCCCCGGTCATGATCCTGCTGCGGAGCTCCCCTCCGCTGAACCGGATCGTGACCCCCGGGGGATAGGACTCCCCGATGGCCCAGCCGTTATTTGTAAAGACCGTGACCCGGCGGTTTCCGACATACTTCAGCATGTTCAGCGCGGTCCGGCTCCCGTTGATGAAGATGCGGTCTCCGTCCGAAATATACCTGGAGGCATACTCGGAGATACGGTCCCTGTAGTAATTAATATTCAGGATGTCTGATCCTGTTTTCCCGGCATGATCCAGGGAGCACGCGCCTCCATGGGTCCGGTAGATCAGGTTCTGGCTTTCCAGCGTCTGGAAATCCCGGCGGATCGTCATCAGAGAAGTATTGAACATTTCCGCCATGTCTTCCGTCCGAACTTCTCCCTTTTCCCGCACCATCTGCAGAATATGCAGCTGCCTTCCAAGAACTGCTTCCCGATTGTTTTTCATGGACCGGCCCCCTTTTGCATCATTCAGGTATTATCAAGACACAGGGGCCCGGTCTTCTGACCGGGCCCCCTTTCATTCAGACGTATATCAGATCCTTACTCCAGAAGGCCTGCTTCTTTCAGCGCAGCTTCGATCTCCTTGTCAGACATCACGTTCTTCAGCGGAATCAGGACGGTTCCGTTCTTCTCGCATCCTTCAAAGGTCTTGACGAAAGTCTTCGCGCAGAACACCACATCGTAGTTGCGGGCAGCAGTCTTTCCCTCGGAGACCGGGCAATGTCTCAGCTCTGCCGGCTTGATTCCGTTTCTGGTCATGACTTTCTTGATCGCGTTCTCCATCATCAGGGAAGATCCTGCGCCGTTCGCGCAGCAAGCAAGCAGCTTCTTTCCATCCAGTTTTGCCATTTTGATTTCTCCTTTCACATCCGGCACTCCTCAGCCGGACCGTTTTTTATGTTCTTTTTTTATTTGTTTCAGTATACCACAAACTTACTCTGTTTTGCCGATGTGCTCTTTGTAAGCCTCGTAGTCCTCAGTGATCAGGAAGTAGCCTTCCGGATCCATCTTGTACTCGATCTGCGGGATGGCAAGCAGGACGATCACGACGATAGCCACGCCTGCGTAGCCGAGGAAGCGCATCACGACGGTGAATGCCGGCCACACGGTATCCCAGTCAAACATGCCGAGGTATCCGCCGTAAGCTGCCATGCCGACCCAGCCTGCGATGAAAGCAGCGCCGAAGACCTGGACCAGACCGGAGATGAACGGGATGATCAGGCAGGCCGGAAGTCCGCCCTTTTCATTGGCAACAAGGCCGATGGTAGCGTTGTCGAAGAAGACCGGAACGAATCCGCAGATGATGATGGTCGGGGAGCCCATGACGATCAGGGCAATGATAGCGACCAGCTGTCCGCAGAGACCAGCCAGGAAGCCGAAGGTAACAGCGTTGGAATCGCCGAAACCGAAGCAGACTGCGCAGTCAACGCCCGGAATGGAGGACGGAAGAAGCTTGTCTGCGATACCCTGGAAGGAAGCAGTCAGTTCAGTTACGAAGGTACGTACGCCAAGCTGCAGGATCGCCAGATAAA
>JAFSYO010000031.1 GCA_017449925.1 Stomatobaculum sp.
GGTAGGCGCTGCGCATGTTCTTGGCGAAATCGTTCCATCCGCCGCCGCGGTACACATGCCTCGTTCCGGAGACCGCTCCTGTGGGATCAGCTGTGTCAGCGGAGTCGTAGACTCCGTAATAGTCCCAGCACCACTCATTCACATTTCCGTGCATGTCATAGAGGCCCCACGCATTCGGCGTGAAACTTCCGACAGTTACGGTGGTCTGCCGGTATTCACCAGGCTTCGCTTCCAGGACGGAATCGTTGAAGTAGTTTTCTTCGATCTCGTAAGGATCGTGGCCGTAGAAATTGGCTTCTGCCGCGCTTAAAGATCTTTCGGTATTGAAGGGAGTTGTCGTTCCGGCCCTGCAGGCGTACTCCCACTCCGCTTCCGTCGGAAGACGATAGCCGTCCGCGGAGCGGTCCCATACAACGCTTTCACCGTTGATAGTGTAGACCGGCGTAAAGCCTGCCTCCTCGCTTTTCGCGTTGGCATACCGGACCGCATCCAGCCAGGAGATCGTTTCCACCGGGAGATCGTCCCCGGTAAACGCGGAAGGATCGACCTTCATCAGCCGCGTATAGTCCGCCTGTGTGGTCTCATATGGATCCATGTAAAACGACGAGACGGTAACTTCATGCTGCGTCTCATCATCGATCCGCCAGTTTTCCGTATCCGGGCTTCCCATCAGGAAGGATCCTCCCTGGATAAGGACAAACCCATCATTCTTTTCAGTTTTCTCCGGCTGCTCTGCGGTTTTGCTGTCAGCCTGCACCTCCGCGGGGCTTTCAGCCTCCATCCCTTCCGATGCGCCCCAGTCCGCGGTTCCGAAGGATCCGGCATCGTCCCCGGATGGAAACGCCAGCTGGAGCACGATACCGATGATAACTGCGGCCATCATGTAGACCACCGGCAGCAGGGGATTTTTTTCCGTCACTTTTTTCTGCGCCGCATTTCTGAGACAATGTGCTGTCTGCGTCCCGATCAGCACCCAGAACAGCAGCATCACCAGATTCTCAAGAAAGATGAGCCATCCGGCTTTGTCATAGTCCAGGAACGCAAAGGGGACCCGGAAGAACAGATAGTCCGGCATGCCGTTCCGAAGGAACAGATACAGTCCGAACCCTCCAACCACTGTGAAAAAGCAGGCAAGAATGGTCCTGGTCCTGTCCTTCCACTTCAGTACGGCTGTCATCGCCGGGACGTGCAGGCCGAGATGCAGGCCCATCAGCACAAAGGCCCAGTGCGACATGGACAGATGCATCCTGCGCACGAAGGAGACCGGCGCCATGCCATAAAGAAAAGGTACGGCATAGCTGCTCATGGACATGCCGCAGAATGCTGTCACCGCAAAGCAGGCCAGAAGCAGGATATTCATCACGGTGGAGAGGATCCTGTAAGGATTGTATTTCCCCTTAAACAGAGCCCCGTACCACCTCCTGTTCAGGATCTGATGAATGATCACCAGAGCGGTCATGCTCATGCCAATATATTCATGCGCCATTTCGCCTGTGACCTGATACGCCATGAGCAGAAGGAGAAGAACGGTCATGACCGTATCCACGATCCTCTTTATTTTGCTGTTGATTCCGGCTCCTGACATCCGTTCCTCCTGTTATCTTACGATCTTCTGGTCTCCTGTAGATTTGTATCGGCACGCGCACTTCGTGCACCTGCCCTGTCGTCGCGCCAATGGGATCCGCTTCGCGGATGGACGCTCCTCAGACATGCTTTTCTTTTGCCGCTGCCGGTCTGTTCTGCGCCATGACGCCTGCCAGCGGATGCGGCACATAAGGTTCTTCGAGATACAGGATCTCCTCCGGAGTGAGCTCCAGATCCACCGCCTTCGCCGCGCCTTCAATGTGATGGAACTTCGTGGCGCCGACCACGGGAGCCGTCACCCTGGTGAGCAGCCAGGCGAGCGAGATCTCTGTCATGGTCACGCCGCGCTTTTCAGCGAGCTCTGCTACGCGGGCAATGATTACATTGTCCTGGGCTGCCGTGGCGTCGTACTTGAACTTCGCGTAGGCATCTTCCTCGGCGCGCTTTGTCCCGCCTTCCCCGGGAAGTCGGGATAACCTTCCGGACGCGAGCGCGCTGTAGGGCGTGAGCGCGATATTCTCTTCATTGCAGTACGGGACCATTTCCCGCTCTTCTTCACGGAAGATCAGGTTGTAGTGTCCCTGGATGGAGACGAACTTCACGAAGCCTTCTTTTTCCGCCAGGGCGTTGGCCTTGGCGATCTGCCACGCAAAGCAGTTGGAAATGCCGATGTACCTGGCCTTGCCCGCCTTCACGATGCGGTCTAATCCGTCCATGATGTCTTCTATGGGCGTCTGCCAGTCCCACATGTGATAAATATAAAGATCCACATAGTCCATGCCAAGGTTCTTAAGGCTGGTGTTGATCATGTTTTCGATGTGCTGCTGCCCGGTGATCCCGCGTTCTATCTCATCCTGCGTGCGGGGCAGGAACTTGGTGGCGACGACCACATCCTCCCGTTTCGCGAAATCTCTGAGTGCCCGGCCGACGTACTGCTCACTGGTGCCGCTCTGATA
>JAFSYO010000032.1 GCA_017449925.1 Stomatobaculum sp.
CGGTCTCGACGGAGGTGGCGACGCCGACGCCGACCAGAAGCGGCGGGCAGGCGTTCAGGCCGTAGGAGGTCATGCGGTCCAGGACGAACTTCGTGACGCCTTCGTAACCCTCGCCCGGCATCAGGACAGTGGCATTGCCCGAGAGGGTGCATCCGCCGCCGGCCATGTAGGTATAGAGCTCACAGCCGTCCCAGTTCGGAACGATCTCCCACCACACCGTGGGGGTTCCTTTGCCGACGTTCTTGCCGGTATTGTACTCATCAAAGGTCTCGACAGAATTGTGGCGCAGCGGAGTCGCGAAGGTGGCTTGGACAACGGCATCCTTTAAAAGGCCTTCCAGCTCGTTGATCAGCGGGAAACCGGTGCCGCACTTTACGAGGAACTGGATGACGCCGGTGTCCTGGCAGGAGGGGCGGTCCAGCTTGACGGCCAGTTCCTGGTTCCGGAACATGGTCTGGTAGATGACCTTTGCCAGCGGGCTGTCTTCCTGGTCTTTCAGTTCGGTGAGCTTGGCGATGACATCATCCGGAAGCTTCTTTCCGGTGAAACCGACGAACTTTGCTACGATATCGGTCATTTTCTTGACCTGGGCTTCATTGGACATGGGGTTCCTCCTTATATTTGAATAATAGTTCTGATGAGCTTGGTTTTCTTAAGTGGTGAAGTGATCAGTTGTGCCGGCGAGCTGGGTCTGTGTTCCCGGATCAAGTCTGCGGTGTGAATTACGGATAGAACGGGAAGGCGATGGGCAGGACGATCATACTGACTGCCATGGCGATGAAGATGAGCGGAAGGCCGGCCTTCACATAATCCATGAACTTGTAGTTTCCGGCGCCGACTACCATGGTGTTGGCGGGCATGCCGATGGGGGTCGCGTAGGCGCAGGAGCCGCCGATGACGCAGGCCATGAGGACCGCTCTGGGATCCGCGCCCATCCCCTGGGCGATGGAAAGGCAGATGGGAGCCATCAGCGCCGTGGTCGCGGTGTTGGACATGAAGTTGGTCAGCGCGCAGCAGAGGACCAGGACTGCAAAAGTCAGTACGTAGGGAGAGGGATTCTCGCCCAGGGCTCCGATCACTTTGTTGGCGATCAGTTCGCCGGCGCCGGTGGATTTCAGCGCGGAAGCCAGGGAAAGAGTGCCGCCGAAGAGGAAGATGGTCTTCAGGTCGATGGACTTCAAAGCGTCCTTCTCGGAGATGACTCCGGTCAGGATGAGGAGAATGGCGCCGATACATCCGGTCACGCTCAGCTTGATGCCGATCTGGTCCTCAAACACCATGCCGATGAGGGTGAGGATGAGGATCACCAGAGAAAGCGTCTTTTTCCACTGGGGGACCTGGCTGAAATCTTTAGTGTCGTCAAAAACTGATCCGTCGTCGGTGGTGTCGTGGTTCGGAAGGAGACGGAAACCGATGGTGGCGTAGAAGATAATGCCTACGATGAGGATCGGGAGTCCTGCGATGGCATACTCGAAGAAACCGAATTTCATTCCGATAGGCTCCAGGGTGCTCTGGGCAATCATGTTGCCGGGGGCGCCGATCAGGGACAGGTTGCCGCCCATGGCTGCCGCGAAGACCAGAGGCATCAGAAGGCGGGAGCGCTTGAAGCCGGACTTAGAGGCGATGCCGATGACTACCGGAATCAGGATGGCGGCGGTGCCGGTGTTAGAGAGCACGCCGCTCATGAGGCCGACGATCACCATGATGGAGATGACGAGCTGCCGTTCGGTCTTTGCGAATTTCGTGACCAGACCGCCGATCTCGTTAGCCATGCCCGTCTCAAACAGGGCGCCGCCGACAATGAACATGGCTACGAACAGGATCACGTTGCTGTCGATGAAACCTGCGAAGGCTGTCTTCAGGTCCAGGACCTTGGTGACGCAGAAGCCGACGCAGACGATCATGGAAGTAAGACCCAGCGGGATCTTCTCGGTGACAAACATGACGATGGCGAAAGCCAGGAATAACAGTGTAATTGTTGCCGGATTCATTTTTCTTCCCCTCCTGAAAGTCGAAGTATTGTTTCATTTCCGGATCCGGTCCTGAAACAGGTCGTATTGAAAGATTTGGAAAACCGGCATTGGCCAATGCGTTTTGTTTCTGTGATTTCAGTATAAGACCGGTATTGACATTTAGCAATTTAATGAATAACATGGGTTCATAAAATAAATTTATTCATAAAATACGGAGGGAAATGCGGTGACTTTGAACCAGCTTCGGTATTTCTGTACGGCGGCCAGGTATCACAGCATCACCCAGGCGGCCAAATCGCTGTTCGTGACGCAGCCCACGGTTTCCATCGCGATCAGGGATCTGGAAAAGGAGTTTTCGGTGACGCTGTTCGCCTACACAAAGAATCGTCTGGAACTGACAAAAGAAGGAGAGGAGTTTTTCGAGAGAGCTTCCTATCTGCTGCAGTGCAGCGATGAGTTCCAGCTGCATTTTTCCGACAGCACCCGGACCATGACAGCGGTGCGCATCGGAATCCCGCCCATGCTCAGCACGCTGTTCTTTCCGGAGCTTCTGGACGCCTTTCATGAAGAGTATCCGGACATCTACCTGGAACTTTCGGAATACGGCTCTGTCCGGGCCTGCGACCTGGTGCAGGATGAACTGCTGGACGTAGGTCTGGTTAACATGGAGCTTTATAACATCGACAAGTTTTCCTCGGAGATACTTTCGGAGGAGGAGCTGCTGTTCTGCGTGTCTCCGAAACATCCCCTGGCGGACAGAAAAAAACTGGCTATCCGGGAACTGGATGGCCAGAATATAATTCTGTTCAATCACGACTCGGTGCAGAACCGCATGCTGACACAGCAGTTCCACGCCCTGGATATTCACCCGAAGATAATCCTTCACAGCAGCCAGATCGTGACGATACAGAAGTTTTTAAGACAGGGAAAATGCGGAGCTTTCTTCTTTGCCTCCATGCTGCCGGCCATGCCGGAGCTGAAAGGGATCTCCGTGGAGCCGGCCATCGCAATGAAGGTCGGTCTGGTGTGGAAGAAGGGCAAATATATATCGGAGCACACCAAAAAGCTGATCGAATTCTGCCGCGGCTATATGGCTAAAACCAGGTGATTCATGATCAGGTCTGATAATAACGCCGCAGAATACAAGACTCGCTCGAGAGCCTGTATTCTGCGGCGTTTATGGGTTATTGTCAGAATCCGCAGCTGCGGTTGTAGGCTTCGCAGAGACGGTTGGCGTTGTTCATGATCTTATAGACAGCCACAAAGGGCCCGATGAAGCAGAGCAGGGTCCCGATCGTACTCCAAAGGAGGATCGAGGTCCCGTCGTCATCGATCTGCAGCCCGTATCGGGGAGCGTTGATCTTCATCCGGTTCGCCAGAGTGAAGTACCAGCAGCTGCCGTAGACGCCGCCGGAAAGGAGCGAGTATCCGATAAATTCGCCCAGGCTTCCCAGGCGGGATCTTCCGTCGCTCTCCAGGACCTGGTTCATGTCCTGGGCAAGATAGTAGAGGTAATAGTGCCCGTAAAGACCGCAGGTCAGGAAGGTAAACAGGAGATATTTCAAAAAGCTCCGGTCGGTCCGCAGGGGACCGCGGACGGTGCGGGCGGTCTGCCCGGCAGGAGCGTCAGGTGTGACAGGACGGCCGCACTCACCGCAGAAGGGGCTACCCTCAGCGAGACGGGCGCCGCAGTATTTACAATACATACAGAGTCCTCCATTCTTTAGATGGCTAATCGTGTATTCGCAGTTATCCAAGGGCGCTTCCGGTAAAAAGAAGCGTCAGGTGAGGCGGTTGTACTGGTTGTATGCCGCGCAAAGCTGGTTCGCATACTTGAAGATCCTGTAGTAAGCGACGAACCAGCCAATGCCGCACAGCGTGCTGCCCAGTGTTTTCCACAGCAGAATGGTGGTTCCGTTGTCCTCCATCTTCAGGCCGTAGCGGGGGCTGTTGTAACAGATCCGTTCCACCAGGTTGAATTCCCAGCAGGAAGAATATATTCCGCAGGTCAGGATGGAATAACCGATGTAGGCGCCAAGACCTCCCACGGGAAGATCGCCGTCGCCGTCGCAGGCAGTGTTGATGTCCTTCGCCAGATGATAGATAAAGTAATATCCGTAGATCCCGCAGGTGATGAAGGAGAGCAGCAGATACAGGAGGAAGCTCCTGTCATCCTTCAGCCGTATGGTACCTGAGGGCGGCGGGATCGAAGCAGGATCCTGGAAACGGACAGAGGATTCCGCATGAGCGTAATCAGCGCGGAAGGCAGAACTTTGCGCGTTCTGGGCGCCCGCTGCACTATACGCGCCGGAGGAACTTTGCCCGCCTGCAGCCGGGGAGCTTTTCCGGAAGCCATCAAGGCCTTCAGTTACTGCAGGTGACAGCCCTTCCGCGGCAGAAACAAGACTTTCCTTATTCCATCCCGCTGCGAACAGATGGTAGCCGGTCAGAAGAAGCAGCCCGAAGGAGGCGCCGACCGTAACCAGTGCGATCAGGATGTTCCGGAGGGCATGGATATTCTCCAGATAATGCGGTCCGAAGAGTCCGCGTCCGAACAGCCGGACAAGTGCGATCAGCAGCACGCCGGCGATCACCGCAAGAGCTGATCCGCCGATTCCGAGGAAGAAGGAGTCGGCATTTTTTTCATTATGCCGGAACGCGGTCAGGATGAGCATTCCTGCCAGCGCCACGAATCCGATTCCGCAGACGGCAAAAGAAAGAGCGGAGAGGACCGAAAAGAGAAAGCGGGCCAGGACGGCGGCAGAGGGGTGGGACAGGACTCTGCCGACATTGCTGAACAGGAGGCTGAGCGCCCGGAAAAGTGAAGCGATTCCCAGAAAAGCGTTGACAACAGCGAGAATGCTCAGAACGATCTTCATCGGCATATCGCCGGTCTGCTGCGCGGATTCTCTTCTGTCGGTGCTGCTCTGCCGCGCAGGTTCTCTTTCAGGGCGGCTCTGATTCCAGTCGTGAGCGGTTCCGGCCTGGTATGCGTTTCCGGTGTTCGGAACGGGTCCGGCCTGGTATGCGTTTCCGGTATTCGGAGCGGGCCCGGCATCATACGCGTGATAAGAGTCCGGAGCGGGCGGAGCCGGGGGAACTGGTTCAGGAGGAGTCGGTTCCGGCGGAACCGGCTCGGGCGGAACCGGGGGCGTTTCTATGATCATCCCGCAACGGGGACAGACTTGATAGATATCCGGAAATTCATTACCGCATCGAGGGCATATCATAAGCATTTCCTCCTAACACATTTCAATTACGCACGAAGCCGGCAGCGAGGCGGATCAGATGCTGAAGCACTTTCCACACTGCGCCGTTCCAGGGCGCGAATACTACGATATCTCCTGAACCATAGAACATACGGTACAGATAGACTGCTATCATCGCAGCGGACGCGAGAGCCACTGCGGGTCCTTTCAGTCTGCTCCGGCTCAGTCTGCCGCTCAGGAAAAAAGGAAGAGCGGGGATCACGATCCAGAACAGAGGGTGATAATGAAAGGCCTTATGTAAGTCGTGGAAAACGAGAACAGAGATCCAGGCCCGGGTCATGCCGCATCCCGGACACGAGATCCCTGTAATAAATTTGATCGGGCAAGTGATGCCCAGCAGCTGCAGGAATCCGTAAAAAACGGCAATGATCGCAGCTGCTTTTAACATTTCGTTTTTTCTTCTGCTTTCCATAAATTGAATTATAACTGATTATACCATATCACGATTATCATTTGTCCAGGTGATGGACGGCTTGATACAGCGCCGGGGCGATGGACATGCCGGTCTGCTGGCTGCAGGGGATCAGCATTGCCTGCAGGGCGTGGTAAAGGTCGGATTTTCCCGGCCAGACGGTGCCGATCAGGCGGTTGTTCCTGTCCAGCTGGTGAAACCAGGAGCCATTCACATGATCCAGCACGCAGGTGTCCAGATATTGCATGAACATGGCATAGTCTTCTTCGTAGCGGGGATCCTTCGTGACCCGGTACAGAACAGCGGAAGAGTTGATCGCCTCAGCCAGGGTCCAGTGCATACGGTCGTGGACTACGGGATTGCCCTTCCAGTCCGTGGTGTAGCAGAGGCCGGGGGCGCCGTCTGCGTCCCAGCCGTCTGAGACGGCGCGGTCATAGAGGCTGCAGGCGGCTTCAATATAGGGGGCGGCGCCGTTCTGCGCTGTTTCCGGTCCGGCTGCGTCAGCAGCAGGCATTCTGCTCCAGAAGGTGGACACGGCCCACTGGACGATCAGTCGGGCCCACTCGATGCCGTGGCCCGGCGTGGCTCCGTAGGGCTTGAAGGGATCGTCCGGTCTGTCCTTGCTGCATTCCAGATCCGGTTCCCACTGGTCGGTGAAATGTTCCGGAATACGCCACTTGTTTTTCCCGGCCCATCCGATCACGCGGTCGATGATCCTGCCCGCGCGGATCCGGTAGCGTTCTTCTTTCAGGACATCTGCCGCGGCGAGAAAGGCTTCTACGGTGTGCATGTTGGCGTTGATGCCCCGGTAGCTGTCAAGCGCGGTGAATTCCGTGTTCCAGGTGTCGCAGGACATTCCTTCTTCTTCGTTCCAGAACCAGCGGTCATAGGTGTCCAGCGCTTCCTTCAGCAGTTTCTCCGCGCCCGGGCGGCCGCAGAGCAGGGCGGAGGAGGCTGCGAGGATCACAAATGCGTGGGCGTAGCACTGCTTCCCGGGAAGGATGCTCCCGTCCGCCGCGCGGCCGGCGTACCATCCGCCGTGGATTTTGTCGTGCAGTTCGCCCATAAGTCCTGAGAGCGCCGCGTCGGCCAGGTCTTCGCTGCCAGGATGGCCCAGCAGGGTCCCGAGGCAGTATACATGCACCATGCGGCTGGTGATCCAGGTCTCCCGGGGACGGTCCTTCCAGGGAGTCCCGTCGTCTCCAAGATAATAGGCACTGCCTTCCGGAGAGGGAAAGCGGTGCCCGAAACGAAGGAGATTCTCTGCGTTTCTGCGGAGAAACTCCTTATTGTCAGATGTATCCAGCTGGTATTTTTTTAATGACATAAAAAAAACCTCCTGCCGCTTCTGTTCTCGTCCGGTCCTGGCTTCAGCAGCTGCTGAGGCTCCGGTCTGTTAACAGTTTACGCGCAGAAGGAGAAATTGTAAATCTTGTATTTAGCCGGCGATGCCGGCAGCTTCTTCCTGGAGGAATGTGGAGCGGAGGCGCCGGAAGAGGCAGAGGAGTCTGGCGAGTTTTTTCCGGTAAGCCTGGACCGCAGTTTCCGTGTCGGAAAGAAATTCCCGGAAACCTTCCAGGTCAGTGTCGTCGATGTAGCAGAGCCGTTCCCGCAGCACTTCCAGCTGCTGTGTCAGGCGAATGTGCTCTTTTCTGATGTCTATGCGTTCCTCCGGTTTGCCGTAGGCTTCAGAAAGCATGCCCACATACCGGTAGAGTTCTCTTACGTTGGAGGAGAAGGCCAGGGCGTAGGAATACTCCCGGCTGTCCATACTTCCATCATAGATCAGGCGAAGTGCCGCACGGTATTTTTTCGGCCGGTCCAGGCACGCAAGCTCATAGCAGCGGGCATATTTCCAGACCATGTCGTCAATGTCATCAGGATCTGCGGCTTCACTCATGACAAGGTCCCACCGCCGGGAGATCTTTTCCAGAACGCCGCAGAGATCGAAGATAACTCCTGCAAGCTGTTCCGGGACTGTACCCCGGTAATCGATGCCGTTTTTGAATAGCCGCATGCCGGCCTCCTTTCTGCGGACCCGGGGAGACGCTTCCCGGGTCCGGAAATAAAAGAATAAATATATGTAATTGTTTCTGGGTTACGTTTTTTATGTTTACCTGATCTTTATGTTTGTATTTTAGCAAAGAGGCCTGCACATCATCCGTCAAAAAAAGACCCGGAAAACTGAAGTTTTCCAGGTCTTTTTGATGATATTATGTATGGCTTTTAAACCTGTTTCACGAGGGGCCGGGGCGTGGTACGTTGTTTGCGGACGCCGCGTGTCAGGATCCTCAGATCTCCAGCAGATCGCTGTAGACCTTCAGGGCGCCGGCAGTGTCATGGGCCAGGACTTTCTTTGCCAGGATCTTGCCGAGCTGCACGCCTTCCTGGTCGAAGGAGTTCACGTTCCACACGAAGCCCTGGAACATGACCTTGTTCTCGAAGTGAGCAAGGAGCGCGCCGAGGGATTCCGGAGTCAGCTGGTCGCCGATGATGATGCTGGAGGGACGGCCGCCGACGAAGTTCTTGTTCTTGTTCTCATCCTCCTTGCCGCAGGCGAAGGCCATGATCTGGGCTGCAACGTTGGCGCAGAGTTTCTGCTGGCTGGTGCTGTCCTGGATCACGACGTCGGTGCCGATCTGGCTCTTCTTGAAGCCGATGAACTGCATGGGGACGATATCCGTGCCCTGGTGCAGGAGCTGATAGAAGGAGTGCTGGCCGTTGGTGCCGGGCTCACCGAAGATGATGGGGCCGGTGGCATAGTTGACCGGCTCGCCGAAGCGGTTCACGGACTTGCCGTTGGACTCCATATCCAGCTGCTGCAGGTGCGCCGGGAAGCGGGCCAGAGCCTGGGAGTAGGGCAGGACCGCGGTCTCGGGATAGCCGAGGAAGTTCCTCTCGTAAACGCCGATCAGGGCATCCAGCAGGGAGGAGTTCTTGAAGATATCCCTTTCAGCTGCTGTCTTATCCTGCTCCGCCGCACCGGCAAGGATGCGGTCAAAGATCTCCGGGCCGACGGCCAGGGACAGGATCGCGCCGCCTACTGCGGAAGAGGAAGAGTAACGGCCGCCGATATAGTCGTCCATGAAGAATGCTGCAAGGTAATCGCTGCTCTTTGCCAGCGGAGAGGTCTCGGAGGTGACGGCGATCATGTGCTTCGATGCGTCAAGTCCCGCGTTCTTCAGGGCGTCCTTCACGAAGGATTCGTTGGTCAGGGTCTCCAGGGTGGTTCCGGACTTGGAGACGAGGACGAAAATGGAGCGGGCCACATCGATGGATTTCAGCACAGCGGCAGCATCGTCCGGGTCTACGTTGCTGATGACTTTCGCTTCCATCTTGAAGTTGCCGGTGGCCTTCGCCCAGTTCTCGAGGGCGATGTACAGGGCGCGGGGACCCAGGTCGGAGCCGCCGATACCGATCTGCACGGCAGTGGTGAACTTCTCGCCGGCTTCATTGGTAATCTCGCCGGCGTGGACTTTCTTCGCGAACTCTGCGATGTTCGCCTGGACGCCGGTGTAGAATTCTCTTTTGTTCACGCCGTCGGCGATCACATCGTTTCCGAGCTGGCCGCGGCACAGCTGGTGAAGCACCAGGCGCTTCTCACCGGTGTTGATGACTTCGCCGTTGTAAAGGGCTTCGAACTTCTCGATGAGCTGCTGCTCCTCCGCAAGTCCGGCCAGATCGCCGAGGATGGCATCATCGACCGCTTTTGCTGCATAGTTGTAGGAAAGGCCAGCAGCCATCGGAACAGTGTATTTCTTTGCGCGTTCTGCGCCGCTTTCGCCGGCCATCACTTCCTGAAGGTTCACCTTCTTTGCGGCCTGGAGCTTCCCGTAGGAGTCAAGTTTGTCAAAGTTTTTCCATGAAACCATGATGCGACCTCCTGTTTATTCTATAGATTATATGGACATTCTCCACTGATTTTATTGTACAATCCGGAGACACAAAATTCAAGAAAGTGAGATGATGATTCCGGCGTCAAAAGGTCTGTTTTCCGAGGCAGATCGTAAGAGGGCGAAGAGCGGAACGATCCGGGAATCATATATGGTCCTGATGGACCGTGCCATGGAAAGTGTCATTGACAGATCCGGGCACCCGCTCCGCACAGAAAGGCTCCCGGGATATACTGTAGGCAAAGCAACTGTTAACAAAAGGGTATGGAAGGAGAAAAACAAATGAAGAAACTTTTGGCGGCAGCCCTGGCGGCTGTAATGATGGTGACGATGGCGGCCCCTGCATTTGCGTCGCACTGGGAGTGCCAGCAGTCCGGCGAGTGGATGCTGGTGCTGGACAACGGCAACTATGCAACGAACCAGTGGGTCTATGACTCCGGGCTGTATTATTTCGTCGGACCGAACGGGGTCATGCTGAGATACAACTATACGCCGGACGGCTACTGGGTCAACAGGGACGGCGTATATGAAGCGAAGTGGGGACGGCGGACGGACGAAACGGAGCCATACAGAAACACGACCTACAGCGGGATTTATGATTACACGTTTTACAAGGACACCTACGGGGACGGCAACGTGCACTGGAGCATGACCGAATCCTATGCGGGATCCAGGATCGCCACCTATGAACTGTATCCCATGAGCGGTTTTTCCTATGAGATCCTGGACAGATCCGGATACTGCATGGGATATTTGAGCGTGGACAGATTCCGCGATACAGTATATGTTTCCATGGGAAATGACACCCAGGTCTGCAATGCGCCCTATTAAAACAGCTTCTGGGGGAATGATCATCTGAATAGAGAAAAGACTGAGGGGTCCGGCGTCATGCCGGACCCTTTTCAGATTGCAGGAGCCTGTGTAAATTTGCCCTGCGGAGTATGGGGCCGTCTGCGGTCAAAGCAGTATTTCGTGTGTTATAATGATTAAAGAAACCGGCACACGCCACCGGAAGGAAGGGAAGCATGATCAGGAAAAAGACAAATGTAAGCGGCCCGGAACGGGAGCAGGATTTCCAGACGACATGGACCACCGTGTCAGGGGAGCTGCGCCTTGTTCCCATGGACAAATCCGGCGGCTTTTCTGTGCGCCCGGGGATCTATGAATTCCGCGGCGCCATGGCGCTGAGGGGCGGGGTGAATTTCACTGTGCACTCCTCTGAAGCGACTGCGGTGACGCTGGTCCTCTTCCACAGGGAAGAAAACGAACCTTACGCCAGGATTCCCTTCCCGGAGCATTACAGGATCGGCGATGTCTGGGCTATGATCGTTTTCGGGCTGGACATTGAAGATTTTGAGTATGCTTACTGCGTGGACGGTCCCTGGGATCCGAAAAAGGGCCTGCTGTTTGACAAGAATAAATATCTCCTGGACATCTACGCCCGGGCCGTGACGGGACAGAGTACCTGGGGAGTGAAGAACAGCGGCTTTTACAAGGCGCGGGTGGTGCGCAACAACTTTGACTGGGGAAAGGAGAGTTTCCCCGCCATCCGTATGGAAGACCTTGTGATCTACGAGCTGCATGTGCGGGGCTTCACGAAGCACGATTCTTCCGGCGTCTCGGCGCCCGGGACCTTCCGGGGGCTGATGGAGAAGATCCCGTACCTGAAGGCGCTGGGGATCAATGCGGTGGAGCTGATGCCGGTGTTTGAATTCGACGAGAGTGCCGACGTCAGAGAGTACAACGGCAGGCTTCTCATGGACTACTGGGGCTATAACTCCGTAAGTTTCTTCGCACCGAACACCAGCTACGCCGCGGCGCTGGAGTACAACCGGGAAGGGAACGAGATGAAGACCCTTATCCGGGAGCTTCATAAGAACGGCATCGAAGTCATCCTGGACGTAGTCTATAATCACACGGCGGAGGGGGACGCCAAAGGTCCGGTCATTTCCTACAAGGGCTTTGACAACCAGATCTACTATCTTCTGACGCCGGAGGGAAAATACTATAACTTCAGCGGCTGCGGGAACAGCGTGAACTGCAACCACCCGGTGGTGCAGGACCTGATCCTGGAGAGTCTGCGCTACTGGACCACCGCTTATCATGTGGATGGTTTCCGTTTCGATCTGGCCAGTATCCTGGGGAGGAACGAGGACGGGACACCGATGAACAGTCCGCCCATCCTGGAGCGTCTTGCCTGCGATCCAGTGCTGAGCGATGTCAAGCTGATCGCGGAAGCCTGGGATGCGGGCGGCCTGTACCAGATAGGAGGCTTCAGCTACCGCGGGCGCTGGGCGGAGTGGAACGGCAGGTACCGCGACGATCTGCGGAATTTCCTGAAGGGTGACTTCGGTCTCTGGCAGAGCGCTGCAGAGCGTATCACCGGTTCCCGGGACATCTACGACCCGGTGCGGAGGGGCTTCAACGCCTCTGTAAATTTCATCACCTGCCATGACGGATTTACTCTGAATGACCTGTACTCCTATGCGGGAAAGCACAATGAGGAGAACGGGTGGTCCAACGCCGACGGCAGCGACGACAACCGGAGCTGGAACTGCGGCGCCGAGGGAGAGACCCAGGACGAGAGCATCAACCGCCTGAGAAGAAAACTGATGCGGAATGCGATGACCGTGCTGATGTTAAGCCGCGGTACCCCCATGATGCTGTCAGGCGACGAATTCATGAATTCCCAGAGAGGCAACAACAACGCGTACTGCCAGGACAACGAGATCTCGTGGCTGGACTGGGGAGACCTGGAGCGGAACCGGGGCTTCCACGACTATGTGCAGGCGCTGATCAGTTTCCGCAAGGCGCACCCCGTGGTCCGGGTGAAGCATGGAGACTGCTCCCTGGGGCTGCCTGAGATCCGGATCCTTGAACCTTCTGCGGATTCCCGCACTCTGGGGATCGTCTACGCCGGAAGGACGGAAGACAGAAAAGCGGACGATGTGATACTTCTTGCGATGAATGTGTTCTGGGAACCCCAGACCCTGCGGCTGCCGGACGGCAGATGCTGGCGCGTGGAGATGGACACCGAACAGGAAGACGGTGGGGCAGGCGGACAGCGGACTGTACGCGGGGAGATACGCCTGGCGCCGAGGTCCATACAGGTGCTGGTGCTCTGCGGAGAGTGAGAACAGATATTCAGGACTTGCTTACGATCTATATCTATATAGAATACAGGAAGAAAAGGAGTTTGCCGGATGGATAAGAAGCTGCCGATCCAGGAATATGATATCAAGGCTGTTTCAAGAACGGAAGAAGATACGACCGGAGATGGAAAAGTGGATACGGTCTCCTTTGATGTCAACGGGGACGGAAGGGCCGATGTCATCGTCATGGACTTTGACGGCGACGGAGTCCCGGACGCGGAAGTCATTTTCCGGACCGAGGACGATTCCGAGGATCGGAAGGAAATGGAAATTCTGGAAAAGCTGAGCGAGGAAGAAGCTCAGGGCGAAGAAGAGGATCCGGAGGACGAAGAAGAACCGGACGAAGAGGATGAGGAGAAATAGGCCGGGAAGGATCAGATATCTGCTCATTGCCCTGGCTGTGCTTCTGTGCCTGTACGGCGTCCCGAGGCTTCTGGCGCCGGAATACGAAAGCGCGGGGAAACTGCCGGGAGCCGCGGAAACCGGAGAACCGGCGGCATTCTCGAAGAGCATCGCGGAAGATGATCCCCGCTCCATTCCCGACTATGCGGGACAGGATACTCTGGTCCTGAACGGGAACGTCCCGAACTTTACGGAAAGTGACTTCAGAGAACTGAGCAGTGAGTATTACAGCGAGCCGGATGCCCTGGGGCGCTGCGGCATGGCTTATGCCAGACTGGATCGGAAGATGATGCCGCAGGGAACGAGAGGAAGTATGGGGGACATCCGCCCCAGCGGCTTCCGGAATGTAAAATATCCGGATCTGATCCAGGATCTGTATCTGTACAACCGCTGTCATCTCATCGCCTGGTGCCTCACCGGGCAGGAAGGGAGCCTTAAGAACCTGTTCACCGGGACGCGCCATCTCAACAAAGAGCTGATGCTTCCCTATGAAACACAGATCGCGTCTTATCTGGACGGTTCCGTCCGTCATGTCCTGTACCGCGTCACTCCGCTTTTCCGCGGAAATGAGCTGGTGTGCAGAGGCGTGGAGCTGGAGGCCTGTTCCATCGAAGACCGGGGCAGGGATCTCTGCTTCCATGTGTTCCTGTACAATGTCCAGCCTGGCATCGCGATCAACTACAGGACCGGCGAAAGCCGGAGGGAATGAAATAGACCGAGGGCTTTCAGAAAACAAAAAAGAACCGGCCGCACAGGCAGTTTAACTTGTGCGGCCGGTTTTCATTATATGGTCTTCTGGATCCCGACGAAGCGGCGGGGCGGGGCGCCATCACCTGCGTCGGCCCCCGCATCAAGAAGGAGCTGCTTGCTTTCTTCCGGCAGCAGGTGGATCTGGTCAAGCTGATCCATGGGGACCCAGACATATTCCAGGTGATAGTACTCGGTCTCGGCCGTGTCAAAACCACTGAAGCTGCCCTCGGCAGGAATGCCGGGAGCTGCTTTCTCTGTCAGGAAACGGACGCGGTAGTAGAAGCAGAGCTGCTGTATGGTACGGCCTTCCCAGGGGAAGAAGAGTTCCCCGATACCGGCGAAATTGACGATCTCCATTTCGGAGTGCAGTTCTTCCCGAAGCTCCCGGATCATCGTCTCTTCTGTGTTTTCCAGCGGTTGCACATGCCCGCCGGGGAGGTAGTATTCATTTTTGCCGATGGTCCGCTGCATCAGGACTCGTCCCTCATAGATCAGGATGGCGGCGGTCCGCACCGCCAGCGTGAAGCGTAGCTCCGGGATAGTGAACCGGAGATCGCTCTGCTCCGCGGAGTCCCAGGTCATACTGTTGTTGAGTCCGCCGATGATGTGCATCGGCTCCTCCGCGGCTTCTTCCGGAAGCCGCAGATCTTCCGGAATCTCAGCTTTTTCGAGACGCTGCAGGTCTTCCGGAGTATCGACATCCTCCAGTTCTCCCGGGAAAAGCGCCTGTACCTCCGTGACAAGATCAGGATGGCGGTGGATCACTTCTTTTCCGCCGGTGCGGGGCGGCAGGGCGGCAAGCTCCGGGAACAGGGCAGCGGGGAAAAGCACCGGGGAGCCGGCATGCTCCTGAGAAACAAGGCGGATAATGCGGTCCGGGGATTTTTCAAAGGCTTCCATCATCCTGCGGAGACTTTTTTCCGTGATCAGCGGCTGGTCCGAGAGACAGAACAGGCAGCCGGCCGGGGCGTTCCTGCCGGAGCAGCCGCTGGGATCTGCTGCGTTCCTGCCGGAAGTGCCGTTTTGTTCCAGGCAGTTCAGTGCGGTCAGGCCCATGCGGATCGCCTGGTTCCGGTCGGGGAGGTCGTGGAGCAGCACCCGGACGCCCTGCCCGCGGCACCAGGAAGCGATCTCCATGTGCCGGGTCACTACAAGACGGTCCTCCGGGCTTCCCTGAAACAGAGGGGCTGTGACCTGAAGAATATTCTGGAACAGAGAGGCGCCGCGGAAGGAGGCCAGAAGCTTGTTGCCTCCAAAGCGTTTGCCCTCTCCGGAAGCCATGATAATGCATAGTATTCTCATAATGGCGCCATACACTCCCTTTTGCTCAATAGTTTTGCGCACTCAGTGCAGTATCGGAGAAATAATAATCCGCGCGTTTTGCGGCGTCGGAGAAATAATGTTCCGCGCTCCGCACAGTGCTGACGAGATAGCGGATCACTTCCACGGGATATTTTCCGGCAGCGGTCTCGCCGGTGACCATAACGGAAGATGCGCCGTCCTGTACCGCGTTGAAAATATCGCTGACTTCCGCCCGGGTGGGAACAGCACTTTGTTCCATGGAGGCAAGCATCTGCGTCACCACCATGAACGCTTTTCCGGCGGAGAGGCATTTCGACGCAAGGGTTTTCTGGACTCCCGGAAGATCCCAGAGAGGTACGGCGTTTCCAAGATCGCCCCGGGCGATGACGATCTCGTCCGCTTCGGGGATCAGCCGGTCGATCATCCGGATGCCATCAAGATTTTCGATCTTGGCAAAGAGGCGGATATCGCCGCAGCCGGCTTCGTCCAAAGCCGCCCGTACAGTCTTTAAATCCTCGGGGCTTCTCACAAAGGGCTGCATGACGGCGGTGACGCCGAACTGCTTCGCGTAAGAAAGGTTCTTCCGGTCAGTTTCCGTCATGGCAGGAGAATCAATCTGGATGCCGGGCAGGGCGATGCTTTTCCTGCTGGACAGCGTTCCGCCCCGGAGGACTTCCGCAAGGGCGCAGCCAGCCTGATCTGCATTGCCGGCAGGATCTTTGAGGTCTGCATTGTCAGCGGATCCTTGGACTTCCGTCACTTTAAGAAGAAATTTTGAGTCATCCAGAACAAGTTCCTGTCCTGTGGTCAGTGCGGACAGCACGGCAGCCGGCACCGGGATGCATGGCAGGACCTCCGGATCGTCCGGCTGGACTCCTGAATCCGGCTGTCTTCCCGGCATTTTTTTCCGGGGACAGACGAGACGGACAAGGCTGCTTTCCTTCAGCTCCAGAGGTTCCGGCAGGACGCCGATGCGGAGTTCCGGCCCCTGCATATCGATCAGAAGCTGCGGCTGCACGCCGGCATCGCCCGCGGCATCATGCAGCAGGCGGATCAAAGGAGCAGCCTCAGGCAGTGTCATATGAGAAAGATTCAGGCGCATGCCTGTCATGCCAAGGGAAAGCATTTCCCGCAGGATCTCCCGGTCGGCGCAGGCGGGGCCCAGAGTTCCGTAGATGTCGATCATAAGTCTCCTTTCAGGAAGGGGCGTCCGGGTAGATCCGGCGGGGCCGGAGGAACGCCTCTTCAATTCAGTATAACGGCAGAGGGGGGATGTTGCCAGAAAAAACACAAAGAAACCTGTTATAATAAGGCTGGAAAGGAAGGCCGGGGCTGTCTCCCGGCGGGATGAGATTATGCTTGAAATCAGAAATTACAGACGGGTGGAATCGCTGGAAGAAGCCTGGGAACTGAACCAGAAAAAAGGAAACCGGGTGATCGGCGGCATGCTGTGGCTGAAGATGAGCCGCGGGCGGTGCGGTACGGCCATTGACCTGTCAGGCCTTGGACTGGACAGGATAGAGGAGGATGAAAAAGGCTTCCGGATCGGCTGCATGGTGACGCTCCGCCAGCTGGAGCAGCATCCGGGGCTGAATGCCTTAAGCTGCGGCGCGGTCCGGGACGCGGTAAAGAATATTGTCGGCGTGCAGTTCCGGAATCTGGCGACGGTCGGCGGGAGCATCTGGGGGAGGTTCGGCTTCTCGGATGTACTGACGGTGTTCATGGCGCTGGGGGCGTTCGTGGAACTGTATAAAAAAGGGATCGTCCCCATCGAGGAGTTTGCCGGGATGCCTTACGACAGGGATATCCTGGTCAGGATCATCCTGCCGAAACAGGAAAGCGCGAAGAAGGGCGGAGCTGGTCAGGATCCGGGCTTTGCCGCGCTGTCCGTGCGGAACAGCGTGACGGATTTCCCAGTGCTCACCGTGGCGGCGGGAGTTCCGGTGCGGGAAACCGGAGATTCATGTTCCGGGATCCGGATCGCCGTGGGAGCGCGGCCCCAGAAGGCCATGCTGCTGAAGGATCCGGAGGCGATCCTGAAAGACGGCGTCACGGAGGACAGCGCCGCGGCTTATGCAGCCTGGGCGGCGGAACAGGTGCCGACAGGAACCAACCTGAGGGGAAGCGCGGACTATCGGAAGCACCTCACGGAGGTGCTGGTACGCCGGGCCCTTCTTAAGGCGGCAGAAGCGGGACAGGCAGGAACAACGATGGCAGAAGAGGACCCTGCGGAAGCAGCGCAGGCAGCCGGAGAGGCTCTTTCCGGGACCGGAAAATCTGAAAATAAGGAAATATCCTCCGCGCCGGGCGTGATCTCCTTTGAACTGAACAGCAGGGTGATCCGGCGCGCTGCGGCTCCGGACTTGCTTCTGATCGATATGCTCCGGGAAGAGGGCGCCCTTAGTGTGAAACGGGGCTGCGAAACTTCGAACTGCGGCCTCTGCACTGTCCTGCTGGACGGCGTGCCGGTGCTTTCCTGTTCCATCCTGGCGGCGCGGGCTGAAGGAAAAAAGGTGACGACCCTGGAAGGAATGCAAAAGGAAGCAGCGGAAATCGGCGCCTTTATCGCGGATCAGGGGGCGGAGCAGTGCGGGTTCTGCAATCCGGGATTCATGATGAATACTATAGCTTTGCTCCGTGAAAATCCCCATCCGTCGGAGGAAGAGATCCGGGTCTGGCTGGCAGGGAATCTGTGCCGCTGTTCCGGATATGAGGGACAGATCCGGGGGATCCTTAACTATCTGGCATGGAAGGAGGGAGAGCGCTGATGGCAGGAACAAATGAAAACCTGAATCCGGCGGGCAGAGAAAACTGGCAGCCGGAAGGAAACGTCCGGTCCCAGGATCAGTATGCCGGAATCGTGAAGAATCTGCGGGTAGTAAATACCCCTGTGCGGAAGAAGGACGCCATGCAGCTCCTCACCGGACAGCCCGTCTACCTGGAGGACATGGTCCCGAAGGGATACCTGGTGGTGAAGATCCTGCGCTCTCCCCACGCCCACGCGCTGATCGAGGAGATCGATACTTCCGCGGCGATGAAGGTGCCGGGGATCGAGGCGGTGTTTACCTGGAAGGATGTGCCTCAGGATATGCCGCGCCATACACAGGCGGGGCAGACTTTTCCGGAGTTCAGTCCCTGCGACCGCCTGGTGCTGGACCGCAGGGTGCGCTTCGCGGGAGATGTGGCTGCGATCGTGGCGGGTGCGGATGAAAAGTGCGTTGACCGGGCGATGAAGCTCATCAAGGTGAAGTATCAGGTGCTGACGCCGGTCCTGGACATGCATCAGGCAAAAGACGCGGAGATCCTGGTGCATCCGGAGGAAAACTGGCGCGCCCAGGTCCCCTGCGGCGCGGACAACCGGCGGAATCTCTGCGCCTCCGAGACCACGGGAGAAGGGGATGTGGACCGGGTCCTGTCGGAGTGCGACGTGGTGGTGGAGCACACCTTCCATACGAAGGCGGTGCAGCAGGCCATGATGGAGACCTTCCGGACATACTGCAGCATCGACCCCGTCACCGGGCGCCTGAATGTGATATCGTCGACGCAGATCCTGTTCCACTGCCGGCGCATCATCGCCGACGCCCTGGGCATCCCGAAATCCATGGTGCGGGTGATGAAGCCGCGGATCGGCGGCGGATTCGGGGCGAAGCAGACGGCTGTTTCGGAGACTTATCCAGCCTTTGTAACATGGAAGACGAAAAAGCCCAGTATGATCATCTTCTCCAGGGAAGAATCCCAGACGGCTTCCTCCCCCCGCCACGAGATGGAGGTGAAGGTGCGCGTGGGCGGCATGAAGAACGGAAAGCTCCGGGCCATCGACCTCTACACCCTGTCCAACGCCGGGGCCTACGGGGAGCACAGCCCTACGACAGTCAGCCTTTCCGGCCACAAATCCATCCCGCTGTACCGTGAGCTGGACGCCTTCCGCTTTTCCTTTGACGTGGTCTACACAAATGTCATGTCGGCAGGCGCTTTCCGCGGCTACGGGGCGCCCCAGGGCATCTTTGCCGTCGAGACCTGCGTCACGGAATTCGCGGAAAAGGTCGGCCTGGATCCCATGCAGGTGCGGGAGATGAACATGGTCCGGGAAGGGGACCGGATGCCGGCCTACGATGGATCGATAAATACTTCCTGTACCCTGGATCTGTGTCTTAAAAAAGTACGGGAGATGATCCGCTGGGACGAGAAGTACCCGGTGCGGACCATGCCGGACGGAAAACTGCGGGCTGTGGGCATCGGCCTCGCCATGCAGGGCTCGGGGATTGCCGGGGTGGATACGGGCAGCGCTGCCCTCTCATTGAACGACGACGGCTTTTATATTCTCCGGATCGGCGCGGCGGATATGGGGACCGGCTGTGACACGACGCTGGCCCAGATCGCGGCGGAGGTGCTGGAGTGCAGTCCGGACCGGGTGGTCACCGCCGGCGCCGACACCGACACTTCTCCCTATGACAAAGGATCCTACGCTTCCAGCACTGCCTACGTGACAGGAAAGGCGGTGGAGCGATGCGCCCGGAAGCTGAGGGACCGTATTCTCACCCTCGGCGCGGAGCTGCTGGGAGTGAAGAAGGAAGAGTCCCGGTTCGACGGAGAGCGGGTGTATGTCGCCGCTTCCGGCGCGGGACAGAATACCGATGATGCCGCCGGCGTGCGGAGCGTCTCGCTCGCGGATATCT
The DNA here is from genome assembly GCA_017449925.1 of Stomatobaculum sp. Next base: position 19,830 of record JAFSYO010000032.1, read on the forward strand.
CACAAAAAAACATGTTCTTCAACAACCTGATCCTCGAGACAGTTGAGATGAACACCTCGCCCTTTTCACCGCCGCCCTTCATGGCCGGCGCGGCCGAGGTGGAGATCGATCCGGAGACCGGGGAGACGCGGGTGGTGGAATACGACGCCTGCGTGGACTGCGGGACGCCGCTGAATCCGAACCTGACAAGAGTGCAGGCGGAGGGCGGGATCCTTCAGGGCATCGGCATGACCCTGATGGAGAACGTAACTTATAACAAGAACGGCGTTCCCTATGAGAACTCCTTTATGCAGTACAAGATCCCGTCCAGGCAGGACGTGGGACGCATCCGCGTGGAGTTCGCCCCAAGTTACGAACCCAGCGGACCCTTCGGGGCAAAATCCATCGGCGAGGTCGTCCTGAACACGCCCCTGCCGGCAATTGCGGAGGCCGTGTATCACGCTACGGGGGTGAGGTTCACGGAGCTGCCCATTACGCCGGAAATGGTAGCGAAGGCCCTCCGGGACAAGAAAAAGCAGTGAGCTGATGCGCGCTGGGCGCGGAAGAAGAAACAACAGAAAGGCAGAACAAATTGCGATATTTGACCATCGGGATCCTGGCCCACGTGGACGCCGGGAAAACAACTTTATCGGAGGCGCTGCTCTATACTGCCGGGGCCATCCGGAAGACGGGGCGCGTGGACCACGGGGACGCTTTCCTGGATACGGATCTCCAGGAGAAGCGGAGGGGCATCACCATCTACGCCAAGCAGGCAGTGTTCCGCACCGGCGACACAGAGATCACCCTTCTGGACACTCCGGGACATGTGGACTTCTCCGCCGAGACCGAGCGGACGCTGCAGGTCCTGGATGCCGCGGTGCTGGTGATCAGCGCGCCGGACGGGGTGCAGAGCCACACCCGGACGCTGTGGAACCTGCTCCGGACCTACCGGGTGCCGGTATTCGTTTTTGTAAATAAGATGGACCAGCCGGGGGTAAAGCGGGAGCGGGTGATGGAACAGCTCCGCAACGTGCTGAAGGCGGGGTTCCAGGAATTCAGTTTTCTTCCGCCGGCCGGCGCTTCCGGAAACGGCGTTCCGGGAAAGCTTGTGGATTTCAGTTCACCGGAGATGCAGGAGGAACTGGCGGTCCTGGACGAAGCACTGATGGAGCGCTACCTGGAGGAAGGGGCTCCGGTGAAGGACAGCGATATGATCCGCCTGATCCGGGAGAGGAAGCTGTTCCCGGTCAGCTTCGGGTCAGCGCTCCGTCTGGAGGGCGTGGAAGCTTTCCTGGAGGTCCTTTCTAAGTTCGCACCGGTGCCCCGGCCGGAAGAATATCCCGCGGAATTCGGCGCCCGGGTGTTCAAGATCACCCGGGACGAGCAGGGAAAACGCCTTACCTGGATGAAGATGACCGGCGGAACCCTGAAAGTAAAAATGACACTGCCGGAAGAAACAGGAGAGGCTGAAGATAAGGCGGATCAGATCCGCCGGTATTCCGGCGCCAAGTTCACGCCCCTGCAGGAAGCCTGTGCCGGGATGGTGGTGGCAGTCACAGGACCGGAGCACACCCGGGCGGGCCAGGGACTGGGATTTGAGGAGAGCGGCCGCATGCCGCTGCTTTCTCCGGTGCTGACCTACCGCGTGCTTCTTCCGGAGGGGACGGACGCGGCGGCCATGCTGCCGAAGCTGAAGAACCTGGAGGAAGAGGAGCCGGAGCTCCATGTCCTCTGGGAGGACCGGACCAGGGAGATCCACGTGCAGCTGATGGGCGCTGTACAGACGGAAGTACTGAAAGAACTGGTGGAGCGGCGCTACGGCGTGAAGATCGCTTTCGACGCAGGAAGCATCGCCTATCGCGAGACCATTGCTGCCCCAGTGGAAGGCGTGGGGCATTTCGAACCACTGCGTCATTATGCGGAGGTGCACCTTCTGATGGAACCAGGAGAGCCGGGCAGCGGCCTTCAGTTCGCCTCGGAGGTCAGTGTGGACCGCCTGGCGCTGAACTGGCAGCGCCTCATACTGACGCATCTGGAGGAGCGGGAGCATTTCGGCGTCCTGACGGGATCGCCCATCACGGACATGAAGATTACCGTGGCGGCGGGACGGGCCCATGACAAGCACACCGAAGGAGGCGATTTCCGGCAGGCTACCTACCGCGCGGTACGGAACGGCCTGATGTTCGCGGACAATGTGCTTCTGGAGCCGTGGTACCGCTTTACCCTGACCGTTCCCGGATCCGCCGCAGGACGGGCCATGACTGACTTGGACCGGATGGGAGCGGAGTTTTCGCTGGGGGCCGGCGGTTCTTTTGAGGGCGAAGAAACAGAGGGCGGTGACGGAGGATATGGAGATGCCGCTTACGGCGCTGACGGCTCATACGGTGACGGCGGGATGACCGTGATCTCCGGCAAGGTACCGGTCTCGGAAATCCTGAACTACGCGGACGATGTCCGCGCCTACACCAAGGGGGAAGGCCGGCTTGCCGTCCGCCTTCTCGGATACTTCCCCTGCCACAATGCGGAAGATGTGATCGAAGCTTCCGGGTATGACCCGGAGCTGGATCCGGAGAATTCCCCGGATTCCGTGTTCTGTTCCCACGGTGTCGGAACGGTGATCCCCTGGTACGATGTCCCGGAATACATGCATCTGCCGCCGGTACTGGAGACAGGGCCGGAAGATGGGGACGGCGAAGCAGGAGTGTCCGGAGACGGATCCGGAGGCGCATGGATGTCCGGCGCCGGAGCTGCGGGGGCTGCCGCCAGGGCGCGCCGCGCCGCAGGGGAAGAGGGACCTTTCCTCTCCGTGGAAGAAGTGGATCAGATCCTGGCCCGGGCAGGCTCCGCGAACCGGAGAAATGTCGGACAAAAGGCGAGGTACGGCCAGCGCAGGCGTTTCAAGGAGACTTTGGAATATGGCGATTACGCTGCCGGCAGCGCTTCCGGAGGAAAAACGCCGGCAGCAGTCCGGGCAATGAGAGCTGCGGAGGAGAAGCGCAGCGCCGCATCAGCGGAGAAACTGAGGGCAGCGGAAAGTGTCGGAAAGATGGACCGGCGGAAAGAATTCGTCCTGGTGGACGGTTACAACATCATCTTTTCCTGGCCTGAGCTGAAAGCCCTCGCGGAGACCAACATCGACAGCGCCAGGCTGGCTCTGCAGGACGCTCTCTGCGATTACCAGGGCTACCGTGGCTCGGTGCTGATCGTGGTCTTTGACGCCTACCGCGTGGCGGGTCACCAGGTGGAGATATTTGACTACCACAACATCCATGTGGTGTTCACAAAGGAAGCCCAGACCGCGGACGCCTACATCGAGCAGTTCTCCCACGAGCACGCAAAGACGGACCGGGTGGTGGTCGCCACCTCCGACGGCCTGGAGCAGGTCATCGTGCGGAGCGCCGGCTCGGAACTCCTGTCCGCCCAGGACCTGAAAGAGGATCTGGAACGCAGGACCGCCGCGGCAAGGGAGATCCATCTGAAGCGCAGCGCACCCCGGGACACCACCATGGCGGAGAAGCTGGACGCGCTCCGAAAGAACTTGCAGGATTCCTGAGCAGCGGAAAGAGTTTGTGAAACCGGCCCGTGGAACCGGCCTGAAAACCTACCCGAGAACCGGTTGATCCGGAACTCCATGGGGGTATACAGCAAAGTAATGAACTGCACTCCCTCCTGTCCCGCCAAATGACTGGCTTGAAGCTTGGATTTCGGAGACCTTGGGTGTATAGGGCCAGCTTGAGATTTACACTCCCCTGTTTGCTTCGAGCACAAGGGAGTGCTTTTCAGTACATATCCGCTATGCCCCCAATACACCGGGAAAAGAGCGTGATTTCAGTCAAACCAGGGAAAAAACAGGCCTCGGCAAGGGAGTGCAAATCGGTACGGATTACAATACACCCACGACCCCGGAGCAAGTGAAAAATCAAGTATATCTAAGTTTCGATCATATAAAAAGAACTGCCTCTCAACAGTCTGAGAGGCAGTTCTTCGTTTGATTCATTATAATTCCGATGTCTGTTCAGCACTCTGTGCTGCGGATCACTCCTCGTCGCCGGCCATCTTGGCGGGATCGGAGAAGTGCTCCTTGGTGAGCTGGATCACCACGCCGGACAGGCCGAGGAGGGCGATCAGGTTCGGGATGGCCATGAAGCCGTTCAGGGTATCTGCGATGTTCCAGACCAGGGAAAGCTCCAGGGTGGAACCGATGACAACGATGATAATGAAGATCACCTGGTAAAGCTTCACGAACTGCAGGCCGAAGAGGTACTCAAAGCAGCGGGTGCCGTAGAGGGACCAGCTGAGTACGGTGGACAGCGCGAAGAGGGTGATGCCGACAGCGATGATCAGAGAGCCGACCTGGCTTCCGAAGACGCTGGAGAAGGCGGCGGCAACGTTTGTGGTGCCGGCGCTTCCGCCCCAGTCAAGGACCTGGCCGTTTCCAAGGGTGCCGCAGAGCAATGCCAGAGCGGTCAGGGAGCAGATGACGATGGTGTCCATGAAGACTTCGAAGATTCCGTAGAGACCCTGCTTGACCGGATCAGTTTCGGAGGAAGCCGCGTGAGCCATGGGAGCAGATCCGAGACCAGCCTCGTTGGAGAACACGCCGCGGGCCACACCCTTCTGGATGGTGGTCTTGATCATGATGCCGGTGGCGCCGCCGATGGCCGCGTCCGCGTTGAAAGCGCCCTTGAAGATCATGCCGAAAACAGTGCCCAGCTGGCCGATGTTGCCAAGGATGACGCCGATGGCTGCGATGATGTAGATCACTGCCATGAAGGGAACCAGTCTTTCAGTGACGGAGCCGATGCGCTTGATGCCGCCCAGAAGGACCAGGGCCACGATGATGGCCACGATCACACCGATGACGATGCTGCTGGTCGGGACAGTCTGACCGAAGATCTGGACAGTGCTTGCTTCCACGTTGCCGCCGAACGCGTCAATGGCGGTGTTGATGGAGGAAGCGATGGTGTTGACCTGGGTCATGTTGCCGATACCGAAAGCAGCCAGGAAACCGAAGACGCAGAAGATGCCGCCGAGCCAGCTGAAATTCTTCCCAAGACCGTTCTTGATATAGTACATGGGACCGCCGACCCAGTCGCCTTTTTCGTTGCGCTCACGATAACGGACTGCAAGTACGACCTCGGCATACTTGGTTGCCATGCCGAACAGCGCGGAGATCCACATCCAGAAGACCGCGCCGGGGCCGCCTGCCGCGATGGCGCCGGTGACGCCTGCGATGTTGCCGGTTCCGACAGTCGCCGCAAGAGCGGTGGTCACAGCCTGGAACGGCGTGACTTCACCTTGTCCGGCCTTCTGCTTCTTGAAGACCTTGCCGAGCGTGTTCTTCATCGCGTAGCCGAAGCGTGCGAACTGGATGAAGCCCATCTTGACGCTCAGGAAAATGCCGGTACCCACAAGCAGGATGAGCATCCACGGACCCCAGGCGATTCCGTTCAGAAAGTCAACAAAATTCGAGAAACCTTCCATGAAAAAATAACCCCCTTTTTTGTCCCGCACTCCGGCTCGGGCCTATGAGTTTAAACTGTCTGGTGAGCAAGCTCCCCATCCTGTTTAAACTCATAGTTCCGAGAGTGCTGGTTTTTATCAAATTTTTATAAATATACTACAGCATGTAAAATAATGCAACATGAACTCGCTTTATGCAGTTTTTTATACATATCGCGTTTCTTCTTCCCGGGACAATTACGAAAACTTGTGTTTGCGGCCATGCAATGATAAACTCATCATGGAAATATATATTTTGAAGAAAGGTTCTGGAATGACGGGACGCCTGGATAACATACGAAGAAAAGGGCCGGAAATACGGCGGGCTGCTGCCTGCCTGTTGTTCTGCGCCCTTTTTATGCTGTTCTGCGCTTTTGCTTCATATGCGCGGGACTGGGAGAATCCGGGCTTTGAGACAGGACATATTTCGACTATGTATACCATCCGTGACGGCATGCCGTACTCCGAGGTCAACACGACGGCCCAGACGGAAGACGGTTTCATGTACTTCGGCGGCTACGGCGGCCTGGTCCAGTACGATGGAAAGTCCTTTCACAAGTTCAGTGAAGTGACCAGCGTGGTCAGCCTCTACGCGGACCCGGACGGCAGTCTGTGGATAGGCACCAATGACATGGGCTTTGCCCATATGACGCCGCAGGCGGAGTTCACTTATTACGGGAAAGAGGCGGGCCTCAGGACGCTTTCCGTCCGTTCCATCATGCCGGACGGAAAGGGAAATCTGTATTTTGCCACCACCTCCGGCCTGTTCTACATGAAGAACTACAAGGAAGAGGGCGATACCCTGATCCCTCTCGATGACAGCAGACTGAACGACAAATACATTTACAGTCTTATTGCAGACAGGAAAGGGACGATCTACGGCGTTACGGAGGACGGAAGTGTCTTCAGCATCAAAGACTTCAAGGTGGATCAGTACCGGATCCCCGCGGAGACCGGGGCCGCGGTGACCTGTGTATGTCCTGATAATACGAACTCCGGCAAAGTATATTTGGGGACGGAGGGGGAGTATCTCCTTTACGGAACCTTCGGCGGAGCTCCGGAGTCTTATACCAGGATCGAGACGCCGGACCTGTCCAGCGCCAACATGCTGAAGCTGATCGACGGAAAGCTGTGGATCTGCGCGAACAGCGGAATCGGCTACATGGACGGGGATGATGGTTACCAGCTTTTAAGCCTTACTCCGCTGGCCATGGTGGAAGGGGTCCTGAAGGATTATGAAGGAAATCTTTGGTTCTACAGCTACAGGAACGGCATACTGAAGGTCTGTCTCAGCGTGTTCACGGATGTCAGCCTCATGACTGATATGGAGGACCGGGTGGTCACGACCACCTGGATGAAGAATGACCTCCTGTACACGGGAACGGATACAGGACTTCTGGTATTCAGCGGAGACGGGGAACAGGTGGAAACGCCGGTGTCGGAAATGCTGCGGACTTCCCGGGTCCGCGCCATCAAAGAGGACAGTAAGGGAAACCTCTGGTTCTGCACCTTCAGTGATCATGGGCTGGTATGTCTGCATCCGGACGGAAGCTATATAAGATTCAACCGCTACAACGGCCTTCTTACGGACCACGTGAGGACCATTTATGAACGAAGCGACGGAACAATGGTCGTCTCGGTCAGCGGCGGCGGTATCCAGTTCATCAAGGATGAAAGGATCATCCGGACTCTTGGCAAGCGTGATGGGGCCCCGAATACTGACATTCTTTCCATCACCGAGGACAAAGAGGGGCATCTGTATCTCGGCACCAACGGAAACGGGATATATGTTATCGATGGAAATGAAATCTATCCTTTCAGGGGCGAGTATCCCCTGAAATCCCACATCATCCTCCGCATTAAAAGGGATGACCGCAGGAACTGCTTCTGGGTCGTGACCAGCAATGAGGTGGGGATCCTGGAGGATGGAAATGTCCGGCGGATCAAGAACATCCCGACGAGCGACCTTGCCAGTGGATGCTATGACATCCTGCTGGCGGACAACGGAACTGTCTGGATGCTGGGCGGCACCGGCATCTATGTAGCGGACGGCGACGAATTGAAGGCGGGTACCCTGTCGGATTACCTCTTCTATGATGTGAAGAACGGCCTTCCCCACATTACCACCGCCAATTCCCGGAGCTATGTCTCTCCGGAGGGCAGAGCTTACATTGCGGGTCTGGACGGCATCACAGGGATCGACCTGAACAATAAGGAGCGGGTGATACGGAGGGTCAAGCTGGCCGTGCCATATATCGAAGCCGACGGAAAACGGATCTACACCGTGCCGGGACAGGAGATCACCCTGCCGCATAATACCAGGCGTGTGGTCATTTACAGCTATGCCCTTTCCTATGCTCTGGGGAACCCGGTGGTAGCCCATTATCTGGAAGGCTTCGACGAGCTGGCTTCTATCGTCACCCAGGAGCAGCTGTATCCGAGGGCCTATACCAACCTTCCAGGCGGCAGATATGTATTTCACCTGAGATCAGTGAACCAGATCTCAGGAGATCCTTACGGTGTGGATGTCGTCATCGTAAAGGAAAAGGCGTTCTATGAAAAGGCGTGGTTCTGGTTTCTGATCGGGTTTGTCGTCCTGGGCTTCATCGTGTTGATCGTCAAACAGCTTCTCTGGCTTCAGCAGAAGAAGCTGGAAAAGAAGCGGGAAGACGAGCGCATCAGCTCCGAGCTTTCCATGGCGTCGGACATTCAGGTCTCGGCGCTGCCCGGCACCTTCCCGGCATTCCCGGATCGGACGGACTTTGATATTTACGCTTCCATGACGCCGGCGAGAGAAGTGGGAGGAGATTTTTACGATTTCTTCCTGATCGATGAAGACCACCTCGGCCTGGTGATGGCGGATGTATCGGACAAGGGCGTTCCCGCCGCGCTCTATATGATGTCGGCGAAGATCTCCATCAGCGACTTCGCCATGATGGGAAAATCACCCGCGGAAGTCCTGACTGCGGTGAACAACGTCCTGACCAGGAACCCGTCGGAGATGTTCGTGACAGTCTGGGTCGGTGTTCTGGACCTTAGGACCGGAGAGATGGCCGCGGCGAACGCGGGCCATGAGTATCCGATCCTGATGCAGCCGGGAGGCAGCTTTGAACTGGTGAAGGATAAGCACGGGATGATTCTGGGAGGCATGGAAGGGATCCGGTACCGCCAGTACACCCTGCAGCTGAAGCCGGGTGCGAAGTTGTTCCTCTATACGGACGGTGTTCCGGAGGCGAACAATGAACATCAGAAATTCTTCGGACTGGACCGCACTTTGGAAGCGCTGAACGGCGCGAAGGACGGGACGCCGGAAGAGATACTCAAGGCAGTTCACGGCGCGGTGAATGCCTTCGCAGGAGATGCCCCGCAGTTTGACGATCTGACCATGATGTGCGTGCACTTTATAGGTCAGGAGTCGAAATGAACCAGGGATCCTTATGATTATTAAAAAGGAACCGTCCGCACTAAACAGTGCGACGGTTCCTTTTCTTGTATCTTTTCTTGAGTTGAAAGAAGAACGGGTGCCCTCAGGACTGATAGTTCCTGTCGGAGTGTTTCACAAGCAGCGCGGCGCCGCGACGGCGACCACGATTTCATGGAGCCCAACGCGGCGTCCGAATCGCTGCGCAGTGAAACCGACAGAGGGAACGTTGTCCTGAGGGCACC
>JAFSYO010000033.1 GCA_017449925.1 Stomatobaculum sp.
GGACAAGTATTCAAACGAAGAGATAAACATGCTGGCTGAGATCATCGAGCTCAGCATGGGCATGTGGAAGTACACCCCGGAAAGAGATGCCAGAGCTGAATTCATCCGCGCCCTCATCAGGGGCAACAAATCCCTGGCATATTCCCTCAGGGAAGAGGCCGGAGTTACCAGGGAAAATATCGTCAGCGCCTTCTATATCAGGGGTTACGATCAGCAGAAACTGGAAGAGGCCTACAAGGAAACCGAGGAAAAAGGCATCATCCGCATGATCAAGGTCGCTGAAGACGGCGAAACCTATGGACTGATCCTTAAGCAGAAGGTCACAGAAGAAAAGGCTGACGTGAACTATCTGGAAGAAGCCCTGAATCTGTTCGATCATATCAAGGAAGACAAGAAAGTCCGCGTTTTCCACGTGACCGGAATGGATGGCATCGAAGGAGCAGGGGACGGCCTGAGACTGATAAACGAGACCTGCGCCTTTGTGGAAAACATCTTCCCTTACAAGAGAGTTTTCTCAAAGTATGAAATGGTGCTGGTTTCCAACTGCATCTATATCCAGATAGCAGGAGGACAGCTTAAGAAGAACTATATGGATCTTCTGGAACCCTTCAGAAAAGAAGGCTCCAATAAGGCAAAACAGCTTCTGGAGACCCTTGAGACCTTCGTTCTGGACGCCGGCATGAATTCCGCCAAGACTTCCGAGTTCCTGGAGGTGCACACCAACACCGTTCAGTACAGGCTCAAAAAGATCAACGAGATCCTGGGAGCTGAGATCACCGGAAACCGCGTAATACCCGGACTTACGGTGGCTCTGGCACTGAGAAGGATGGAAAATGGTAACAATAAGTAACATTGAATTAAAAGACAGATTCGTATTAGCGCCGCTTGCTGGAATAACAGACGGCGCTTTTCGTCGTATATGCTTTCAAATGGGAGCCGCCATGGCCTGCTCCGAGATGGTATCAGCCAAGGGCCTGTTCTACGGTGACAAAAAGACCGGAAAGCTCCTGGAGATCCTTCCCGGCGAAGGGCCGGTAGGCTATCAGATCTTCGGACATGAGCCTGACATCATGGCCTTCGCAGCCAGAGAACTTGAAAAATACGACAACGCTTTTCTGGATATAAACATGGGCTGCCCGGTGCCCAAGATCGTGAAAAACCACGAGGGATCCTACCTTATGAAAGATCCTGATCTCTGCTTCGATCTGGTTCAGGCTTGCGTGAAGAACACCGCGAAGCCTGTGACGGTGAAGATCAGGGCAGGCTGGGACACAGACCATATAAATGCCGCAGAGGTGGCCGGAGCCTGCGAGTCAGCGGGCGCCGCGGCCGTGGCCGTCCACGGCCGCACCCGGGAGCAGTACTATTCCGGAAAGGCCGACTGGTCGGTGATCGCGGCGGTGAAGCGCGCCGTCTCGCGGATCCCGGTCATAGGAAACGGGGACGTGATGAGCCGTGCGGACGGGATCCGCATGATGGAGGAGACCGGGTGCGATCTTGTAATGATCGGCCGTGGCGCCCTTGGGAATCCCTGGATCTTTGACAAGGATCACGAGGGAAGACCGTCACCCGAAGAACTGAAAGCCGTAATGCTGAGACACCTGACGGATACCGCTGAACTGAAGGGCGACCACATAGCTGTTCTGGAAATGAGAAAGCACGTGGGCTGGTACCTTAAGGGCCGCCCCGGAGCTGCAGCTTTCAGGGATCAGGTCAACAGGATCGACGACCTTGAGGAACTGAAAAATGCCATCGAAGCCATCCTTTGATTCTTGAATAATTAAGTTGAAGGATATATAATTAGATAACAAAATAATCAGCATAATGGGTATATTGGAGGTACAGAATGTATTGCAGAAATTGCGGACAGGAATTAAATGAAAACGACAGGGTATGTCCTGCATGCGGAACTCCGGTGAGCAACGTAAAAGAAGAGCAGAAAACTTATTCTTACCAGGAGACCGCTCAGGGAGCGCCTCATAACGGCCCTCAGACATATGAGTACAACTCCGGAAAGAC
>JAFSYO010000034.1 GCA_017449925.1 Stomatobaculum sp.
ACATCCGGTTGGTAAAATCGATCAGTGTGCAGTCTTCTCCGTCATCTCCTCCGCCACGGATCCAGACTTCCTTGTCCTTCACGTAAGCCAGGTTGAACAGGACTTCGGTATTGGTCTGCGGATCATCATTCACTAATCTGTCCATTCGATCAGTCCTCCGGCGCTTTGATGTCTCCGAAGAGCTCCGGCATGTAAGCCTGCACTTCTCTCAGCAGGGGAACCGCGACCTCGGCCATCTGGGGATGCGGAGCGCCGGTCTCGCCGGCGGCTCTCAGCCGGAAGAAATGCCGCCATTCCCGCATGTTCGCCGTCATGACCACTTCCGTCTTCAGACTGTTGGGAAGAACGCTTCTCGCTTCCTGCGGCGTCCTGTTCATCCGCATCATGGCCATGTATGTACTCTCTGCTTCCTGACAGAGTTTTTTCCATGCCATATACTCAACACTTCCAGCTTCAAAGAAGCATGGCTGAATAAATGTAATCTCTCCTTCGAACGTATCCGTGGAGTAATTGCAGTACCGGGTGGTTTCCTGGGCGAAGCTGGCCAGCCGGTGCCGGACCAGCTCATGGGATACGCCCCGGTCAACAATGAACTTCACCGTCATGGAAGCGTGCTCCAGCATGGCCTCATGGCCACGCTTCACGATGCCCTTCACAAAGGCCGCAGCGCTCTCCGGCGTGATCTTGTCCTCGCTCTTGTAACAGGTTCTTCCGGCCTGCTCGATCAGCTGATAGATCGCGTCCCGGGCTTCCGTTCCGTCCATATGCGGACGAATGATTTCATAACCAGCACTGATGATTTTCATTCTCTTTCGTCTCCTTTTCTTTTTTGTCCCCGGATGGCCTGTCTCAGCAGCCGCCTTAATCAGGAGGAAACTGTCACTTATTCTTCGACCTCTGCCGGCCAGACCTGAACCCAGTCCATCTGTTCTCCCGGACGGGCAAGGATCTTTCCGTCCTCACCGAGCACCATTTCCGTATGATCCCGGTAATTCTCGATGGCGATCCCTGATTCCATGGCGCTGTCCTGCAGGACGCCGCTCGGCTGGCCGTCGCATTTCAGCTCCGGCAGCCATTCATTTTCTGTGATCCGGCTCGCAAGCACATCGATGAAAAAGTTTCTGGACGATTCATCAACGGGCTCAATCATGGAATTGAGCCACCATGTGGCAGCGGCCACCGCCGCTTCTCTGGAAATCGTTTCTTCCATTGTCATACTCCCTTCAGCACCCGGCCACAGCGTTTGGCCATGCGCTCGGCCTCGGTCCGCAGGTACTTCCGGCCCTTACGCGGCAGTTTGGCCGCCAGGCCGCGCCAGATCTTGCCGATCTCGCTTTCCTTGTGACCGTGGGCCCGGTTATAGGCTTTGGCCACGCTACGGGCCAGACCGCGCAGATGGGCCGTCCCGGCCTTCGCCGCATCCCTCTGATGCTTCTGGGTTTCATACCTTCTGTTGTCAGCTGCGCTTGCCATTTTCTTTTACATCCTCTGGTTTTTCGATTGTTGTAAACCTGCGGGAACATTCCTCGCAGATCCTTCTCCTGATTCTTCCGTATGGAATAGGTCTGCTGTCCACAATCTGACCGACAACCATTTTTCCGCAATGCGGACACTTGAAGCTGTTGATCCGGACCATACGTTATTTTTCCTCCCATTCCGCACGCCAGGACGGGCAGCTCACCGATTCGTAGCTTTCAAGCGGAACCACAGTTTCCAGAAGCCTGCAGAGTTCACAGTTCCGGCTTTCATCCAGATCCGGCACGCACTCCCAGTGGCATTTCGCCTGTGCTGCCTCTACCAGCTCTTTGGCCGTCTTCTCGTCCAGAACGACGCTTACCGTCTGGCTGGTCATTTTCGGAACGAGCCGTACTTCCATGTCGTTTGCTGTGTTCCGCAGCTGCCGGCGCTGTTTGTCGCTCACCGTACCGAGCACATCCTGCAGCAGGCTCCCGACCTGGCCAATGGCCATCTTCAGCCGCCGGTTCCCGTATGGCACACATTCCAGCCTGTCAGCCAGATCCTTTTCGGCATACCGCAGAGTACTGACCGCATTCAGTAGCCACTGTACGGAATGCATTTCCGTCCGCGTCAGCCGTTCACACTGATCGTCCGGAAGCTCATACGGTTTTCTGGCCATTCTTCTTCCTCCAGTTGATTTCTTCCTGAATCTTTCTGGCTTCCTCATTCAGCACGTTGGCCACCTGGAATTCCAGATCGTTCAGGGCAATCTTCGCGGCGTCTTCTCTCTGCTTCCTCAGGTCTTCCAGCTCTTCCAGGGATAAATCGGTGTAA
>JAFSYO010000002.1 GCA_017449925.1 Stomatobaculum sp.
ATTCTTTGGCATCGCAGAAGAAAAACAATCCATCGCGGATTATAAGAAAGCTTTCGTCGTCGGTCAGGAGCGGGTGGTGCGCCAGGCGATCGAAGACGCTTTCGCAGGAAAGACGGTCTCTGTGTGCGGCCTTCCTATGAAGGCTTTCCGTGCCATGACAAAGATCCTCCCCTGGGATCTCATACTGAACTACTATAACTGATCACCTGATGTGCTGACCGGAGGCAGAAAGAGATGCGTGTCGAAAAAGGCAGCTACGGCTACCGAAACTATCATATCCTGAGAAATGCCGGTCTTACGGCACTCATCGCCCTGTTTATCGCGGCCCAGATCGCGTACGGGAGAAGAGTCGGCGGGACTCTGAGCATCGTTCTGACACTGACAGGGATCCTCTGCGTCCTGCCCATGGCAAATATCCTCTCGCCGCTTCTTGCTATGATGCGCTTCAGGACTCCGGACAGACCCTTTTTCGAAAAGACGGAGCCCTGTTCTGACCGGGGGATCCTGCTCTATGATCTGATCTTTACGACAAAAGAGAAAGCGTTTCCTGCGGATGCTGTCCTGATCCGTTCCGGGTCGGTCCTGGTGTGCGGCCCCGCGGGGCAGGAAGACTGCCGGAAGCTGAAGACACACCTGGAAAACAGCCTGCGCCTGGAGCACCTGAAGCTTCATGTGAATCTGTACCCCGGAGAGGAGCAGTTCCTGAAAGCCCTTGCGGCACTTCCGGAGGAAAGCGGCTGCGGTGATGCGGAGATGAGAGCCGCGGCTCTTTTGAAAAATCTGTCTTACTGAGGCGGTTAAATGAAAGAATATACTGCAGGCCCGAACGAGCAGGGACAGCGCCTGGACAAATTCCTGTTCAAGATCCTGCCTGACGCAGGAAGAGGCTTTCTCTGCAAAATGATGCGAAAAAAGAATATCACTTTGAACGGCGGAAAATGCGAAGGAAACGAGCACCTTTCGGAGGGTGATGTGGTCCGTATCTGGTTTTCGGATGAGACGATGGAAAAATTCAGCGGCTCCTCCGCAGGGAAACTCCAGGGCGCTGTGCGGACAGCTTCCGGAATACCCGGGGCGGATCCGCTCCGGGATCTGATCCTGTTTGAAGGCAGGGAAGTGCTGCTTTTCAGCAAGCCCAGAGGCATGCTCTCCCAGAAAGCGGCTCCGGAGGATGTTTCCGCCAGCGAGCACCTGATCACGCATCTTCTGATGAACGGTTCCCTGACGGAGGAACAGCTCCGGACGTTCCGTCCGGCAGTGGTGAACCGTCTGGACCGGAACACTGGAGGCATCCTGATCGCCGGAAAAACGCTGCCCGCCCTCAGGATCCTTTCGGAGCTTCTGAAGAACAGAGAGATCCGGAAGTACTATCTGACCGGCGTAATGGGACAGGTGACGGAAACCTCGGAGATCCATGGATACCTGCGAAAAGATCCTGATTCCAACCGTGTGCGGATAATGAAAGAGCCGGCATCGGAAGAGGACCGGGAGATCCGGACAGGGATCGAACCCCTCTGCATCCTGCCGGACCGGACACTTCTGCGCATCCACCTGATCACCGGGAGGACACATCAGATCAGGGCGCACCTTGCTTCTGCGGGACATCCGGTCCTGGGAGACCCGAAGTACGGAAACAAGGAGATCAACGAACGTCTCCGCAGGGAGGCAGGGCTCCGGTTCCAGCTTCTTCACGCATACGAACTGCATTTTCCGGAGGACGAACGTCTTCCTGAGGAAGTGCGGGGCCGCGTGTTCCGGGATAACGTGCCGGAGATGTTCGGAAAGCTGTTTCCGGGCGGCCTGAAAGAAAGGGAATGAAACAGACATGGGAACATGGAAGACCAGAGGTCTGCGGGGCTCCGGCCTGGAGGATCTGCTGAATGTTTCGAACGACATCTATAAAACTGCCGGGATCGCGCTGATCCAGAAGATCCCTACGCCGATCACGCCCATGGAGATCGACAAGACCACTCGCCACATCACCCTGGCATATTTTGACAGGAGAAGCACCGTGGACTATATCGGTGTGGTCCAGAGCATTCCGGTCTGCTTTGATGCGAAGGAATGCGCGGAGGATACTTTTCCTCTTTCCAACATCCACGAGCACCAGATCGATTTTATGCTGCGCTTTGAAGAACAGAGAGGCATCTCGTTCTTCATCATCAGCTTCACCTCCCGGGACGAGGTCTTTTTCCTGCCCTTCAAGGATGTCTACAGGTACTGGCAGCGCATGGAAAAGGGCGGAAGGAAAAGCTTCACCTACGAGGAGATGGATAAACGCTACCGGGTCAGGAAGAGCCGGGAAGTCCCGCTCCACTATCTGGAACAGCTGGAGGCTTACCTTGAGTGCATCGAAGAATACAGCGAATCCCAGGAATACTAAACGCTGTGGTTGACAGATGCAATTTACTTTGGTAGCATGGTAAAGTGCGAAAGTAATAGGAGGCTTCTCCTGACAGAGAAGCTTTGAAGCCCCTCAAAGCCGGGGCGGGCTCCCCCGATCAGAGATCGGGGGCAGAAAAGGAGGTCTTCCGG
>JAFSYO010000035.1 GCA_017449925.1 Stomatobaculum sp.
AGGCCTCCCTCTACGACGGGGAGATCAACGGCCTGTTCGACGCCTACACCGACGCCGCCCCCGACCCTGCGGGAGAAGTTTGCGGCGTTCTTCACCGACGAAGTCGTCACGGACAAGACCTCTTACACCAGTCCCTATGTTTCGATTCAGATCACAAAGGGGCGGGATAAGACGCACGGCTCGAAAGAGTTTAATTACTATGTGGCCGATATCCATCTGGCAGAGGTCGGAAGCCTTCAGGCCGGATTCCCGAGCGCCCACAGAACGGGCACGGTCGAGAGAATGCTGAAGGACAACGGTGCCATCCTGGCGGTCAACGGCGATTACTATCTGAACATCCATAAGGGGATTATTGTACGCAACGGGGTTGTATTGCAGAGTGAAGAAGGGACAAACGATATCTGTGTCCTCAACCGCGACGGCGTGATGAAGACCTATACCCCCGGCACGTACAGCGCCGCGGAAATCCTGGAATCCGAGCCGTGGCAGGTATGGTGCTTCGGACCCGAGCTGCTGGACAGCGAAGGCCGCGCGAAAGAAGAGTTCAATACCAGCGCCAACATCATGAAGCAGAACCCGCGGACCGCCATCGGCTATTATGAACCCGGACACTACTGCCTTGTCGTAATCGACGGGCGGCTGATGGGGAACTCCAACGGAGCCTCCATGAAAGCGCTTTCGGAATTCATGGCGGATCTCGGCTGCAAGGCGGCCTATAATCTGGATGGCGGCGCGTCCTCGGGGATGGCGTTTGACCGAAAGCTGATCAGCAAACCAAGCGGAGGCGGCCGGGCTGTCAGTGATGTTGTGATGATCTGCGAGCCGGAGTTTATGCCCTTTGAAGAGAACTAATCAGGAGTTGAAACGTAAGCAATGAAAAAGATCAAAGTACTTCTTCCACATTTAATGATTTCGATGTTACTCGTTCTGTTCCTTCTTGTGATCCTGGATGGGTATAATCCGGCAATGGGATTTCTGAACAGCAATGTGTCAAAAGTGTTCTATCTGGCCTTGGGGATTATCGGCCTGATTAACGCTGCCAGTCTGGTCCTTCGGACCAGGTGATTGCCGATCCTGTCTGAATTTCAACACCTATGTTGTGTAAATGCAAGTTGCAGAGGTTGAGGCATACTTTTATCAGCTTGCTGATCCTCGGCGGTATCGCCTTATCCTTTGCACAGTCGTATGCGTTTGCCCTTGACAGTAAGAACGCTTCCCCGCAGGTTATCAACCTGCAGGGGGACCGGATCCTGAGTACATTGCCGGATGTCTTCATGAGCAACAAAGAGCTTGTGATTACCGGCAACGGACCGTACCTGCTTCGCGGAGAACTGGAAGACCTGTGCCTTCATATCAGGTCAGACGGAGAGACCGTCCTGATTCTGGAAAATGTGACGATCCGGAATTCAATGGATGAAGCAATCGTTTCAGAAGAGTGCTGCAGCCTGAGACTGATCGCGGAGAAAGGAACAGAAAACATCCTGACCGCGGGGAAAGGCGGCTATCTGATCCCTGATAAGGAAGCGAAGGGGGCGGCGCTGCATGCAAAAGGCCCTCTTGAAATCTGCGGAGAAGGCAGTCTGCAGATTGACGGCTTTATCAACAACGGGATCCGCTGCAACGATCAGCTCCTCATCTCGGACAATGTGAAAATGGAGATCCGGGCATCCAACCGGGCAATCCGTGCGGCGGACTGCATGATTCAGGACGGAGAGTTCCGGCTTATCAGCGGTGAGACCTGCATCTATGCAGACAACAGTCTGGTCATCCGGGGCGGAAGTCTGGAAGCGGATACATCTGATCACTGCATCCGAAGCAAGGGGGACATTCGGATTGAAGGAGGGACCCTGAAGCTTCAATCAAGCGAAAAACGCGGCATGACAGCTTCCGAGACAATCAGCGTATCCGGTGGGGAAATCACCGTGGAAACCTATGGAGACGGGATTTTCTCGGAGGCAGGCATCCTGATTTCCGACGGTGATGTTTCCATTTCCTCCGGGGAGGACGGTTTACAGGTCGGCGGGAAAAGGGAATACACCGGATGGCCGATCCGGATTACCGGAGGCGCGGTGAAGATCAGCGCGGGCGAGGATCCGATCGATGCACTGGACGGATATCTCGTAAACGGAGGAAAACTTCTTGCGGTGGGTTGCCCGGACGGCGGTACGGACGCCGCGGAAGGGCTGAACCAGAAGGTATACGCGAAAAGTGTTCACGGCAGGAAAAGAGAAGAGATCCTGCTGCGCAGCGGGAAAAAAGACCTGCTGCGGATCCGGGCTGCCCATGAATATGACACTGTGATCTACTCGGTGCCGCCCGCGTCTGGACAGAACGGTATGGAATTGCTCATTCAATAGAGACAGAGTACGGATATGCAAGTATTGAGACAAGTTCATCTTCGAAGCCGGGCAAAGGAATTCCTGAGAATCGCGCTTGCCGGACTGGCCGTGCTGACAGCCCTAATTCTTGGGCCGATGGGACAAATTGCAGTAGCAGACAATGAGCAAAGC
>JAFSYO010000036.1 GCA_017449925.1 Stomatobaculum sp.
CCATCAACGGCAAGAAGTACGGCTTCGACGAGTACGGCCGTATGATCGCTGACTGGTACACCAAGGATGCTACCGAGGTTGACGGTTCTGCTACCGAAGCAAGCGCTTCCCAGGGTTATGAAGAGTACACCGAGACCTTCATGTACTTCAGCAGCCCCGAGGATGGTGCTCGTTACACCAAGGGCTGGTTCAAGGTTGTTCCTGGTTACTATCTGCACCAGGCGAAGTACGAGGACGGCGACAGCTACTGGTACTATGCTGACGGCAAGGGCCACATCGTTGCTTCCGAGATCAAGACCATCAAGTCCAAGAAGTATCTGTTCGACAACTACGGCCGCATGAAGAAGGGTCTGCAGCTGGTTCAGTTCCCGTCTGTCGGTGAGACCAAGCAGGTCGACACAGTTTATGCTGATGACGATTCTTCCTATCCGTATGACACCGAGGACAACTTCGATGCTACCGCAAAGCTTCTGAAGAGTGATCTTGAGTCCGGTCTGTGGGCATTCATGTTCTTCTCCAACGACGAGGATCATGACGGCTCCATGAAGAGCGGCAAGCAGCAGATCAACATCGATGGCGACAACTTCACCTTCAAGTTCTACAACTCCGGCTCCAGAAAGGGCCAGGGCATCACGGGCTACGACGACAAGAAGCTGTACATCGGCGGTAAGCTGATCTCTGCTGACAGCGATGAGAAGATCAACTTCTACAACCTGACCGATGGCAAGAAGTACACTGTTGCAGCTCTGATCAAGGAAGGCGTCCTTACTTCTTACAATGGCACTGACAAGCACGCCAAGAGGGACGAGGCCGAGTACAGACTTGGCAGCATGGACGCTGATGAGTTCGCTAAGACCTATGTCTGCATCAACACCAGCGGTGCTATCCTGACCAGTGGCACCAAGAAGGATGGAGACGACTACAAGATCCACCTCACCAAGGCAGCCAACGCTGGTTCCTTCGGTGGAAAGACCTTCACCACCGCTTCCATCAGCTACGTTATCCTGAAGTAATTTCACTGCAACCGGTTTGAAGTTGCTCTTGAAAACGAAATACTAATTGCGGCAGACAGGGGACCGAAAGGTCCCCTGTTTGTTTTTAGAACAAGCTTTTGTTAGATATTGCATGCCAGGTCTGTCCGTGCTATGATGTTCACAATCATTAAAATCTATGCCGTTTTGAACATCATGGTATTGCTATTCTGGAGATCTTTCTATGGATAAAACTGCTTTTCTTCTTCGGGAGCTTCTTGAGAACCCGGATATTACCCAGCGGGCGCTGGCAGAAAAAATGTATATTTCCCTCGGGAGCGTGAACGCGCTGCTCTCCCTCGCCGCGAAACAGGGACTCATCAGCCAGCGCAGCGTCACGCCAGTGGGGCTTGATTACCTGGAGCCTTTCCGCATGGACGGCGCCGTCATTCTGGCTGCGGGATTCGGCTCCCGTTTTCGCCCGCTGACTTTTGACACGCCGAAGGGACTCTTAAAAGTCCTGGGGGAACGGATGCTTGAGCGGCAGATCCGCCAGCTCCATGAGGCGGGGATCACCGACATCACCCTCGTCGTGGGGTACCTGAAAGAGAAGTTCGACTACCTGATCGACAAATTCGGGGTCAAGCTTCTTTACAATCCGGATTTTGCAGAGAAAAACAACATTTCCTCCGTCTATTACGCCAGGAAACTCCTCCGGGGCCGCAATATGTACCTTCTTTCCTCCGACAACTGGATGCGGGAGAATATGTTCCACGCATACGAGCCGGGAGCCTGGTATTCCGCAGCTTATTCCCCCGGTCCCACAAAAGAGTGGGTATTGGATTATAACAAGAAAGGGATCATCACCGGCATACGGGTCGGGGGGCAGAGCGCCTGGTTCATGTACGGCCCGGTCTGTATGACCAGGGAATTCTCCGCCCGACTGCTGCCCCGCCTGGAGGAGGATTTTTTCGCCCCGGGCAAGGAGCAGTACTACTGGGAAAATGTCTATATGGACCTTCTGCGGGAGGAAAAAGGAAAGAACGGCCTGCCGCAGATGGCGGTGAACCGGCAGCCTGCGGACCAGGTCTACGAATTTGAAGATCTGGAAGAGCTGCGGACTTTCGATCCTTACTACCAGGATCATTCCGACAACGAGGCGATGGAACTCATCTCCCGCGTGCTGAAGGTACCTCAGTCCGGGATCCGGAACATCAGCTGCCCCAAGTCGGGCATGACGAACCAGTCCTTCGTGTTCTCCGTAAACGGCGCATCCTATATCTGCCGCGTCCCGGGCCCCGGAACAGAACTGTTGATCAACCGCAGGGAAGAATATGAGAGCCTGATGGCAGCGGGGACCCTCGGCATCACGGAAAAGGTGGTCTGGTTCGACTCGGAAAAAGGATACAAGATCTCTGTTTTCTATGATGATTCCCGGAACGCCGATCCCGGCAGCGTGGAAGACATGAGACAGTGCATGGGACTGGTACGCCGGCTCCACGAGTCCGGACTGAAGGTCAGCCACAGTTTCGACCTGCGGGAGCGCATCGCTTTTTACGAGAAGCTTTGTATGGAAAGCGGCGGCATCCCCTTTGAGGACTACAGCCTGGTCCGGGCCCATATGGATGAGCTTCTGGAAATGCTGGACCGCCTGCAGCGCCCGAAGGTCCTCTGCCACATTGACAGCGTGGCGGACAACTTCATCTTTACCCCCTCGGGTCTGCGTCTGATCGACTGGGAGTACTCGGGCATGGCGGACCCTCTGATCGACATTGCGATGTGCGCCATTTATTCCTATTACAATGAAAAACAGACGGCAGAGCTGATGCAGGCTTACTTCGGCAGACCTGCATCTCCCGAGGAACGCGATATCGTACAGTGCTACATGGCCCTGGGCGGCTTCCTGTGGGCGCTGTGGGCTGTGTACAAAGAGAATATCGGCAAGCCCTTCGGGGAGTATACACTGATCATGTACCGCTACGCGAAGGACTGCTTCCGGGCCGTACGGAAAGCCGGCGTTCTCCCTCTGGCGGCAGATCAGGAAAAATCCGGCAGGATGTAAGGAATTATTAGGAATCCGTATACTTTTCCATCTGTTTGACAAGTGCTATACTGTTATACAGGTCGCGGGATACGCGACAGATTTCGAAAAAAACAAAGAGATTTTATGAGCAGGAGGTCTTCCATATGAAACGGAACGGTTTAACGGTCAGAACCGCCGCTGCGGCCCTGACGCTGGCTCTGGCCCTCTCTCCGGTAATGACAGCTTACGCAGCCACCGGATGGCAGTCCGAGAACGGCGGCTGGGTCTATTATGACTCCGACGGCACCAAGCATAAAGGCTGGATCCAGACGAAGGACGGCTATTATTATATGGATCTGTCCGACAGCTCCATGACCAAAGGCTTCAAGAAGATCGATTCCAAGTGGTATTACTTCAGCCCGGAAACCGGCCTGATGCAGACCGGATGGATCAAGGACGAGGGAAAGTGGTATTACTGCCTGGAAAACGGGACCCTGGTCCAGGAAAACTGGCTGAAGGTCGACAACAACTACTACTTCATGCGCGGTACCGGCGAACTGGCAACAGGCTGGCGCCACATGGGCGATGACTGGTACTATTTCAAGGCCGACGGACGCTGCGCCTTTAAGTGGATGAATATCGGCGACGACTGGTATTATCTTGGCACTGACGGCAAGATGAAGACCGGCTGGCAGCAGGTGGACGGCGTCTACTACTATTTTGACAACGACGGCAAGATGAAGACCGGCTGGCTGTCGGACGGCACGAACCGTTATTACATGAATCCGGATGCCGGCAGCGACTTCGGCAAGATGACCCATGGCTGGAAGCGGATCGACGACAGCTGGATGTTCTTCGACGAGAACGGCCATATGATGACCGGATGGATCCATGTGAACAACACTTACTATTATCTGGGCAGCGACGGAAAGATGGTCTCCGGCACCACCATCACCATCGACGGAAATTCCTACACCTTTGACGCGAACGGCGCCTACACGGGCGGCGGAAACATTGCTGCGAAGGAAGTCACCATCAAGACCTCCACAGGAACTTCCGGATCTTCCGGCACGTCCGCAAGCACGGGCACTTCTTCCGGCAGCAGTTCTTCCGACAAGAATTCCACGCCCGGCACCAGGAACAGCCGCGACGAAGGACAGGCCAGCGACGCTTACAGCGGCCCCGGCGCGGGCGGCCAGAGTGCACCTGCCTCTTCGCCTTCCGATAATTCCGGCAGTCCCGCTTCCTCCGGCAGCACCAATAACACATCCCAGATGCCGCAGTCTCCCGGAGATCCGGGAACCACAGCGAACAGCGGCAGTGCTGCTGCACCGGCAGGATGGCAGTAAGGAGTTTTTTCTATGAACCGCAATCAATATGATCCCGCGGCAGGGCGCGCGTTTTCTTTTCCGCGCGCCCTCGCGCTTTCTCTTGCAGTATGTATCGGGCTTTCCGCCCTCAGTTCTCCGGCTGTTTTTGCGGATACTGTATCCGCCGGGCCGGGCGTTTCCGGGCCTGCGGCCGGCGGGGCCGCCGCTTCCGGCGCGGCAGGGACATCTTCCGCTTCCTCGGAGGATCCCAACAAGCTGAGCGATGCAGAAAAACTGACCCGATCTTCTTCCGGCACATACAAACTTTTCAAAAAAGGGGAGACGATCTCCGGCGTCATGCGCCGCGGAGTGGATGTTGCCCACTACCAGGGGGATATCGACTGGAAGACCGCAAAGGCAAATGACATCGATTTTGTCATGCTGGGCACCCGTTACCGCGGCGAGGTGGACCCGATGTTCTGGCAGAACGTGCGGGGCGCTGAAGCTGCCGGCGTGGATATCGGCGTGTATATTTACTCTTATGCCACCTCCGTGGAAATGGCGGAACAGGAAGCGGATTTTGTCCTGAAGCTGATCAAGGACGTCCCTATCTCCTATCCGGTGGCCTTCGATGCGGAAAATGCCGAGACCCTCGGTCTGCAGCCAAAGGACAAGATTACCGACATCGTGAATGCCTTCTGCAAAAAGATCAGCGATGCAGGTTACTTCCCGATCCTTTACGCCAACGAAAACTGGGTCAAGACAAAGCTGGACATGAACGCCCTGTCTAAATATCCCCTCTGGGTCGCTGCCTATGAGCGCAAATACACCCAAACCCAGGCGGTGATGTGGCAGGGGACAGAGTCAGGCAATGTCCCCGGCATTGAAGGCGGCGTGGACATTGACCTTCAGTTCAAGGATCTTTCTTCCTATTGCCCCTCGGATCTCTGGAGAAAGATCGACGGCGAGTATTATTATTATAAAAACTACCGCATGCAGAAAAACGCTCTGATCAACGACGGGAAGAATTACTACTACATGGATTCCGACGGGAAGATCTCCCACGGCTGGATAACCGTCGACGGGAAAAAGCGCTACTTCGACGAAAGAAGCGGCGTGATGCGCACCGGCTGGAAGCAGCTGGACGGCAAGTGGTATTATTTCAATTCCGACGGCACTACTGCAAGCGGATGGGTCAGCGAAAACGGAAACTGGTATTACATCAACCGCGACGGAACCATGCTGGCCGGCGTCCAGAACATCAACGAAGTCCTTTATGACCTCGGTACGGACGGCGTAATGAAGCATGACCTGGTGGTAAAGTACAACGGCAAGGACTACACCATCGGGCCCGACGGCGCCATGCGGGAAGGAATTCAGGAAGCTCCGGAAACCGCAGCAGAGACGCAGGCTGCTGCCGAAACCCAGGCCGCTGCCGAAACCCAGACCGCTGCGGAGACGCAGGCCGCTGCTGAAACACAGGCCGCTGCTGAAACACAGGCCGCAGATCAGTCCGGCGACGGCATCTTCTATGTAGAGGCGCTCCCCTCTTCCGGCGGCGCCGATCCCGGCGAAAGAAGCAGCATCAGCGGCGCTCCTGGTACAGAGACTGCAGGCGCCGCTCCGGGCGCAGAGACCGCAGGTGCCGCTCCGGGCACAGAAAGCCCGGGACAGGACCCCGGTTCGTCTGCCTCCTCTCCCACGGTGGCATTAGTACAGCCCAAGTAAGACAAAAGGAAAACAATACGAAAAAACGGTATCTCTTCAGAATCCCCGGATCCGGGCCGCTGAAGAGATACCGTTTTTTTTGTTTTTTTCAATAATTTATCTCCCCCCTGTGAACAAGTGAAGGAGAACCGGGCAAAACCTTTCTCCGATGGTATTTGCGATCCAGGCGATCCCCAGGATGATCAGAGGCATCAGGAGAAAAAGTAAAAGAGCAGCTGCGGCGCTTCCGGGCAGCAGAGCTGCACAGCATTTGTTGATGAGCCGGAGCGGCGCGAAATGAATGGCGTAGATCAAAAAGGTCTCGTACATGATCGGACGCGGGGCAGGCAGCTTCTGGATGCAGAGCAGCAGTGTCCACAGGCTTGCCGCCGTCAGGAGACGGCTCAGGACCAGCGGAAGGTCGTTCCCGGAAAGAAGATAAATACTGTAGAACACCAGCCCCGCAGCTGCGAAGATCATCCCGGCAGTTAATCTGCCGGAGGGCCGGAATCTGACAGCCTTACCGGCTTTTCCGGATGATCCGGAAGCTGTCTGGCCCTGGGTCAGAACTGTTACTGCTCTTGCCCCGGTCGTGTAGTACAGAAGCGCGTCCCCGTTCACCGGCGTAGGATCGGCTTTCAGGAAAATAAAAACGCAGAGCAGAAGAAACAGCGCGGTGAAGCTTTCCCTTCGCTGCACCACGAACCATATCACCGGCGACAGCAGTGTCAGAAGGATCAGCTGGAAAACGAACCAGAACACATGATTGTACCGGTAGAACAGCGCTGCCTCCAGAATTTCCTTCAGGGAAAACGGCACCTCCGGCAACCCTGTGATGTCCTTCAGGCCAGGCGCCCTGGTGGCGATCAGGTAGCCGGAATAATACAGAAGATTCCAGGAAAAATACGGGATCACAAGACTCCGGAACCTCCGCTGCCATTTCCGCAGCGTATCCTCCGGGCGGTAATTCCGGAAAAACAGAACTGCGGACATCATAAAGAAGCCCGGCACCGCGATCTGGGCCAGATGCTCTCCCAGCAGCGATTCGATCAGGCCTGCCGCACTGTTCTTTCCTGTTTCTCCCAGAAACAGTTCTATGTTCAGCGCGTGCGTCCAGATGACCAGCAGTGTCAGGAGAAAGCTCATCCATGTGACATTGTCCCGGAACCTCTGTTCACGCATACCAATACACTATCTTCCTGCCTAGGGCAGGATGATCACTTTATCCCCCGTTTCCATGATATTAAAGACGATCTCCATGTCCTGGCTCAGCATTTCCACACATCCCCGGGACTGATCTTTTCCCTCGAAGATCCTGCATCCGTGGATCTGGATCGCGCCTCCCAGGACTGTATCTCCGTTGGTGTAGCCCTTTTTCTCAACTGTATTGGCGATGCTCCGGGCGGCTTCCTTTGAGATCAGTCCATTTTCTGCGGCCCGCGCCGCGTCCTCTGTATTCGGATAATTCAGATTCAGCGCCAGATAGGCGAAGGAGTCCGGGATCTTCCGGGAAATATAGAACTCCCCTACCGGTGTCCTGTGGTCCCCCCGGATGTTTTTGTCTCCGTCCGTACTGGAACCGCAGGTGACCACGAAGCTGTACATGCGCTGCCTGTCCCGCCAGACCTCCAGCCTGTGGCCGGACTTGCTCACAATGATAGCCCTGCATCCCCTGCTGGCCGTCACCATATCATATTCCTCGAGGCTGGTGTGCTCCGGAATGGCTCCGTCCGCCCCCACATAGTGGTTGTCGATGGTCAGGTAATCCGTCTGCAGCACTCCGTCTTTATAATAGTACTCCCTGCCGTCCGGTCCCGTGACCCAGTTCGCCTCCTGCCTCGGGAACTGCAGCGGCCCGGAAAGAGGTTCCACATGCCAGTAGTCTGTTCCCTCAGGGTAAAAAACATGATTTGCAAAGGCAGGAGCCGCAGGCGCTGACAATGTGAATAGCACAGAAAACAACATTACTTTCAGATTCATTCTTTTTTTCATGTTTTTATTCTACCATACAAAGGAAGGATTTCACCAACGGACTGTCGCAGGATCCGCTATTCTTGACCCTGATGGTATTATTCATTATCATAAAAGAGGAACTGTTCCGTTTTGTAAATGCCTAAGAGAGAAAAGCCATGAAAAAATTTCTTATCATGATTGGAGCTGTTATGATCTTCAGTTTGTTCGGCTGCAGCAAGGGAAACGCAGCCAGTGCCTCCGGCAGCTGCGGTGAAAACATGACCTGGGAGTATAACAGATCATCGAAAACGCTGACGATCACAGGCACCGGCGAAATGGTCACGACCGATCGTTTTATGTGGAGCGACTACGCCATCCGCAAGCTGGTGATCTCCGAGGGGGTCACCTCTATTGCCAAGGAGGCATTTTACAGCAATCACGAACTCCGCTGTGAGCTGCAGCTTCCGCAAAGCCTGCGCAGCATCGGGGAATTTGCTTTCTACGGCTGCGACAAGCTTACAGGCACCCTCACGCTGCCGGACGCAGTGGAAACCATAGACGGTTATGCCTTTACCCACTGCAGCGGACTCACCGGGATCCGGCTGCCAGCTTCCTTGCGCAGAATTGGAGACGAGGCTTTTTCCGAGCTTACCAGCGCTGAGGGAGAGGTCGTCTTCCCTGAAGGACTGGAATCCATAGGGAAAAGCGCATTTTATCACTGTGAAAAACTGCGGGGAGACCTCATTCTGCCGGATTCTGTCAAAAGCATTGGCAATTACGCTTTTTCCCAGTGCGGATTCGACGGAAAGCTCCGGCTGTCTTCGGGCCTCTCTTCCATCCCGTACAACTGCTTCGGTTCCTGTGAAGCGCTCCGGGGTGACCTTGTGATCCCGGAGAGCGTGACCGCTGTTGAGGAACGCGCCTTTTACTCCTGCGGATTCGACGGAAAGCTTTCGCTGCCGGAGGGTCTTAAGAACATCGGCGAATACGCCTTTGCCTACTGCAAGGGCTTTAACGGCGCGCTTTCGATCCCGGACAGCGTCACCTACATCGGGGAAAGCGCTTTTACAAAGAACATGGGCTTTACCTCCCTGCGTCTCCCCTCAGGGCTGAAGATCCTGTGCGCCCAGGCCTTCCAGGAATGTTCCGGCATGAGAGGAGCGCTGAATCTTCCCTCTTCCCTTCTGGTCATCGGGGACGATGCCTTCTCGTTCACCGGATTTGAGGGTACGCTGACGCTTCCCGAAGGGCTTCGCTCTATCGGAAGTGGCAGCTTCGCTTACTGCCCGAATCTCACCGGACTCGCTCCGCTGCCCGCTTCCCTGGAGCATATCAGGAGAGGCGCATTCTCTGGCTGCTCCGCCCTGGGCGGCGCACTGGAGATCCCGGACGGGGTCCGCTCCGTCGGAAACAGCGCATTCAACAGCTGTCCGGGGATCACGGCGGTCACCTTCGGCACCGGCATCCAAAGCATCGGCGCCGGCGCCTTTTCAAGCTGTACAGAGCTAAAATCCGCTGCGTTTAAGGGAGCTGTCCCGGACTACTACGGCCCCGAAGAAAAAAAGCCGACCTTCCCCGAGGGCTGTTCCGTGGAAGAACCGGCCTCCGTCCTGCATCTCCGGGAAGAGTGGGAGAAAAACGCCCGGCAGGATACGAATGCATCCGGAAACACAGGATCCTCCGCAGACGGAGCCGCAAAGGATCAGCCTTACCTCTGGACGATGTCCCTGAACGGCGAAGACTTCCTCGGCGCCGGTCCCTATGCGGACATTTCCCTGAAGTTTGAATCAAACAACAGTTTTAAAGTGCTTGTGAACGGCCGTGAGCTTGCGGAAGTCCCCTTCGAAGCGGACCCCTACAACTATACAGATTCCATTGTCTTTACAAACGGTTTCTACTGCCGGGACGGCCGGGTCAAGGATCTTCGTTTCTCGGACGGATTCCGTCATGACAGACAGCTCCGCGGCGAACTTGTCGCAGAGGACGGCACGACCAGGGAGATCGTCTTCCATACACGCTCTGAGGAATGCCTGTATCTCACGTCGGTGAAGGGCAGCCCCTTCCCGGAGACAAAGGATTCCTGGGAAACCACAAATTGAACTGACGGCCCCTCTCAAAAAAGGAAACCCTTATGAAAACAGGTCGTTCTTTTAAGATCGGCGCGCTTCTGACAGCAGCTGCACTTATGATCGCTTCATTGGCCTCCTGCCAGACCGCCCCTCCGGACAATACTGCCATATCCTCTGCTGCAGAAACGGAAACTGAAGCGGAAACTGAAGCCTCCGCTCCCGCAGGCACAGGGAACAAAGCCTCCGTTTCTGCCGATGCAGGTACCGGAACGCCGGCAGGAACGGAATCGGGCAAGGCATCGCAGGATCGCACATTCATCCTCAATGAGGCCGAGCCCGGAAAGGATGCCCGTCCTTTCCATGTCGACACTGCCTCAGCCAAAAGCGCAGTCCTGATGCTCTACATGATCGGCTCCAACCTGGAGTCCGAACGGGGCGCCGCAACAAGTGATCTGAAGGAGATCGCCGCTGCAGAATCCGGAGACGGCTTAAAGATCGTCCTTCAGGCCGGAGGCGCGAAAAACTGGTCCCTGAAGGACATCAAGGGAACGGATCCCGGGCGGTACGAGCTGAGAGACGGGAAGATCGAATTCCTTGAATCTGCAGGCTCTGTCAGCATGACCGACCGGAAAACTCTGGCGGATTTCCTGGCCTTCGCTAAGAAAAACTATCCCGCTGACCGCTACATTCTTGTCTTCTGGGATCACGGCGGAGGCACCCGGAACGGTTTCGGCCTGGACGAGGTCCGCAGGAGATCGGCCCTTTCCCTGAAGGATATCGCCGATACGCTGAAGAAGTCGGGGATGAAATTCGATATTGTAGGCTTTGACGCCTGCCTCATGGCGACCCTGGAAACCGCCTGCGCCCTGGAGCCCTATGCGGATTATCTGCTCGCTTCGGAAGAATATGAACCCAGCGAAGGCTGGTATTACACGGATGCGGTGTCTGCCCTGGCGAAGGATCCGGCGCTTCCCAGCGTGGACTTCGGAGCGAGTATCGTATCGGGATACCTGGAGAAATCGGAGCGCGCCGACATCACCCTCTCCCTGCTGGACCTCCGCGGGGTCCCGGCGCTCTGCGAAGCGCTCTCGGACTATCTGGCCGGCATCACCGGCGAGATCCGGGCGGACGGCTCCCGTTTCCGGGACTACTCCTTTATTCGGAGCCGCACCAAGGAATTCTGCGACGGGGAGATCGATCAGATCGACCTGGCGGATTTCCTCTTCCGGAACTTCTTTGAGGACGGAAAGAAGGAAGTTCTTTCCACCATGGATGCCTGTATCCGCGTCTTTGGCAAGGGCGATCTCCCCGGCGCCTACGGCATCGCCATGTATTTCCCCTATCACAAGATCAACCAGTACGCCGGCATCCGGCGGATGCTGAATGAAAGCGGCTTTCAAAAGGAAGTCGAATCCTATGACTACCTCTTAAGCATCATGTCCGGAGGTCAGGCAAAGGGAAGCTCCGGCGGCCTTTTCGGAAAGCAGAAGCAAAGCAAAGAAACAGCCGGCAGTTCCGGGGGCAGCATCCCCTGGGAGGATCCGGAGACCATAAAGAATTATGAGTACTTCATCGTGCCGGAGGACCTGCCCCTCACAGAAAACGGAGACGGCTACGACCTCGTGCAGCCGCCGGAATTCTGGGACCATATCACGGACATCCAGCTTCAGTGCCACATGGTGGATGATGAGCTCACGGAATTCGTGGATCTCGGAACGGATTATCTGTGGGAAGTCACAGAGGATGGAAACCGGCACTTCACCTTCCCGGAGCAATGGATGAGCCTCGACGGGCAGATCGTATGCTACCTTTCCGACCGTCTTTACTATGATGATGATGGAGGATACGTTTACAACGGGAGGATCCCTGTTCGTCTGAACGGGGAGCATATGGCGGAACTTGTGGTCCGCTGCGACCCGAAGGATGAGGGGACAGCCGGCCTTGCCGGTGTGATCCAGGGCGTACGCCTTCGCGATGAAGAGACCGGGACCGTGGAACGGGGCGTCCGGCCCCTTTCCCCCGGGGATGTCCTGGAGCTCGTTTACGAAGTTTCGGTCTTTGATACTGACGAAACATTCCACACTGAGACCCGGATCATGGGAGAACCGATCCACGTGACAGAGACACATCAGCCGGAGCTCGGCTATTCTCCGCTGGAAGATCACTGGTACGCTTTCTTCGGCATTCTCTATGATATTTATCAGCGCTACATGGAAACGGAGCCGTTTTTCCTGGACCCGACGCAGAATGTCCTGTACCGCTGAATGTTCTATACCGTTGATCCTCTGGAAAGGGAAAACCCTGCGGAACCGCCCACGGCAGAAAAAAGCCCGCGCCTTAAACCGGCGCGGGCTTTTCCGTTCAATATACTTTTCAATCAGGTATGTCTGACGCCGATCACCTTCGTCGAATCCCAAAGGTAATCGAGTTTGCTGTCCTCTCCATAGGGCGCAAATACAGTCTTTACAATGTAAGCGATATCTCCGTTCTTTTTATAGGTCCGCTTCCAAAGTTCTGAATGGACCTGGATATCCTGGTTTTCATTCCAGAAGTTTGCGGAGTATTCAGCCATTTTTTCATTTTTGCTCTTTCCGTTTGCTGCCTTACACTGCACATCGTCTTCGCCTGTAATGTCTCCGTACAGGTAAGCAAAATCGTCCCGGATATAAATATCTGCGTATTCCTTCAGAAGATCCGCGTCCGATCCGGGGTAACTCTGCCACCAGTCTGTGACGTTCCGGGCGACAAGATAGGTGTCGGTACCATCTCCCACGATCACTGCATCATAGAACCAGTCGTAGTAATCCATTTCGTCAGGATAGATCACGCCGACTTCGATATCATAGTCCCTCACTCTGGTATGGGTCGCGTCCTCAGAAACGAAGGAGACGTCACGTCCTCCTCTGCGGTTCTCTGAATCCTGCGTGTCCCCCGGATCGCCCAGGGTCAGTCCGCCGCAGGCCGCTCCCCGCACCAGATCCAGATCTCCTTCATATCCCACGGAGACAAGGTGATCCTCTTCCGTCAGTTCGAATGTCACCTTTTCCCCGCCGATCTCAGCCTTTACCTGATCCCCATCGATCTCATAGCTTCCCAGGGTGAGCTGGCCGTTGTTCATGTAATCCAGAGTGTTGTCCACATTGAACAGAAGATATCCCAGGGAAGTATCCCCGTCAGCATACCAGTAATCCACCACGGACCACAGTTCATTCGTGTCCGGTTCCCCTTCCGTGAGCGACTTTCCTTCCGCGATGGTTTTTTCCCCGGTTTCTGCTCCTGCGGATTCTGCTTCCGCGGCATCTGTCTTCTTGGTTTCCTCTGCCTTGGTCTCTGCTTCCGTGGTCTCCGCTTCAGTGACCGGAGCCGCAGTGGTCTCTGCCGCAGTAGTCTCTGGCGCCGCAGTCGTTGTCGAGCTTCCGCTTCCGGCGCACGCGGCCAGCATGAACGCGATCCCGGCAGCCGCAAGAATTACGATTCTGTTTTTTCTCATATGGTTCCTCCTGTTTTCAGCTTCAGCCGGCCGGACGATTTATCTGGTTGTTCCGGAAAACCGGCTTTCTGTCCCATATTATATACAATTTCATGGATAACGAAAAGATTCATTCTGGCATTAAAACAGGGAGGAATCCTTTCGGATTTCTCCCTGTATCTCCAGCCCCCTGACTCGGGATGCTTCGCATCCCTCGTTGTCGGTGTCCAGAGGCGCTCCGCGCCTTGGCCACCTCGGAATCAGGGCCAAAAACAGCCCCGTGAGCAAGCTCACGGGGTTGAGTTTTTATCCCTGATTCCGGGGTGCTGCTTTTATTACATATTAGTCAAGGATCTTGACAACTCTGCCGGAGCCGACAGTTCTGCCGCCCTCGCGGATAGCGAAACGGAGACCCTGCTCGCAGGCGATCGGGTGGATCAGCTCGACGGTCATCTCGACGTTATCGCCGGGCATGCACATCTCGGTGCCCTCCGGAAGGGAGCAGACACCAGTGACGTCGGTGGTTCTGAAGTAGAACTGCGGACGATAGTTGTTGAAGAACGGGGTGTGACGGCCACCTTCATCCTTGGTCAGGACGTAGACCTGAGCGGTGAACTTTGCGTGGCAGGTAACAGAACCCGGCTTCGCAATGACCTGGCCGCGGACGACTTCGTCACGGTTCACACCGCGGAGAAGCAGACCAACGTTGTCGCCGGCCATAGCGGAATCAAGAAGCTTACGGAACATCTCAATACCGGTGCAGACGGTCTTCTTCTTGTCTTCCTTGATACCAAGGATCTCGACTTCCTCGTTGAGCTTCAGGACGCCACGCTCGACACGGCCGGTAGCCACGGTGCCGCGGCCGGTGATGGTGAAGACATCCTCGACGGGCATAAGGAAGGGCTTGTCAGCTTCGTGCTTCGGCTGCGGAATGTAGGTATCGACAGCGTCAAGGAGCTCCATGATCTTGTCAGCCCACTCGCAGTCCGGATCCTGCAGAGCCATCAGAGCGGAACCGCGGATGACCGGAACGTCATCGCCCGGGAACTCGTACTCGTTCAGCAGGTCTCTGATCTCCATCTCGACCAGCTCAAGCAGCTCTTCGTCGTCTACCTGGTCCGTCTTGTTCATGAACACGACGATGTAAGGTACGCCGACCTGTCTCGCAAGCAGGATGTGCTCTCTCGTCTGAGGCATCGGACCGTC
>JAFSYO010000003.1 GCA_017449925.1 Stomatobaculum sp.
AATACTACAACAGCAAATACAATGAACTGCTCTGGTACGGAATCAGGGGAGAAACGGAGGAGGAAGAGTGAGCGCCTGGGCGGGCAGAGAAAAGCCCCCGGTTGACCAGACCGAAGGCCTAAATTAGAAATGATGCTGCGCAGTGATCTCAGTGTGAGGACAGATCATAGCCGGAAGGCCAACAAAGCCGATAATAAGAAGAATAGCGTTGATAATCTTTTTAAATACCCTCTCTGATTTTTAATTTGTGTTTTGTCTGGGATATTTTTTCTTTGTTGTTTCTATGCCTGAAAGATATCACCCGGTACTGCACAGAATAGTCACAAGAAATACAGAAGGAGGAGGTGGGCGTTGTTCACTGACCATAAAAAGAAGATGATCGCTCCGGTCGTCATCACCGTAGTGTTTCTTATTTACCTGGTGGTATATGGAAGATTTCTGCTGGCAGCGGCGGAATTCAGCCCTGTAATGTTTTTGTCTGCCATTCCCCTGGCCGCGCTGGGGATCGGTATGATACATGTACTGAAAGAAAGAATCAATGAGATAAGGAGCGGAGAAGAAGATGATCTTAGTAACTACTGAAGGAATCAATGGAAGAGAACTGGAAATGCTGGGACTGGTGAAAGGAAGCACCATCCAGACTGTAAACGCGGTGCGTGACATCGGAGCCGGACTGAAGACGCTGGTCGGCGGCGAACTGACGAAGTACAACGAGATGATGAACAACGCCAGGGCCCTGACCACCAAGCGCATGGTCGAGGAAGCAGAGGCCATGGGCGCCGACGCTATTGTGGGCGTCAGGTATTCTTCCGCCTCCGTTATGCAGGGCGCGGCGGAAGTGATGGCCTACGGAACAGCAGTGAAATTCAGGTAAGGTGCCAGACATCGCAATTCGGAAGAGGGTGACAGAGTATATGGAACGCACAGACCGTATGGAACATCTGCGATGCGTCGTGGAGCGCATCACATATCAGAACGCTGAAAATGGCTACTCTGTCATCAAGTGCCGGGCGAAGGGTTATCAGGACCTGGTGACGGTGGTGGGCTCCATGCCGGACGTTCATGTGGGAAGCGTTCTGTATCTCGGCGGTTCCTGGAAGGTCGACGGCAAGTACGGACGCCAGTTCGCCATGGAGACCTTTGAGGAGACGCTGCCGGCAACAGTCTACGGTATTGAGAAGTATCTTGGGAGCGGCCTGGTAAAGGGTGTGGGTCCGAAGTTCGCCGGCCGCATCGTAAGGCAGTTTGGGGCGGAGACGCTGAACGTGATCGAGGGAAATCCGGACCTCTTACTGGAGGTGCCAGGCATCGGAAGGGTGCGCGTGGAGCGGATCAAAAAGAGCTGGCAGGAGCAGAAAGAGATCAAAAACATCATGCTATTTCTGCAGAGCCACGACGTCTCCACCAGTCACGCCACCAGGATCTATAAGACCTACGGGAACGACAGCATCAAGATCGTCCAGGAGAATCCTTACCGCCTCGCGGATGATATCTGGGGCATCGGCTTCCGGACGGCGGATATCATCGCGGAAAAGATGGGCTTTGACCACGAGAAGTACGTCCGTCTGCGGAGCGGTATCCTCTATACACTGAATAAGCTCTCAGAAGAAGGCCACTGCTATGCCACCCGGGAGATGCTTTTAAAGACAGGCGCAGAGCTCCTTTCCGTGGACGAAAGCGTGCTCTCCATGACGCTGGACGAGATGATCCACGCGGAGGATGTCCTTATTGAGCCGGTCCCCCTTCCGGAGGACGCGGCGGAGGATGCTGTTCCGGAGAAAGCGATCTATCTCCCGCCTTTTTATTTTTCTGAAGCCGGCACGGCAAAGCGCCTGAAGGCGATCTTTACTAATGCGGAAGGGATCCGGGTGAATACGTCAGGGCTGGCGGAAAGGATCAGCCGCCGGGCAGGTATTCAGTACGACGAGATACAGATGCAGGCGATCCTGACGGCAGTGCAGAGCAAGGTCCTGGTCCTGACCGGAGGCCCGGGAACCGGAAAGACCACCACCACCCTTGGCATTATAACCGCGTTCCGGGAAGCCGGCGCAAGGATCCTGCTGGCGGCGCCCACCGGCCGCGCGGCAAAGCGGCTTTCTGAAGCGACACGGATGGAGGCGAAGACGATCCACCGCCTTCTGGAGGTGAAGCCTCCGGAAGGGTATCAGAAGAACGAAGAGCATCCCCTGGAGGGGGACGTGCTGATCGTGGACGAGTGTTCCATGATCGACATCATGCTCATGTACAATCTTTTAACGGCTGTCCCGGACACCATGACGCTGATCCTGGTCGGGGATAACGACCAGCTTCCCAGCGTGGGTGCGGGAAATGTGCTGCGGGATATCATCGACTCGGAGCGCTTTCCTGTGGTACGGCTCACGCGCATCTTCCGGCAGGCCCAGACCAGCCGGATCATCATGAACGCCCACCGGATCAATGCCGGGAAAATGCCGGACATCTCCAATGGAAGGACCAGCGATTTTTTCTTCATGGATGT
Source organism: Stomatobaculum sp. (assembly GCA_017449925.1). The sequence continues at coordinate 2,498 of JAFSYO010000003.1, forward strand.
GGAGAAACAGCTGCAGGAAAAAGGAATAGAGACAGACGACAGTGGTGTTTTGGCGGAAGAGGCAGCCAC
>JAFSYO010000037.1 GCA_017449925.1 Stomatobaculum sp.
TCATCCATATGGGGAAGGGCATCATGGCCCTGCCGATGCCTGATGATACGGTTGAAATGCTTGAGGAAAGGGCCAGGGCCGCTGAAAAATCCGCCGGAAAGAGCGGCCCGGAGAAGAAGGCAGATACGCCGGAAAAGAAGCAGCACAAGAAGCGCCAGAAGGAGGCGAGATGAAAGAAGTCGAAGGGGGTGATGGACCTTGCAGGAGGAAGTGGAGAGCAGGACCGTGAACCTTGCGGTCACGACGACAAAACTGGCGGCGCGGACGGTGATCGCGGCGGGGCTCATATATCTCCGGCACCGGGAAAAGGTGAAGGAGCAGAAAGCCTCTGAGATCCCGTCCGGAAAACAGTCGGTCAAGGAACTGATCGGCCAGAACCAGGGCGTCTCCAGCATCGACATCGCAAAAACAGATCTCAGGGGCTTCGAAGGGGTCGCCCGGAAATACGGTGTTGACTACGCCATCCGGAAGGACCGCTCTGTGATCCCGCCGAAGTACCTGGTCTTCTTTAAAGCCAGGGATGCAGATGCCCTGACTGCGGCGTTTAATGAGTATTCGGCCAAGGTCATGAACCGTTCCAGAAAGCCCAGCGTTCTGAAGCAGCTGAGGTCTATTGCGACAAAGATCGCGGAGCTTCCCGGCAGAGTCGTTGACCGCAGCAAGCAGAGGGAGCAGAGCAGATGAACAGCCAGAAGCTGAAGAAGCACTTAATCCTTCTCCTTCCCTATATCATCCTCGGGCTCGTCTGCACCAACCTGGGCGAAGCGTGGCGCATGGCGGAAGGTGCGGATTTCGGGAACAGGCTGGTCTCCTGCTTTGGGATGATCGCGGCAGCCTTCGGGAACCCGCTCCCGAGCCTGCATCCCCTGGATCTGCTTGTCGGAACCATCTGCGGAGGAGGGCTGCGTCTCGCAGTCTTCCTCCGGGGAAAGAACGCGAAACACTACCGCCACAACGAAGAATACGGCTCCGCCAGGTGGGGGACACAGAAAGACATCGAGCCCTTCATGGATCCGAAGTTCGAGAATAACGTGATCCTGACAAGAACAGAACGCCTGATGATGGGAAACCGCCCTAAGAACCCGGCCAATGCCAGGAACAAGAACGTGCTGATCGTCGGCGGATCCGGCTCCGGAAAGACCCGCTTCTGGATCCTCCCGAACCTTCTCCAGTTCCACAGTTCTTATGTCCTGACCGACCCGAAAGGTACGACCATTAATGATGTAGGATCCGGCTTTCTCAGGCACCATTACAGACTCGCCGTCTTCAATACCATCAATTTCAAAAAGAGCATGAAATACAATCCCTTTCACTATATCCACAGTGAAAAAGACATCCTGAAGCTGGTGACGACCCTTATGGCAAACACAAAAGGCGAAGGAAAAAGCAACGATCCGTTCTGGGACAAGGCGGAGGCATTACTCTACTGTGCCCTGATCGGATATATCCATTACGAAGCCCCGGTCGAAGAGCAAAACTTCGCCACCCTGATCGAATTCATCAACGCCATGGAAGTCCGGGAGGACGATGAAGACTTCCAGAACCCTGTCGACA
>JAFSYO010000038.1 GCA_017449925.1 Stomatobaculum sp.
CACGCAGTTTCCCACAAAAACATGGTTCCAGATGGATTTGCCCGTCTTATTGGAGACGTACATGGCGATAAAGTCCGTCCCGCCCGTGGAAGCATTGCCCCGGAGGGCGACCACCGTTCCGATGCCGCCCAGGAAACCGCCGAAGATCACGTTCAGCAGCGGTTCATCGTAGAAAATGGGCTGAAAGCTGCAGATCTGCAGGAAAAAACTGATCAGGAACACGTTCAGGAACGAGAAAATACTGAAACGTTTGCTGATGCCCCTGGCGCAGAACAGTCCCACCGGAATGTTGATGCAGAGCATGCCGATCTGCGCCGGGAAACTGAAGCCGAATTTCTTCGCCAGAAGCTCTATAAGAAGCGCGACTCCGGTAAACCCGGAGGACAGAAGCTCCGCAGGACGGATGAACACCTGGATCACATAGGCCTGGATGAAGGCGGATACGATCACGCAGACCGTCGTCTTTACGTTCCTCCAGACCGGGCTGTCATGCAGAGAACGCAGCCAGGCGTCCCTGACATCCTTTGCCTTTCTCTCTTCTTTCAAGACGATCTCGGCTGCCGCCGTCTTATAATCTTTTTCAACAGCCTTTTCCGCCGCTGTCTTCTCCGCGGCGGCTTCCTGTCCCGTCGTTGTATCTTTCTCAGAAATCTGTGACATATCTTCTCCTGTTTTTCCCTTTTGAATACAGTGCATTATGCGTCCTTTCCCGGGAAAAATCAAGACCTCCCCGGGCGGAAATGATATCTTCCCAGGGAGGTCCCTCTTCATCTGTTTCTGTTATACCGCCTTGATCTCTGCCGTGGAAATCACATCCACGCCGGTGCCTGCCACATCCTTAAGGAGTACCTCTCCGATCTTCACCGGAGCGTTTACCTGGATGCCGTTGATGTCATCCATCACCTCAAAAATCTTTGCCTTCGGGACGTCCTTGGCCGTCTTCACCGCCACCACCGGGCGGGTGCCGCCGTGAATGCGCACCGTGGAGGTCACGATCCTGGTGGGATTCGTTACCTCTTTGTGGGCGTAGATCTCGCCCCGCTTGCAGGTATGACCTTTGACGGACTTAACCTCGCCGTCCTCCAGCTCCACCGTCATCGGGCAGCCCATCGGGCAGCCGATGCAGATCAGTTGTCTCTTCTCCATATGCTGCCTCCTTATTCTTTCTCGATCTTGATCGTAATGGTCTTCAGCTCCGGACGTGCCAGCACTTCCTTCTTCTGAAGGATAATCTGCTCCATCTCGCCGGGGGCCATGATCTGTTTCTTTCTGTGCTGCACCCGCTCGTCATCAAAATACACGCTGACGTAGCTGTCCTTGTATACGTCGCCCACGCGGAAGCGCACGGTGAGGAGATCCTCCATCCGCTTCGCGTCGATGGTCGCCGGCACAGTGTAGCGGGCGCCGTCCGTGGCCTTCAGAGTGATCTTCGCGTCATTCTCTTCGTCCAGTTCGCCTCTGACGAAGCGCACTGCGTTCTGTCCTGCGCGGACTGCCTCTTCAGAGACGTAGTCCACCAGGTCATGGACGTGGAGGACGTTGCCGCATGCGAAGATGCCCGGGACGCTGGTCTCAAGACTCTCGTTGACGTTCGGTCCGCCGGTGACGCCGTTCATATCCACGCCTGCCGACCGGGACAGCTCGTTCTCCGGGATCAGACCGCAGGAGAGCAGCAGGGTGTCGCAGGTGTAGCGGATCTCCGTGCCCGGGATGGGACGGCGGTCCGGACCTACTTCTGCGATGGTGACCGCAGAAACATGCTCCTTGCCCTCGATATCGATCACGGTGTGGGACAGCTTTAACGGAATGCCGTAGTCGTCCAGACACTGGACGATATTTCTCTTCAGACCGCCGGAATAGGGCATCAGCTCGGCCACGACCTTGACCTTCGCGCCCTCCAGGGTCATTCTTCTCGCCATGATGAGGCCGATGTCGCCGGAACCGAGGATCACGACCTCACGGCCAGGCATGTAGCCCTCCATGTTGACGAGACGCTGCGCCGTACCTGCGGAGAAAATGCCCGCCGGACGGTAGCCGGGAATGTTCAGGGCGCCTCTCGGACGCTCTCTGCAGCCCATGCACAGGATCACTGCGCCGGCCTTGATCTGGAACATGCCGTCTTCGCGGTTCATGGCCGTGACCACGCGGTCCGCGGAGATGTCCATGACCATGGTGTTCAGCTTGTACTCGATGCCGAGATCGAGGACCTGCTTGATGTAGCGTCCGGCGTACTCCGGTCCGGTCAGCTCCTCCTTGAAGGTGTGCAGGCCGAAACCGTTGTGGATGCACTGGTTCAGGATGCCGCCCAGCTCATGGTCGCGCTCCAGGATCAGGATATCGTCCTCTCCCGCCTGCTTCGCGGAAACCGCTGCCGCAAGACCTGCCGG
>JAFSYO010000004.1 GCA_017449925.1 Stomatobaculum sp.
CGATCAGACCCACGAACTGCCCGTCCGGGATCTCAAAGTTCACATCCTTCAGCGCGTACTGCTCAAAGGCTGTTCCCTGCCCGTAGATATAGGTCAGGTGTTCCGCTTTAATAGACATTCTGTACTCCTTGTGGTCAGTGCCGGGAAAGGTCTTCCGTTGTATCATGTATCCGGAAGCTTGTTCATCGGTCACTGCCAGTAATCTGTCTTTTTATTATCAGGTCAGCGACGGAAGCAGTGCTTCCATCAGTTCGTCGATGGTAAGTATCCCGTCAGGCAGCTTCGCGCCGCCCTGCTTCAGTTCCCAGGCGAGCTCGGTCACCTGCGGCACGTCCAGCCGCAGTTCCTTCAGCTCCTCCACCCGGGAGAAGATCTCTCTGGGCGTTCCGTCCATCACCATCTTCCCGTCATCCATCACGATGACCCGGTCCGCGCCGATCACTTCTTCCATGTAGTGGGTGATCAGCAGCACGGTGATGTGCTCCTGCTTGTTCAGCTCGCTGACGGTGCGGATAACATCCTTCCGTCCGTTCGGGTCCAGCATGGCAGTGGGCTCGTCCAGAACGATGCATTTGGGCCGCATTGCCATGACGCCGGCGATAGCCACCCTCTGCTTCTGGCCGCCGGAGAGGCGGTTCGGGGACTTCATGCGGTAGGCGGTCATTCCCACTGCCTTCAGGCTCTCGTCCACCCGCTTCCATATCTCCTCCGTCGGCACGCCGATGTTCTCCGGCCCGAAGCCCACATCTTCCTCTACCACGTTGGCAATGATCTGGTTATCCGGGTTCTGGAAGACCATACCCACAGTCTTCCGGACATCCAGCAGGCGGTCATCGTCCGCGGTGTCCATGCCCGAGATCCAGACCGTCCCCTCCGTGGGCAGCAGAATGCCGTTCAGGGTCTTCGCAAAAGTGGACTTCCCGGAGCCGTTGTGCCCCAGGATGGCCACGAAGCTTCCCTGCTCGATCTCCAGGTCCAGGTGGTCGATGGCCCGGTTCACGGACTCCACCTTCTCTTCTTCGTCCTTCGTGATGTAGTCAAACACAAGCTTTGCAGCTTTGATGAATTCCATATTTTCCCCCGAAAAGAAAAAACCCCCAGGCCGCTCGGGCTTGAGGGTTTCTACGTGCGTAAGAGGATTCGAACCCCCGACACCTTGGTCCGTAGCCAAGTGCTCTATCCAGCTGAGCTACACGCACATATTCGTTGCAGTTAAGAATAATACAACGATGCCGGGGGTTTGTCAAGCAGTTTGAAGGATTTTGCGCAGGAGGGCTTTTGATGGCTTCCCCTCTTACTTCTTTCTCCCTTTGCCTGTGATGGTCTCGATGGGCAGGCGGAGGATGTACACTTTGTTGACTGAGGCGTTGGCGTATTTGATGCCGCTTTCCATGAAATCCGCGGAGTACTTGCGGAGGAGCGCCATCAGACCTTTCATCTTTTCCTCCGGGTCGGTGATGATCTCGACTTTCCCGCGGGCAATGGCGGAGAGGTACAGCGTTCCGAACTTGTCCGGGAGGAGTTTGGTCTCGCTGACTGCGGTGAAGCAGGCGGCGGGGTTGCGGCGCAGGTTGTCGATCTTCTGCCCGCCGTCCACGGTACAGTGCATGTAGATGCAGCCCTCTTCCACCGCGAAGCTGATGGGGACGGCGTAGGGCGTCCCGTCCTCGCAGACGGTGGAAAGCACTCCGTATTCCGCTGCCGTAAGGATCTGCATGGCTTCCTCTTCCGTGAGCTTTCTGTCCTGACGTCTCATTTCACGCATCTTCTCTTTCCCCTTTCCTATTCGTTCTCATCCTGCTTCAGACGCTATTTTTTCATGCATCCTTCTTCATGTATCCTTCTTCGTGCATCCTTCTCCGGTGCTGTGTGGTGCCGTGGGGGTATATCGGGTAAGTCTTCAAACGCACTCCATCACCAGAGCCTGAATATCATCAAATACCATGCATTTCAGGTCAAAAGCCGGCGTTTTCACTGCCATTCTGGGTTTATTACGTCAAGTACTGATCTGCACTCCCTTCTTGTAACGGAAAGCAAGGGAGTGCAAGTGCGTAGTTTGCTCTATAGACCCACGATACTCGATATACAAGCATTTGGCAAGACATCTGGGCAATGGAGAAGGGAGTGCAAATGCGTAGTTAGGTCTATAGCCCCACAATTTCATCGGGCAATAAAAGGGCCGCCGCATTGGGTAGCGCTGCGACGGCCCGAAGTATGAAATATAAGACTTGTCGATCTTTTGTACAACCGCTGCAGTCTGCAGCCCACAAGCTTTTACGCTGCTTCGGTCTTCTTGCCGCCGAGTTTCTGCATGACGAAGATAGCGGCGAAGATCACGAGACCGATGATATCGGTTATGGTGTCGGGGTGGACCATCAGGAGGCCGCTGGCGATGAGCAGGATGCGCTCGACCGGGTTGCAGGTCCTGCGGAAGTAGCCGGTAGCGCCGGTGGCCAGGCCGACCATACCGATGATGGCGGTGCCGACGGCCAGGAGGACCCTGAGGATGAAGACCGGGGTGCTCCACCCGCCGGTGTTCACGAGGACCATGACGGGGTTCAGCACGAACATGTAGGGCACGAGGTACGCGGCGATACCGAGACGCACAGCGTTGAATCCGGTGCGCATGGGATCGGCGCCGGCGATGCCGGAGCCTGCGAAGGCTGCCAGGGCAACGGGCGGGGTGATATCAGCCACGATACCGAAGTAGAACACGAAGAGGTGCGCAGCGATGGCCGGTGTCCCGAGGGCCACCAGGGCGGGCGCGGAGATGGTCGCCTGGATGATGTAGTTCGCCGTGGTGGGAACGCCCATGCCGAGGACGATGGAGCAGAGCATGGTGAAGATCATGGTCAGGTAGATGCTTCCGCCTGCCAGGGAGACCAGTCCGTTTGCCATCTTCAGGCCCAGGCCGGTCATGGTGACGACGCCGACGATGATGCCGGCGCAGCCGCAGGCCACTGCCACGGGGATGGCGCTTCTGGCTGCATCCTCAAGGCCCTGGATGAACATGCCGAAGAACTTCTTCACGTCAAAGCCGTGGCTCTCCTTGATGATCTCGACGATCCACACCGCGATGCAGGTGAAGATGCCGTAGATGGCTGCCATCATGGCGGAACGTCCCTGGATCAGGAGCGCCGTGATGACCACGACGGGGGCGATCATGTACCAGCCGGTCTTCAGCAGTTCGCTGACCACCGGCCTCTGGTCCTTCGGGACGCCCAGGAGGCCGTGCTTCAGGGCCTCGAAGTGGACGTTGGTGAAGATACCGGTGAAATAGAGGAGCGCCGGGATACATGCCGCGAGGGCGATGGTGCCGTAGGCGCATCCGATGTACTCCGTCATGATGAAGGCCGCTGCGCCCATGACAGGCGGCATGATCTGTCCGCCGGTGGAGGCTGCCGCTTCGACGGCGCCCGCGAACTCCGGACGGTATCCGGTCTTCTTCATGAGGGGGATGGTGATGGAACCGGTGGAAACGGTGTTCGCCACGGAGCTTCCGCTGACGGTGCCCTGGAGGGCGCTGGCCACGACGGCTGCCTTAGCCGGTCCGCCGACGGATCCGCCGCAGGCGCCCATGGCGATTCCGGTCATCCAGTCGCCGACGCCGCTGGCCTTCAGGAAGGTGGCGAAAATAAGGAACAGGTAGATGAAGGTGGAGGAGACGTAGATGGGGGATCCGAGGATGCCCTCGGTGCCCAGCCACTCCGTGCAGACCACCCGCTTAAAGGTAAATTTCGCGTGGAACAGGAACAGCGTCCTCGGGATCATGTGCCCGAAGATCGCGTACAGAAGGAATACGCTTCCCAGTGTCACCACCACCATGCCGGCGACCCGCCGCGCTGCCTCCAGAAGGAGAAGGATCGCGATGCAGCTGATGATGATATCCGACTGCGTAAAGGATCCCGCGCGAAGCAGCAGTGCGTCGTAGTTCACGATGTGGTAGGCGCCGCAGCAGAGGCAGAGCGCCGCCAGAATGTAATCGTAGATCGGGATGGTCTTACCCGGTCTCCCGAAAGCCGGGTAAAGAAGATACACCAGGGACATGCCGGCGGCAAGGTGCGGGGCCCTCTGCAGTGTGGACGGGAAGGTCCCGAACAGGCCCGTGTACAGCTGGAACAGGGACCAGCCGACGCAGATCAGGAAGACCAGCTTCGCCGGGAAACCTTCAAGACGGCGGTAACTGGATTCCTTGTCGTATTTCAGCATGATCTCGTCGCTGCTCATGGTGCCGGCGGCGGTATTGTTCAGTTTATTCTTGTCTTCAGCCATTCAGTCCTTCCCTCCTTCGTTGACAGGTCTGACAAGCACAAGTACAGCGAAAAGGGGCAGGCGGATATAGTGCCCCCTTTCGCTGTGAAACCGTCAAGGTTCTGTTCAGAACGAAACAGCCTCAACTTTGTTCGGAATGATCAGATTTATTTGTTGTCAGGAACTTCCATGCCCATTTCCTTGAAGTACTTCGCAGCACCCGGATGGATGGGGGTGGTGACGCCTTCCAGGCAGCCCTCAAGCTGGACTTCTTTGCCTGTTGCGTGAGCAGCCGCGATCTCGTCGCCGCTCTCATAGAAAGCCTTGGTGATCTTGTAGATGACTTCCTCATCCATGTCCGCACGGCAGTACAGAACAGCCTTGCAGGTGACGGTGTTGCAGTCCTCGGTCTGATCCGGATAGGTGCCGGCCGGAATCACCTTACGGGTGAAGTAGGGGGCGTCTGCCTGGATAGCTTTCAGGATGTCGTCGTTAATGTTGATGTAGGAAAGCTTCATGGAGGTGGTCATCTCGATGATGGAGGATGCCGGGACTGCAAGCACGTTGCAGGCTGCGTCGATGTGGCCGTCCTTCATCTTGGTGGCAGCGTCGCCGAAGCTGTCGCTCTGGGGCTCGATATCCTTCTGGGGATCAACGCCTGCAGCCGCGAAGACGAGCTGGGACAGACCCAGGGTGCCGGAGCCAGCCGGTCCGATGGCGATCTTCTTGCCCTTCAGGTCAGCGACTTCCTTTGCGCCGAGCTCTGCGTTGGCAACGATCTGATAGACTTCGTTGTAAACTACGCCGATAGCCGCGACGTTGTCGCAGGGAGCAGAGAATGCGCCGGTGCCGTCATGGGCATTTGCCGCGACGTTGTTCATCGCGATGCCGAGATCCATCTCGCCGGCCTGCATGAGGTTCATGTTCTCTACCGATGCGCCGGTTGACTGAGCCGTGATGGTGATGCCGTCAGCCGCAAGCTTGTTGTTGATGGCGTTTGCCATGGCGCCGCCCAGGGCGAAGTAGGTTCCGCCGGAAGATCCGGTTCCCATGATAAAGTCACCGCCGGCCGCTGCCGGTGCTGCGGGAGCGGGTGCTGCTGTGGTCTCAGCCGCTGCTGCCGCTGTCGTTGCTGCCGCTGCCGGAGCCGCTGTGGTCTCAGCCGGCTTGGAGCCGCCGCAGGCTGCGAGGGTGCATCCCATAGCAACTGCAAGAATAATTGATAACAGTTTTTTCATAATCTTCCTCCTCGAAATAAAATGAATGGTTACTGTGTTGATTTGCTGCACACGGAAGTCCCGGTCAGAAGACTTCCGAAGTTTGCTTTTCTAAATGTGTCCGTACTTCCGGTGTATTATTTGTCTCCGATGCAGACGACCTTGCCGTCCTTCACGATCAGGGTCTCGGTCTCCATGCCCTCGTCGAAGATGATGGTCGGGTTGTACTGGACCATGTCGATGTGGACAGTGGAGCGTGCCGGCTGGCCATAGTAGAAGCCGTTGCCCATGGCGATGTGGCAGGTGCCCCTTGCCTTCTTCTCTTCTTCGAAGTCGCCGTTGAACATGCAGGCGGGGTTCAGGCCGATGCCGATCTCGGCAATGTTGTCGCTGTCTTTGATCTCCGCGATCTGTCTGCGGATCTCCTTGCAGATCTTCGGGTCTCCGCCGACTACTTCGACGATCTTTCCGCCTTCGATCTTCAGTTCCACCGGGGTGGTCGGGCAGCCGTAGTAGCAGATCGGTCCGTCAATGACCAGTTTGCCGTGGGTGCTTCCGATGACCGGGCCCAGGGAGACTTCGCCGTCGGACCACGCCATAGCGTCGCCGGGCTTCCTTGCGATGCCGCACTCAATGATGGGCTCCATCGGGTTCATATCCATATAGAGGTCAGTTCCGGCCGGAGTGGTGACGTGGGCAGTCTTCTTGCCTCTCCAGACAGCCTGGAGCGCTTCGCCGTCAGCGTAGACCTGCTCATAGTCAGCAAGGGCGCCTCCTCTTGTGAAGTTGTCGATGCTTCTCAGGCAGATGGAGACCTCGCGGAGCTTTTTCTGGTTGATGAGCTCCTTCAGGTGGTTGTTGTAGATCGCGGCGCCGGAAGCGGTGGTCATTCCGACGAAGACATCACACGCGTCCATGCCAAGCTCAAGGGACTTCGGGAAGATGGTCGCCTTGTCCTTGCCGCGGATAGGCATCATGTAGACGCCCCACTCTGCGCCCAGGTTGTTCGCTGCTGCGGCCATAGCCTGTGTCATTCTTTCGTCGGTCTGCGGGTCAGTCACGATCAGGACTTCCTCACCCGGCTTCACCGCCATCAGGTTTCCCAGAATATACTGGGCCCTTTCCATACACTCGATGATTCTGTTGTCAGCCATAGATTCTTTCCTCCTTTTGTATAAACTGCATCATCATCCGCATTCGGATCGAATGTTTTTATTGCAATATTATTATAAAGGATGGTGTTTTTTTCAAAAAATGTTATAACAAATTGGTATATAGTATTCGTAATTATGATTAATGTTTACTATTTTCTACATTCTTCTTGATTTTGACTTTTCAAATCCGTTATTCTTAAATTGTACACTTTGTCCAACGCTCTTGAGTAGGTCTTAAGGGGTTTTTCTGACGGAGGTACCTAAGGATGACGATCAAAGAAGTCCACTATGTTTACACGATTTACCGCGAAAGAAGTTTTTCCCAGGCGGCGGCCCGTCTTTATATGTCGCAGCCTGCGCTCAGCACCATCGTGCGCCGCGTGGAAAGGGAGCTGGGGGTAAGGATCTTTGACCGCAGCACCATTCCGCTGACACTGACAGAAAGCGGCAGGGTCTTTATTGAAGCTGCCCAGAAGATCGGGGACGTGGATTCGGACATGCTGAACCGTCTCCAGGACATTAAATCACAGCAGTCCGGGCACCTGTCCATCGGAGGCTCCTCTTTCTTTTGCAGTTATGTTCTTTCAGAAAAAATAGGCGAATTCCGCAATCTGTTTCCCGGAATCCGCATTGATTTATATGAATCCAATATTGATATTCTGAAGGAACGTATCATTGCAAACGAACTGGACCTGATCATGGAAACCGCGATATTTCCCGAAGACGGGCTGAATACCTGCCAGGTCCGGGAGGAGGAAATTATCCTCGGTGTGCCGAAACGGTATGAAATCAACGAAACTCTTCAGAACTGCCGGCTGACAGACCAGATGATCCGCAAAAGCTCTCCGGATCTTCCGGACGTGGAGCGGGTCTCTCTGGAGCATTTTAAGGATCTTCCCTTCATTTTTCTTCGTTCAGGAAACGATCTTTACCACCGCGGGATGGAAATGTGCCGGAACGCCGGCTTCCGCCCGAATATCGCCATCTATCTGGACCAGATGCTGACAGCCCATAACATCGCGGCCCGGGGCAATGAATGCCTTTTCTTACGGAGCTGGATGCTCCCCTATCTGACATCAACTGACACTCTCTATTACTACCTGATCGATGACAGCCTGAGCCGGAGGCCGGTCTACTTTGCATGGAAAAAAGGCAAGTATATCACCGTGGCTATGCGGGAGTTCCTGAAGCTGAACGGAGTGGACCTGCCGGAGTGAAAGATGCCGGCGTGATACTTCCGGAGTAAAAAAATAAGCCGGCGTGATACTTCCGGAGTAAAAGAATAAGCCGGCGCTTTGGCGCCGGCTTAAAATAAAACAGCCGTTCATTAACAGAATCCGTCCCTGGCGGCATTGGCCGCTTCTTCAAGAATAGCCGGAATGAGATCTTTTCGATACGGGATTTCTTCCCTGCAGCGTTCCAGCTCTTCAAACCGAATTTCCGCAGTAACGATGACATCGGATTTGGGGCTTACAGTATTACCGAATTCGGCACTTCCTTCTTCGGACGTGGACTTGCCGAACTCGGTGCTTCCCTCTGCGATCACCGTCCCGTCCGGACCGACGATCCGGGCGTTGCCGCAGCAGTTTTCATCGATAAAATTGGCTCCTGCCACATACACCAGATTGAACAGCGCATTCGCTGCGGTCTCCACCCGCCAGCGGTGCGCTGCTTTTCTGCTCCAGGCCGCCGGGCACAGGATCACGTCCGCGCCCTTCAGCGCGGCGATCCGGGAAGGTTCCGGATACTCCAGGTCATAACAGAGGAGCGCCGACATCTTCCCCAGTTCCGTCTCGAACACTTCGAAGGAATCCCCCGGCAGGAAGAGGCGCTTCTCTCTTCCCCAGAGGTACCGTTTTCTGGCGTTGCCGATGGTCTTGCCGTCCGGGCCGATGAGCAGACAGGAGTTGTACATCTGCGGGGCCGGGGCGGGTACTGTCTGTTCGGGTACGGCCTGTTCAGGGGCCTTCTCCGGATACCCCACCGCGATGATCATGTGAAGCTCTTCTGCTTTCTTTCTAAGCGGCCCGCTCCAGCTTCCTTCCGCCGGGACTGCCAGAGCCCGCAGGGCGTCTGCTTTCAGGTAGTAGCCGGTGAGGGCCAGTTCGGGGAATAGGATCAGGGAGGCCTTTGCCTCTGCTGCCTTGCCGCAGAGTTCCTCCATTTTCCGAAGGTTCGCTTCGCAGTCCCCGGAGACCGGGGTGAACTGCGCCGCCGCTATGGTATAGTTTTTTCTCATGCCGTCTCCTGTTCTTCCCTTTTACTGCGCTTTCTTGCTTTTTTTTTAAATAATTGCGCTTTCTGGTTCTTTATCTGTATAACAAATCACAAAATTGTTTTACAATTTTAGAATACCTTAATATGATTGTTTTTACAAACACAGCCGGACACCATGTAATAGCATCATCTTTGAGGAACTTACTATGAACCAGAAAGCACACTTCTTTTCCCACGACAAGACTTTCTACCGCTCTCTTTTTTCCATGCTGGTGGTGGTGGCGCTGCAGAACCTGATCTCCTACAGCGTCAACATGGCGGACAACATCATGCTGGGCGCTTACAGCCAGCAGGCTCTTTCAGGCGCGGCGCTGGTGAACCAGATCTTCTTCATGGTGAACCAGCTGACTGTGGCGGTGGGGGACGGTCTGATCGTCATTTCTTCCCAGTACTGGGGCCAGAAGCGGACGGGGCCGATTCGGCAGATCGCGGGAACGGTGCTGCGGATCGCCTTCGGCGTGGGAGTCGTGATCATCATCCTCTGCACCGTGTTTTCCAGGAACATCCTCAGCATCTTCACGAATGATCCGGAGATCCTGGACCAGGGGGAGAAATACCTGGCGATCATCAAGTTCACGTTTCTTCTGCTTCTGCTGACGCAGGTGCTGCTGGCGACGCTCCGCAGCGTGGAGACGGTGAAGATCGCGTTCTATATTTCCTGTGTCTCGCTGGTCATCAATGTCGTCGTGAACTCCACCCTGATCTTCGGCCGCTTCGGCTTCCCGGAGATGGGAATCGTAGGCGCCGCCATCGGAACCATCATCTCCCGCTTTGTGGAGCTGGGCATTGTTGTCGGGTTCCTTTTGAAAAAGGACAAAAAGCTGAATCTTTTCGCGGACGGGTTCCCAAAGGCGGGGGACTCGCAGCTGCGCGCGGACTATGTGCGGGTCGCGGTTCCCATCGTCATCGCCAGCATGCTCTGGGCAGTCTCCGTTCCTCTGCAGACCGCGATCCTGGGCCACCTTAGTTCCGACGCCATCGCGGCGAATTCTGTCGCCACCACCTTCTACCAGTACATGAAGGTGATCGTGATGGCTATGTCCTCCACCTCCGCGGTCATGATGGGAAAGACAGTGGGAAAGGGCAATCTGGAAGAGGTGAAGGCGGCGGGGCGCACGCTTTCCGTGCTGGACGTCTGCATTGGACTCGCCCTCGGCTCTGTTCTGTACTTCACCAGGGGACCTCTGCTCTCCTACTACAAGCTGAATGAGACCGCCGCGGTCCTGGCAGACCAGCTGATCGTCATTATGGCGGTGGTCATGGTAGGCATGTCCTACCAGATGCCCGTGGGCTCAGGCATCATCCGCGGCAGCGGTGACACGAAGTTCTCGCTGTATCTCAACATGATCAGCACCTGGGGCATTGTCATGCCGCTTTCCTTCGCGGCGGCTTTCCTCTGGAAATGGCCCATTCCCGCCGTGGTGCTGTGCCTGCAGTCCGACCAGATCTTCAAGGGGCTGCCCATTTTCCTGCGGTTCAGGAGTTACAAGTGGATTCATAAGCTGACGAGGTAGATGCCGGCGAACAACAAACGGAAAAGCATATAATAAGAGCCGGCTCCAAAAGGAGTCGGCTCTTATTATATGCAGTGATTCTTATTCCACGCCGTGCTTTGCGAAATAAGCTTTTGCCTTGTCGATGCAGTTCTTGGCATGGCCCTGAGCGCCGAACTGTTTGATGTGCTCAAGGTGCGGCAGCTCGATGGAGAGCGGAAGTCCCGGCATAGCTGCAACCATGCCTGCGATGTCGATGTCGCCGTCGCCGACATAGAAGCGGGCCTCGCGGGCGGTGTGGAGCATCAGGTCGTCTTTGATGTTGTCAAGCACTACGTCGCCGTCCGGGCCTGCCGGGCCGTCGCAGAGGTGCATGAAGTTGAAGTACTTCCTGGGGGTGCGGGCAAGCTCCGCGCCGGTCACGCCGGCTCTTCCTGCGTGAAGGGTGTCGACCATGATGAAGAGGTTGTCAGCGCCAATGCCGTCGACCATGGTGATGGCTTCCTGGAGGTTTCTGACGCCGGCCCAGGGAAGGAACTCGACGTTGTACTTCAGGCCGTACTTCTTTGCCATCTCGGCGATCTTCGCGACTTTCTCCATGTAGAACGCTTTGTCACGGGTCCATACGCTGCCCAGGACATCGGTTCCGCCGAGCTCCGCGCACTTCTCGAATGCGGGCTCGTACTCGTCGATGCTCAGGTCCGGACGGACACGGGCAAGCTCGATATCCATCAGCGGCATGTCATATTCCTTCAGTGCCGCCTTGGTAGCTGCGAAGAGCTCCGGATCCTTGTCCAGAAGGAACTCCGGCTCGCCGGGCAGATGCATCGGAATGGTTCTTAAACTCACAAAATCATAGCCGCACTCTTTCGCAATGCGGATCTGGTCCATGGGGTTGACTCCCGGGATGGTGAGGTATGCCAGTGAATACTTTCTTGCCATAGCTGTTCTCCTTTTCTAAAGAATTAATGGATAATACAGGCAGAGCTCAATGCATTCTCTGGTAATAGCTTAACACAAATTGGGCATATTGATTAGTGAATATTCTTCATAATCTGCAATAATTGGTGAAAAAATACACAATAATTACACAGCTGCCTTACACTTTATCAGTTCCACTCGCGGATATAAATGAGCTCTTCATATGAATTATCTACTCTCAGGCGGATTATGTTGTTTCCGTCATAGAGAAAAGCTCCGGTTTCGTCAACTGAATTCTTATAATTTGACGTATATCTTATCCATACATTCGGCACAATATATTCGATCATCGCAGAGCCAGGATGTCTGCCATTAATATGGGTGAACCTGTAAACTCCGTCATTACCCCTGCTGATAGTGATAGAATCATAATAACCGTTAGGGTATATCTCCGGCATAGTAGGGATAAGCTGTCCATTAAGGTCGAAGGTTCCTACCGGGCTTATTGAAGCCTCCTGTGCTCCTTCTACGTAAGCTCCGGCCGCATCGACATAATAACAGCCATCGATCATAGTATCATGCGCCATATACCCGTTGTCATAAAAATAATACCACTCTCCGTCGATTTTTTCCCAGGCGGACGCAGGCCAGGAACCGTCGTCTCTCTGATACCACCAGCCATTCGCATCCCACTGCCAGCCGGCCGCATATACTGAGGCAGCCATGAGCATCCCCATTACAAGTCCCAATAACAGCGTACAATACTTTTTCATACTATCTTTCTCCTTTCAGAAAAAAATGGCAGTACTGAATTGCTATATGACTTATTATATATCACTTTCGTTAACATTATAATGTTTTTCAGAATTCCGAGTGACCCCTGTTCTATTTTTAGCTGCCATGCAAAAATACCCCCGCTTTTGTAAGCGGGGGAACGTTTCTGGTCAAGACTGCCGGCCGGCAGGTGTAGGTCATCTGTACTCCGGCGGATTCAGACTGCGGTCTATGAAATCGACCAGATCGATGATGCTGAAGACCGGGACGCCGGAGATGGCGCGGATCAGCCCGGCAAAGGGAGCGTAGTTGGTGCATTCCAGCACCAGGGCGCCGGTGTCGGGGTGTTCCTGCATGTGCCGCTCCGTCATTTCCGTGATGCATTCCAGGATCTGTCTGCGGTTCCCTTCCGCATTGTCGCCGATGATGAGCTTCGAAAAAGCGGAGTCCTGGGCTTGTCCGGTGACGCAGATGGGGATCTGCCGGGAGGACCATCCAGCCTGCTTGAAGTAAGCTTCCGGAAGGATGTCTTCGCTCTCTGTCAGGATCCCGACTTTCAGGTCCTTGTTCAGCATGTTGTAGACGATGGGCACCAGCAGGAGGGTGGACGTGAACACCGGGACGTGCACCGCGTCGGCGAGGCGCCGCTGGAAGCCGCCGAGGAAGCTGCAGCTTGTAGTGATAGCCCGGCAGCCCTCCCGCTCAAGTTCCTGGGCCGCTTCAATAAACGGGCGGATCAGCTGGCTGGCGGCATTTTTCTCTGTCAGGTTCAGGGGATCCACATCGACGATGCGGTAGCGCACCGGCACGCGGAAGCTTCTGGCGTTGCCGATATCGCCCAGAAGACGCGGAAAGACGGTCCGCATCATCAGAATGCCGATGTCCTGTCCGTAGGTCGTGTATCCTCCCTTCAATCCGGGGGCGCTGTCCTGCATGGCCTGCATGATATGAAGTTCGCTGTTTCCTGTCATACCGCTCCTCCCTCTATACTTTTTGCAGATCATTATAAGCTTGTTACGAACTCTTTCATCCTTGCGATGCCTTCTTTGATGTTTTCTTCTGCCGCTGCGTAGGAGATCCGGATAAAGTTTCCGCTGGCTTCGTCGAGGCCGACGGCGGGGACGGTGGCCACAAATTTCTCCTCCAGGAGGCGCATGGCAAAGGTCATGCCGTCCAGGCCGGTGCCGGAGACATCCAGCATGAGGTAAAAGGCACCCATGGGTTTGATGGGTCTGACCTTCGGCACATCTGCGACGAGGGAAAGGAGAAGTTTCCGCCGGGCGGCGAATCTTTCGATCATTGCGCAGGTCTCTTTCTCCGTCTCCGGGTCTTCCAGGGCTTCTGCCAGTCCCATCTGGATGAAAGTGGGGGAACAGGTGGTGGAATACTGGTGGACTTTGATGATAACGTCAGCGAGGACTTTGGGTGCTGCAAGGTAGCCCAGTCTCCATCCTGTCATGGCGTAAGTCTTGGAGAAGCCGTTCACGATGATGGTACGCTCCCGCATACCTGGGAAGTAGGCCATAGACACGAATTCCGTGCCGTCGTACACGAGTCTTGAGTACATCTCGTCCGAGAGCACCAGGAAGTCGTGTTTGACAGCCAGCTCTGCGATCTTCCCCAGAGCTTCCCTGCTGTAGACCGCACCGGTGGGGTTGTTGGGGTTGTTCAGGACGAGCATTTTCGTGCGGGGGGTGATGCAGCGCTCGATCTCATCCGGATCCGGCTGAAAGCCCTTCTCCGGGTCCAGAGGAATCAGCACCGGAACGCCGCCCGCAAGTTTTGTCAGGTTCTTGTAGCTCACGAATGCCGGAGTCGGGATGATGACTTCATCTCCCGTGCCGACGAAAGCGAGTATCGCGTTATTCAGGGCCTCCGCGCCGCCGCAGGTAACAATGATCTCCCAGTTGGGGTCATAGGATACGCCGGTGTTCTTTTCAAGCTGTCCTGCGATGATCTTTCTGAGGCCGGGCGCGCCCCGGTTAGAGCCGTAATGGGTCCATCCGTCGTCCAGGGCCTTTTTGGCCGCCTCGCGGATGGGGAATGGGGTCGGGAAGTCAGGTTCTCCCACGCTCAGTGAGATGAGGGGTTTTCCTTCTGCCTTCAAGGCAGCTCCCCGGTCCAGTACTGTACGGATGAGCGACGGCTGAAGACCTGCCGCATTCTCTGATGCCGCCTGTTTCATCTTATTACCTCCCTATATTCACTTTGATCCTGTTGTTTCCCTTATTACTATCTTTCGGAACTTTCCGACACTACTTTATTTCATTCCTGCAATCACCTGTATCTTCGAATTCCTTCAGGTTCCGGAGGGTCACCTCGTTCATACTGCGGATGGCGCCGTCGGTGTAGAAGGCGACGTGGGGGGTGTACACCACGTTCTCCATTCCGAGGAGCTCTTCGAACACAGGATCATTGATCTCTTCAAAAGTCTTTTTCTTGCGGACGAAGGCGGATTCGCCTTCCACCACGTCAAAGGCAAATGCTGAAAGCTTCCCATCCTTCAGAGCCGTAAGCACCGCTGCCGCATCCACGAGGCCTCCTCTGGCGGTGTTGACGAGATAGGCTCCGTCCTTCATAAGGGCAATGCTTTCTGCGCCGATCAGGCCCTCATTCTCCGGGGTCAGTGGACAGTGAAGGAAGACGATATCGCTTTCCTTCAGGAGTTCTTCCTTGGTCACATAGGTGCAGAGTTTCTTCGCCTCTTCGTTCTGGAAGGGATCGTAGCAGAGGATCCTGCATCCGAAGCCTTTCAGGATCTGCATAGTGGTGCGGCCTATCCTGCCGGACCCGAATACACCGGCGGTCATTTCTCCCAGCTGGCACCCGCGAAGTCCCGGCATGGTGTAATCGCCCGCGGTCACCCGGGCAGAGATCTTTTTGAATTTCCTGAGGATCATCAGGGCCAGCATCACCGTGTGTTCGGAAATGGCTTCCGGCGCGTAGTAGGGAACGCTGCAGAGCCTGAGGCCGTTTTTCCGCACCGCTTCCGGATCCACGTGGTCCGTGCCTGCGGAGCGGGCGGCCAGGTACTTCACGCCTTTCTTCGCAAGGATCTCCGCGACCTCCTCCGTGATCCGGGAGTTCGTGAGGAAGATGACTGCCTCGAATCCTTCCAGTTCTTCGGCGATCTCCGCGGTCAGGGGACCTTCCCGGAATTCAAAGGTGAACCCGTAGTCCTGTTCCGCTTTTCTGTATACGTCCAGCTCGTCCGGCTGGACGCCGTGCACTCTGATACGCATACGCTTCTCCTTATGTTCTGAGGTGCTGAACAGTTACTATTATTTGTAGTTGAATTCGTGTTTGAACACCCGCATGACTTCCCGGATGGTCTCATCGTCGGAGACCGTGGTCTCCAGCCGGTTCACAGCGAAGGTCACGGGACGTTTTTCCAGGACTTCCAGGATGCCCAGGGCTGCCTGGTAGGACATGCGCTCCAGCGCCTCTTTGGTAAAGGCCGCCGTGTGGGGCGTGCAGATGACATTGTCCATTTTGAGAAGGGGGTTGTCGGGGCTCGGCAGGTTGCCTTCGAACACGTCGAGGGCCGCGCCCTGCAGTTTTCCTTCCTGAAGCATCCTGATCAGGCAGGCTTCGTCGATCACTTCTCCCCGGCCGGTGTTGATGAGGAAGGCCGTGGGCTTCATGAGGGACATGCGCTCAGCGTTCAGGATCTTTTTCGTGGAGGAGTTGCCCGGCAGGTGGAGGGACAGGAAATCCGCCCGGGAGATCACTTCTTCCATGTCCGGGGTCAGCCATCCGTAGTCCGTCTTCTCATGCCTTGAAATCCTTCGGCTGTAGCCCAGCACCTTCATGCCGAGTCCATTGGCCATCCGCGCCACCCGGGTGCCGATCTTTCCCATGCCGATGATGCCGAGGATCTTTCCGTTGACATCACTGCCGTAGATCTTCCGGACGACGCTCATTTCATTTCCCTTGGTTCCGCTGTTGTAAGTGATGGTCTTTTTTGCCAGCATGAGGATGAGGCCGATGGCATATTCCGCCACCGAGTTCTGATTGGACTCTCCCGCGTTACAGATCTGGATGCCCCGGGCCGTGGCTTCGTCCACGTCGATCCCGTCGACGCCGACGCCGTGCATCGAGACTACCTTCAGTTTCGGGCACGCGTCATAGACTCTGGCGGTGAATTTTCCGTTCCTCGTCAGAGCTCCGTCGCAGTCCGCGCACTCCCGGATGAGGGTCTCTTCCTCAGGTCCGGTTCCGTAAACAAGCTCATATCCCTGCTCTCTCAGAAGGTCAGGTCCAACTTCATCTACCTTCTCAGTTATCAACACTTTGTATCCCATGAGAAACCTCCCATTTTTAAAGGCCATGCCTGCGGGTTACGTTTTTAATGGATATGTCTGCGGGTTATTTAGTTTTAGATGTGTCTTCGAGTTATGTATTTTGATTATACAGATATGTCTGATGTTTATATAAAAGGCCGGGTTAAACAGGCCGCACTGAGCGACCTTTTACCCGACCTCATTGTCTTGCAGTTCTTTACCGCTTCTTTATTCAGTTACGCTTCCGGATATGCTTCTCTTATAACTTAAGCTCCCAGATATGCTTCTCTCACCTGGGGATTCTGCATCAGGACCTCCGCCTTGTCTTCCAAGACCACTTCCCCGGTCTCGATCACGTAGCCGCGCTTCGCGATGCGGAGAGCCTGGTTCGCGTTCTGTTCCACCAGCAGGACCGTGGTGCCGCTCTTGTTGATCTCTACAACTGTGTCGAAGACCTGGTCCACGATGATGGGGGCCAGCCCCATGGAGGGCTCATCCAGCAGAAGCATCTTCGGACGGCTCATCAGAGCCCGGGCCGTGGCCAGCATCTGCTGCTCGCCTCCGGAAAGGGTGCCTGCCAGCTGGCGGTACCGTTCCTTCAGCCGCGGGAACATGTCGTAGATCCGTTCCAGGTCTTCCTGAATGCCTTTTTTGTCCTTTGCCCGGGCGTAGCCGCCCAGCAGAAGGTTGTCCTGGACGCTGCTCCGGGGGAACACTCTTCTTCCCTCCGGAACCAGGGTCATTCCGTCCCGCACGATCTGCGCGGTCTTCACGCCCTTCAGGCTTTTGCCCTGGAAGAAGACTTCTCCTCCCGACAGGGGCAGCTGGTTCATAATGGCGGACATGAGGGTGGTTTTTCCCGCCCCGTTGGCGCCGATCAGAGAAACGATCTCACCTTCCTCCACCCTGAGGTCCACCCCCCGGAGGGCGTGGATGTTCCCGTAGTGGACATTGATCTTCTCGACCTTGAGCAGTACCATTGGCTGCCTCCTTTTTCCTGTTTTATCTGCCGCGTTCCGGTCCAGTTTTTACTTCCCGTCCGCCGACGCGCCTTTGCCGAGGTAGGCTTCGATGACCGTGGGGTCATTGCGCACTTCCTCCGGCAGTCCGTCGGCAATCTTCTGGCCGTGATCAAAGACCACGACGCGCTCCGCGATGTTCATGACGACGCGCATGGCGTGCTCGATGAGGATGATGGAATATCCGTCTCCGGAAAGCTTCCTGATGATGTCCAGGAGCTCGTCCTTCTCCTTCGGGTTCATGCCGGCGGCGGGCTCATCCAGCAGGATCAGCTTCGGCTCCGTGGCCAGGGCCCTGGCGATCTCCAGGCGCCGCTGCATACCGTAGGGCAGGTTCCTTGCCTTCCAGTTCTCCCGGTCCGCCAGTCCGACATATTCGAGACATTTTTCCACGATCTCGCAGCACTTCTTCTCTTCCTCTTTCTGCCGCTTCGAGCCTGTCAGCGCGTCCAGCATGCCGCAGAAGGTCCGGCAGTGGCGACCCACCACCAGGTTCTCCCGGGCTGACATTTCCCCGAAGAGGCGGATGTTCTGGAAGGTGCGGCAGATGCCGAGTCTCGTGATGTATTCCGGTTTTTTCCGCGTGATGTCCTCTCCCTCGAAAAAGACGCTTCCCGAGGTGATGGGGGTGATCCCCGTCAGAAGATTGTAGAAGGTGGTCTTCCCGGAGCCGTTCGGCCCGATGATCGCCACGATCTCCCCGCGGTTGATATTGAAATCGATCTTTTCGTTCGCAATAATGCCGCCAAAATGCTTGGTAAGAGCCCTTGTCTCAAGCAGTACTTCACCCATTCCGGTCTCCTCCTTTCGTCATTCCTTCTCGCCCATAATGCCTTCAGGGCGGAAGCGCATGATCAGGATCAGCATCAGGCCGTAAAGAATGTACCAGGGATCAAAGGGCAGTCCCAGGATCCCCTGCACGCCTCTCAGGATCTCCGGCAGGATCACGACGACGAAGCCGCCCAGGATCGCGCCCGGGATGCTTCTTCTTCCGCCGACGACCAGCATCGTGAAAATGCTGATGGAAAGCGTCGCGGACAGCATGCTGGGATCCGCCAGGTTCGCGAAAGCAGCGTAGAAGCTGCCCGCCACGCTGCAGATGACAGCGGAGATCAGAATGACCTTCAGGCGGTAGCCGCGGACATCGATTCCCATCGCCTGCGCGGCGATCTCGTCCTGCCGGATCGCCTGGACAGCGTACCCCTGTCTCGAGTGTACGAATCTCCAGGTGAAGTAGGCGAGAAAAACCACGATGGCGTAAAGGATCAGGATATATCCGTCCTTGTTGGAGGGAAGGAACGGAAGCTTGGTGATCTTTGTCCCCAGGATGGTCGGGGCCTGGATGCCGGGGATGCCGGCCGTCCCGCCCAGTTCGTCCGTATTGATCACGATGTAGCGGAGGATCTCGCAGAAAGCGTAGGTGATGACCACCATGAAGGAGCCCTTGACGCGGCGTCCCGCCAGGGCCACCGGCACCGACGCCAGCGCCGCGGCCAGCATGCCGATGGGAATGGTAAGCCAGAAATTAAAACCCATGGCTGTGGTGAGATAGCCGCTGAAATAGGCGCCCAGACCGTAGAAGGCGGCGTGTCCCAGGGAGGTCTCCCCGAGATAGCCGGAATAGAAATTGATGCCCAGGCTCGCGACTGCGTAGATCAGACCGTTGACTGCAATGTATTTCACAAAGTTCGGGATCACCGGAGTCTCTCCCGGAATGAACTGGTCCAGGAAGCAGAAAACCAGGACCAGAATCAGGGAGATCAGGAAAGTCGCCTTTCCGCTGAGACCGAAGAACCATTCGCTTTTCTTTTTCGTCATGGTTCCCTCCTCAGACCTTCTCTTCGAACGTGTAGCCCATGAGTCCGGTGGGTTTGATGAGGAGGACCAGGATCATGATGGCGAAGCTGATCGCGTCCTTGTAGCCCGTGGAGATGAGCCCTGAGGTGATGTCCTCCGCGATCCCGATCAGCAGGCCGCCCACCAGGGAGCCGGTGATGCTTCCGATCCCGCCGAGGATCGCGCAGGCCCAGCCCTTCAGGCCGGCCAGCGCACCCATGGTCGGGAAGATCGTGTAAAGTGTGCCCATGAAAAATCCGGCTGCCGCGCCCAGGGCGCCGCTGATGGCAAAGGTCACCTTGATCAGCATCTCGGAGTCCGCGCCCATCAGCCCCAGGGTCTTCATGTCCTGGGAGCCGGCCATCATGGCCTTGCCGACGAGAGTCTTCGTGAAAAAGAGCTGCAGGATCGCCATGATGATGAGGGATCCCACCAGGATGCTCAGATGGATGGAGCTCATGGTGATGTCCGTGTCCCCGATACGGAACAGCGTGACAAGCTTGTAATCCATAAGCTGCGGGTAGACCCTGGGGTCTGCGCTGAAAGCCGCGTTGGCGGAGTAGCGCACCAGGGTGGAAAGGCCGAGGGCAGTGATGAAGCCGGACTTGGCCAGGGTTCCCTTTTTCCTCAGCGGGACATATCCGAACTGGTCCAGAAGCATCGCCGCAACGGCGCCCACTGCCATGGAGATCAGCAGTGCGGGGAGCAGGGACATGTGCGCAAAGGTCGTCAGGAAAAATCCGGTATACGCACCGAGCATGTAGACCTCTCCGTGCGTCCAGTTGATGATTCCTACAATGCCGAACACCGTGGTCCAGCCGATCGCGATCAGCGCGTAGATGCCGCCGGTCGCCAGTCCGTTTATGATCTGTTGAATCACTACTGCCATAAGCATTCCCCCGGAGATCCGGGGTCTGTCCCCGGAAACTCACTATTCCGGAGCCGGGACTGCCGCGCCGTATGGTCCGGAATGGGTCCGGACCTGACACGGCAGCCTGCGCTCCATAAGTGGATTGTAAACTCTTACTGATTAAAACAACGTATATGTTTCTGTGTTCGGGTCAGAAGCTGATATCTTTAGTTGCTGTCGAGGATGAACTCGCCGTCCTTGACGATCAGAGTCAGATAGTCGCGCTCCCACTCGTTGTCCTCGGTGAAGGTAACGTGGCCGGTGACGCCCTCGTAATCGGTCTGCTCCATACCGGTCTTCATGCCTTCGCGGTCCACCACGCCGTTGTTCGCCTGCATCGCCTTGTCGGCAGCTGCTGCAAGGACGTAACCCATGTCGTAGCCCATGGCTGCGAATGCGTCCGGGGTCTCGCCGTACTTGTCCTGGTACTTCTTCACAAATTCCTGGACCTTCTCATCCGGGTTTGTGGAGATGTAAACGCTGACGCAGCCCACGCCCTCAAGGGCATCGCCCGCGATCTCAAGCGCGTGCGTATTGTAGAGGGAGGTAGCGCCGATGATGTAAGCTTCGACACCCTGCTGTGCCATCTGGCTGATCAGCAGAGAGGAGTCGGTGACGGTTCCGCAGATAGCGATGGCTTCCGCCTCCGCGCTCTTGACCTTGGTGACGATGGCGCTGAAATCCTGGTCAGCTGCATTGTACTCGATCTCGTCGACGATCTCGCCGCCGTTGTCCTTCGCATACAGCACAAGGTTTCCGCCCAGGTTCTTGCCATAGTCGTTGTTGGAGAACAGGACCAGGATCTTCTTGTAGCCCTTGTTCAGGATCGCCTTAGCCATCTGCGGGCCGACCTGCGCATCCTGCACTGCCATACGGAAGAAGTAATCGCTGCACTTTGCAAGGGACGGAGAGCTGGAGGAAACGACGCATTCCACCAGTCCGGCGTCGTCGATGATCGGGACGATCGCCAGGGTGCAGGAAGTCAGGGAAGAGCCGACCATCGCGACGATATTCTCATCGTCCGCCATCTTCTGGGCGCCGCGGGCGGAGTTCTGGGGATCGCCCTGGTCGTCGTACTCGTCAAGAACAAGCTTCGCGCCGTTCACGCCGCCTGCCGCGTTGATCTCTTCGAAGGCCATGGTCATGGAGCGCTGCTGGTCGACGCCGTACAGGGCGTTGTCGCCGGAAAGCGGGTTCACAAGTCCGATGTGGATCTCGCTGTCCGCTGCCTGGACGCTGCTTTCAGCCTTGGTCTCCTCAGCCTTCTTCTCCTCGGCCTTGGTCTCCGCCGCTGCTGCGGTGGTCGCCGCGGAAGCTGC